>NC_015656.1:1971666-2300277 GCF_000177615.2 Candidatus Protofrankia datiscae | reverse complement strand
GGGGAGCTGGCCGCCGCCCACGTCGCCGGTGTGCTGTCGCTGCCCGACGCCGCGACGCTGGTCGTCGCCCGTGGCCGGCTGATGCAGTCCGGCCAGCCGGGCGGCGCGATGATCGCCATCGCCGCGACCGAGCGGGAGGTGCGCGACAGCATCGCCGCCCTGCGCGCCGAACTGGACGCCGAACATGCCACCAGGTCGGACGCCGACGGTGCCACCAGGTCGGACACCAACGGTGCCGCCGACTCGGACGCCGGCTCGGACACTGGCCGTGACGCCGGGAGCGGCGCCGGGGCGGTCGTCGACCTGGCCGCCGTGAACGGGCCGAACGCCGTCGTCGTCTCCGGGGACGCCGACGCGGTCGAACGGGTCGCCGCGCACTGGCGGGAACAGGGCCGGCGGACCGGCCGGCTACGGGTCAGCCACGCCTTCCACTCGGGGCACATGGACCCGGTCCTGGCCGAGTTCCGCGCCGTCGCCGCCGCTCTGAGCTTCCACCCGCCGCGTATCCCGATCGTCTCCACCGCCACCGGCGCCCTCGCCACCGACGAGGAGCTCACCTCGCCGGACTACTGGGTCGCCCAGCTGCGCGGCACCGTGCGCTTCCACGACGCCATCCGCGACCTCGACGCCCGCGGCGTGCGGACCTACCTGGAGCTGGGGCCGGACGCGACGCTGACCGCCGCCGCCCGACAGGCCATCAGCGCCACGGCCGCCGACGCCGTGGCCGTCCCGCTGCTGCGCCCCGACCGGCCGGCGGACGCGACGGTCACCGCCGCCCTGGGCACGCTGTGGGCGAACGGGACCGCGCCGGACTGGCGGGCGCTGTTCCCCGGCGCCCGCCGGGTCGACCTGCCGACCTACCCGTTCACCCGGCAGCGGTACTGGCTGACTGCCCCCGCCTCGACAGCCGGCCCCGACGCCGCCGGACACCCGCTGCTCGACCTGCGCCTCGACCTCGCGGACCGGGACGAGGCGGTGTTCTCCGGCCGGGTCTCGCGCGCGAGCAGGCCATGGCTGGCCGACCACGTCATCGACGGCCGGGTGCTGCTGCCCGGGACCGTCCTGCTCGACCTGGCCCTGGCCGCGGGCACCCGGGTGGGCTACCCCGTCGTGGCCGACCTGGCCCTGGAGGAGCCGCTCGCGCTGCCGGCCGACGCCGCCGTACGCCTGCAGGTCGCCGTCGGCCGCCCGGACTCGGCCGGCCGCCGCCCCGTCGACATCCACGCCCGGGTGGACGGCCCCACGCCGTCCACCGGTACCGGCGGCAGCGCCGGCGCGGACGGCGCCACCGGCACCGGGCCGGCGCCGGCCGGCGCGTCCGCCTGGACCCGGCACGCCTCCGGAGTGCTCACCGCCGTCGGAGCGGACGACAGCTTGTCCGCTCCGACGCCCCCTGCCGGGGCGGACTGGCCGGAGCCGGACGGCGCGGTGCTGGACGCCGCCTACCGGCGCCTCGCCGAGCACGGCTACGAGTACGGGCCGGCGTTCACCGGCCTGCGCCGGCTGGCGCGGGACGGGGACACGCTGCGCTTCGAGGTTGCGCTGCCCGAAGCCGCGACGGCGGACAGCGACGGGTTCGGCGTCCACCCGGCGCTGCTCGACGCGGCCCTGCACCCGCTGGTGCTCGAGCTCGCGCCACAGCAGGTGGGCAGCGACATCGCCCTGCCCTTCTCCTGGAGCGGAGCCCGGCTGCCCGCCGTGGCACCGGACGTGCTCCGCGTGACGGCAACGCGAATCCGGCCGGACGCGTTCGCTCTCGCGCTGTTAGACCAGGATGGCGCGCCCGTCGGCGAGATCGCCTCGGTCGTGCTGCGCCCGGTGTCCCGGCAGCGGCTCGGCCGGTCCGGGCTCGACCTGGCCACCGCGCTGCACACGCTGACCTGGCGTCCAGCGGACCTCCCCGGCGCCGGTGCCAGCCTCGGCGCCGCCTCCTCAGCCGGCTCCGCGGACGCGGCGGACGCGGCTGGCTCGGCCGACACGGACACGGACACGCCGCGCTTCGTCCTGCTCAGCGACCTGGCGTCTCCCAACGACCTGGCCGAGGCGGCCGAGGTGACGTTCCCCGGCGAGGGGGACGTCGTCGTGCCGCCGGCACCGCCGGCCGAGCCCGGCGCGGACCTGCCGGCGGCGGCGCGCGGCACCGCGGCGCGGGCGCTGCGGCTGGTCCGCGACTGGCTCGCCGCCGACCCGGACGGCACCCGCCGGCTGCTGTTCGTCACCCGGGGAGCGGTCGCCGCCCGCCCGGGCGACGTGGTGACCGACCTCGTCAACGCCGCCGTGTGGGGGCTGGTACGCACCGCGCAGACCGAGCATCCGGGCCGGTTCGGGCTCGTCGACATCGACGAGCCCGCGGTGCCCGCCGAGCCCACGGTGGCCGCCGAGCCCGCTGTGACCACCGAGGCTGCTGTGACCACCGAGGCCACCGCCCCGGCGGACCAGCCGGTAACGGTAACGGACGGTCCCGCCAGGTGGTGGGCGGCCGCGCTCGCCGGGCTCACCCCGGGCGGGCCGGAGCAGGTGGCGCTGCGGGACGGGACGGCGTACGTCCCGCGGATCTCCCGGGCGGAAGCGGTCCCCGGCCCCGCCGAGCCGGCGTGGGACGCGGCCGGCACGATACTGATCACCGGTGGGACCAGCGGGCTGGGCGCCCTGGTCGCCCGGCATCTCGTGGCCGGCGGTGCCCGCCGGCTGCTGCTGGTCGGCCGCCGCGGCGCCGACACCCCCGGGGTGGACCAGCTGGTGGCTGACCTCGCCGAACACGGTGCCACGGTGACCGTCGCCGCGGCGGACACCGCCGACCGCGCCGCGCTCGCGGCAGCGCTGGCGGACGTGCCGGCCGAGCATCCGCTGACCGCCGTCATTCACGCGGCCGGCGTCCTCGACGACGCCACCGTCACCAGCCTGACCCCCGAGGCACTGGACGCGGCCCTCCGCCCCAAGATCGACGGCGCCTGGCACCTGCACGAGCTGACCCGCGACATCCCGCTCACCGCGTTCGTGCTCTTCTCGTCCATCTCCGGGCTGCTGGGCACCGCCGGGCAGGCCAACTACGCCGCCGCGAACACGTTCCTCGACGCGCTCGCGCAGGCGCTGCGCGCCGACGGGCGTCCCGCCACCGCCCTGGCCTGGGGGCTGTGGGACGCGGCCGCGGGCGGCATGGCCGTCGGGCTCACCGACGCCGACGTGCTGCGCTGGCGTCGCCGCGGCGTCGCCCCGCTGCCCGCCGACCTGGGCGTGCACCTGCTAGACACGGCGGTCGCGCACGGCGGCGGGCTGCTCGTCCCGGCCCGGCTCACCCCGGCGACGATCGAGGGCGAGCCGCCGACGGTCCTGCGGGACCTCGTCCCCGCCCCCGTCTCCGCCGCTGCCGCGGCGGCCCGGCCCGGCGCGGCGGGCCGGGCGGGCGGCTCCTGGCCGGAGCTGGCCGCCGCGACAGACCCCGACGAGCGCGAACGCGTCGTCCTCGACCTGGTGAACGCGACCGCGACGGCCGTCCTCGGCCATCCGCCGGGTACGCCGCTGGACCCGCAGCGGTCCTTCCGCGACCTGGGCTTCGACTCCCTCGCCGGGGTCGAGCTGCGCAACCGGCTGGGCACCGCCACCGGTCTGCGGCTGCCGGCCACCGCCGTGTTCGACCACCCCTCCCCGGCGGCGCTCGCCCGCTTCCTGCTCGCCCAGCTCGCGCCCGCGCCGGTCACGGCCGGCCAGCCGGCGGCCCCACCGGCCCGCCGGGCCACCGCGACGGCCGCGGACGCCGACGACCCGATAGCGATCGTGGCCGCGGCCTGCCGCTACCCCGGAGGGGTGCGTTCCCCGGAGGACCTGTGGCGGCTGGTCGCCACCGACACCGACGCGATCAGCGACTTCCCCACCAACCGCGGCTGGGACGTCGACGCCCTCTACGACCCGGATCCCGACATCCCGGGCCGGACCTACACCCGTCACGGCGGGTTCCTGCACGACGCCGACCAGTTCGACCGCGACCTGTTCGGCATCTCCCCGCGGGAGGCGCTGGCCACCGACCCGCAGCAGCGGCTGCTGCTGGAGGTCGCCTGGGAGGCCTTCGAGCGCGCCGGCCTGGACCCGACGGCGCTGCGCGGCTCCCGCACCGGCGTGTTCGCCGGCGTGATGTACGACGACTACGCCAGCCGGCTGCCCGCCACCCCGGAGAACGTCGAGGGCTACCTGCTGACCGGGAACACCTCCAGTGTGGTGTCGGGCCGGCTGGCCTACGTCTACGGGCTGGAGGGGCCGGCGGTCACCGTCGACACCGCCTGCTCCTCGTCGCTGGTGGCGCTGCACCTGGCCGCGGCGGCGATCCGGGCCGGGGAGTGCGACCTGGCCCTGGCCGGCGGTGTCACCGTGATGGCCTCGCCGGGCACGTTCATCGAGTTCAGCCGGCAGCGCGGCCTGTCCCCGGACGGCCGGTGCCGGTCGTACGCGACCGGCGCTGACGGCACCGGCTGGAGCGAGGGGGTCGGTCTGCTCCTCGTCGAGCGGCTGTCCGACGCCCGGCGGGCGGGCCACCCGGTGCTGGCGGTGCTGCGTGGCTCGGCGGTGAACTCCGATGGCGCCAGCAACGGCCTGACCGCCCCGAACGGCCCGGCGCAGGAGCGGGTCATCCGCGCGGCGCTGGCCAGCTCCGGGCTCACCACCGCCGACGTCGACGCGGTCGAGGGGCACGGCACCGGCACCCGGCTGGGTGACCCGATCGAGGCCCAGGCGCTGCTGGCCACCTACGGCCAGCAGCGGCCGGCGGAGCAGCCCTGCTGGCTGGGCTCGCTGAAGTCGAACATCGGGCACTCCCAGGCCGCGTCCGGGGTCGGCGGCGTGATCAAGATGATCGAGGCGATGCGGCACGGTGAACTGCCCCGCACGCTGCACGTCGACGCGCCGAGCGAGCACGCGGACTGGTCGGCCGGGGCGGTCCGGCTGCTCACCGAGCCGGTGACCTGGCCGGACGGGCCGGGACGCCCCCGGCGGGCCGCGGTGTCGTCGTTCGGGATCAGCGGTACCAACGCCCACGTCATCCTGGAGCAGCCCACCGCCGCGGACAGCGCCGAGGCGGTGATCACCGCCGCCCCGGCCGCCGGGACGGACGTGGACACCACCGACGCCGCCGACAGCACCGACAGCACCGACAGCACCGACACCGTCGACAGCGCTGGCACCGCCTCGGGCGAGACGGCGCCGGTGGTCTGGGTGGTGTCCGGGCACGACGACGCGGCGCTGCGCGCCCAGGCCGGGGCGCTGCGCCGGTTCGTCGCCGAACAGCCCGCGCCGGACATCCGCGACATCGCGTTCTCGCTGGCCACCGCCCGCGCCCGCCTCGGGCGGGCCGCCGTCGTCGCCGGCCGGGGCACGGCGACGCTGCTGGCCGGGCTGGCCGCGGTGGAACGCGGCGAGGAAAACCTGGCCGCCCGGGAGACCGGGGCCCGGGGGGTCCGCACCGCCGTCCTGTTCACCGGCCAGGGCACGCAGCGGCCCGACGCCGGGGCGGAGCTCCACCGCGCCGAGCCGGTGTTCCGGGCGGCGCTCGACGAGATCATCGCCGCGTTCGACCCGCTGCTCGACCGCCCGCTGCGGGAGATCCTGTTCGCCGCGCCGGGCAGCGACGCCGCGGCCCTGCTCGACCAGACCGCGTACACCCAGCCGGCGCTGTTCGCGCTGGAGGTGGCGCTGTTCCGGCTGGTCGAGCACCGTGGGCTGCGGCCCGACTTCGTCGCCGGCCACTCCATCGGGGAGATCGCCGCCGCCCATGTGGCTGGGGCGCTGACCCTCGGCGACGCCGCCACGCTGGTGGCGACCCGCGCCAGGCTGATGCAGGCCGCGCCGGCGGGCGGGGTGATGATCGCCGTCGAGGCGACGGAGGAGGAGGTCACCGCCAGCCTGGCCGAAGCTCTGGCCGCCACCCGGGCCGGCACCTCGGCTGGCTCCTCGGCCGACGCCACCGGGACGGTGGACATCGCCGCCGTCAACGGCCCGACCGCGGTCGTGATCTCCGGGTCGGCCGGCATCGCCCAGCGGGTGGCGGCCGGCTGGCGGGACCGTGGCCGTCGGGTCCGCCAGCTGCGGGTCAGCCACGCCTTCCACTCGGCGCACATGGACAGCGTCCTCGACGAGCTGCGGGCGGTGGTCGGCACCCTGAACGTCACCGCACCCCGTATCCCCGTCATCTCCAATGTGACCGGACGCCCGGCAGGCGTCGAACAGCTCGCCTCGGCGGACTACTGGGCCGCCCAGCTGCGCGGCACCGTCCGCTTCCTCGACGGCGTCCGCTACCTGGACGGTCAGGGTGTCTCCAGCTTCCTGGAGGTCGTCCCGGACGCGGTGCTGACCGCGATGGCGCGCGACTGCCTTGACGGCGAGCGGGCCGCCACCGCGGCCCTGGTGCCGTCGCTGCGCTCCGGCCGGCCGGAGGCCGAGACGCTGACCGTGGCGCTGGCCCGCCTGTACGCGCACGGCAGCGCCCTGGACTGGGCACGGGCGCTGCCCGGTGCCCGCCGGACCGCGCTGCCGACATACGCCTTCCAGCACGCTCGGTACTGGCTCGACCCGGCCCCGACCCGGCCGGACGCGGACGGGCTGGGCCTGTGGAACACCGAGCATCCGCTGCTGGGAGGCGCGGTCGAACTGCCGGAGGACGCCGGCGTGGTACTCACCGGGACGGTGTCGCTGGCCGGCACGCCGTGGCTGGCCGACCACGCCCTGTTCGGCACCCCGGTGCTGCCGGGCGCCGCCGTGGTCGAACTGGCCCTGCACGCCGCCCGGCTGGTGGGCGCTGGCGCGCTGCGCGAGCTCACCCTGCACAGCCCGCTGGTGCTGCCGGACCGGGAGGCGGTGCGCGTCCAGGTGACGGTGGGTGCCCCGAACGACGCCGGTGACCGGCCGGTGGCGATCCACTCCAGCCCGCCGCGGACGGGCCGCCCGCAGTGGACCCGGCATGCCGCCGGGGTGCTCGCCGCCGCGGACGTGCCCGTGCCGCCGGCGCCGGGTGCCGGCTCCGGCCCGCTGCCCTGGCCACCGGCCACCGCCGCCGAGATCCCGATCGGCGACGGGTACGACCGGCTCGCCGAGCACGGGTACGACTACGGCCCGGCGTTCCGGGGGCTGCGCCGGCTGTGGCGCGACGGGGAGGCGGCCTACGCCGAGGTGACCGTCAACGTGGCCACCGACGTGGCCGCCGAGGCGGACGCGGGCCCGGACGGCGGCACGTCCGCGCCCGGCTTCCTGCCGCACCCGGCGCTGCTGGACACCGCCCTGCACCCGCTCGCCTTCGAGGCCGCTCTCCCGGCCGAGGGTGCCAGCGCCGGTACGCGGGTGCCGTTCGCCTGGTCCGACGTCCGCCTGCACACCAGCGCCTTCCCGCGCACGGTGCGGGTCCGGATCGTCCCGGCTGGCACCGGCACGGTCACGCTGACCCTCACCGACAGTGCGGACAGCCCGCTGCTGACCGTGGCGGCGCTGACCCTCGCGACGGTCGACCGGGCCCGGATCGCCGCTGCCGGCGGCGGCCGCAACGGCTCGCTGCACACGCTGGCCTGGCAGCCGCTGACCTGGCGGCCCGGCACCGCGCCGGCATCGGCACCGGTGCCTCCCGGCTGGACCGTCCTGGACCTGCGGCACGACCCGGCCGAGACGGGACCCGACGGCCCGCTGGAGGTGGACGCCGCGGCCCGGCACACCGCCCACGAGACACTGCGCGCCGTCCAGCGGTGGCTGGCCGACGCCGAGAGCCGGCCGGCCGACGCCCGCCTGATCGTGGTCACCCAAGGAGCGGTCTCCGTCTCCAATGGTGACGAAGTGACCGATCCGGCGGCGGCCGCCGCCTGGGGGCTGGTCCGCACGGCCGCCACCGAGCATCCCGACCAGTTCGTCCTGCTCGACGTGGACAGCGCGGCTGGCGCGGCCGGCACGAGTGGTACGGCCGGCACAAATGGTACGGGCGGCACGAATGGTACGGGCGGCACAGCCGGCGCGCGGGACGCTGTCAGCCCGGTACCCGCCGATCTGCCGCTCGACGAGCCCCAGCTCGCGCTGCGCGGCACGACGGCATACGTCCCCCGGCTGGCGGCGACGGCGCCGGGGGGCGAGACACCCCGGCTCGACGACGGCACGGTGCTCGTCACCGGTGCCACCGGCCTGCTCGGCGGGCTGATCGCCCGCCGGCTGGTGACCGTGCACGGTGCCCGTCACCTGCTCCTGGTCAGCCGGCGTGGCCGCGACGCGGCCGGCGCCGACGAACTGGCCGCGGAGCTGACCGAACTGGGCGCCACCGTCACCGTCACCGCCGGCGACGTCGCCGACCGCGACGCGCTGCGCGAACTGCTCACCGCCATACCGGCGGAGCACCCCCTGATCGCGGTCGTGCACGCCGCTGGGGTACTCGACGACGCGATCGTCGAGGCGCTCACCCCCGAGCGGCTGGACGCGGTGCTGCGGCCGAAGGTAGACGCGGCCTGGAACCTGCACGAACTCACCCGGGAGCTGGACCTGCGGGTCTTCTCGCTGTTCTCCTCGGTGACCGGGATTCTCGGCACCGCCGGCCAGGCCAACTACGCCGCGGCCAACGCCGTCCTCGACGCCCTCGCCACCCACCGGGTGGCCCGCGGGCTGCCGGGCACCTCCCTGGCCTGGGGGCTGTGGGGCGGCGAGGCCGGGCTCGGCGCCGACCTGAGCCGGGCCGACCTCGCCCGCCTGACCCGCACCGGGGTCGTCCCCCTCGACCTGGACGAGGGGCTGGAGCTGTTCGACGCGACGCTCGGCGCACGGAACCCGGTGCTCGTCCCGGCCCGGCTGGATCCGACGCCGCTGAGCGCGGCGGGCTCGGTCGTGCCGCCCCCGCTGCGCAGCCTGGTGGCCGCCCGCCGGCCGCGGCCCGCCGCCACCACCACCGGCACTGACCCCGACGGCGACCTGGCCGGGCAGACGCCGCGCGACCGGCTGCTGGCGCTGCCCCCGCGGGAGCGGGCCGACGCCGTGGCCGCCTTGGTGCACCGCGGCGTCGCGGCGGTGCTCGGCTACGCGGCCGGGGAGACTGTCGAGGCCGACCGCACGTTCAACGAGCTCGGCTTCGACTCGCTGACCGCGGTCGAGTTGCGCAACAAACTGGCCGCCGCGACCGGACTGACCCTGCCGACAGCACTGATCTTCGACTACCCGACACCGACGGCGCTCACCGGGTACCTGCTACGTGACCACCTGTCCGCGGCCGACGACACAGCGGCCACAGCCGCCACGACCACTACGGTCGTCACGCCGGGCACCTCCGCCGCGCCGGACGACGACCCGATCGTGATCGTGGGAGCGGGCTGCCGGTTCCCCGGCGGCGTCACCACCCCCACCGAACTCTGGGAACTGATCAACTCCGGGGTCAGCGCCATCACCGAGTTCCCCACCAACCGCGGCTGGGACCTGAACCACCTCTACCACCCCGACCCCGACCACCCCGGCACCTCCTACACCCGCCACGGCGGCTTCCTGCACAACGCCGGCGACTTCGACCCCGACTTCTTCGGCATCTCCCCCCGCGAAGCCCTCGCCATCGACCCCCAACAACGCCTCCTGCTCGAAACCACCTGGGAAGCCCTCGAACACGCCGGCATCGACCCCACCACCCTCACCGGCACCCCCACCGGCGTCTTCGCCGGAATCATGTACGACGACTACGGTGCCCGGCTGCACCTGGCGCCCAGCGCGCCGGCGTCCCTCGAGGGATACCTGGTGACGGGCAGCGCCGGCAGCGTTGCCTCGGGACGGATCGCCTACACCCTCGGCCTGCAGGGCCCCGCCCTGACCATCGACACCGCCTGCTCCTCCTCCCTCGTCGCCGTCCACCTCGCCGTCCAGGCCCTACGCCGCGGCGAGATCACCCTCGCCCTGGCCGGCGGCGCCACCGTCATGGCCAGCCCCGCCACCTTCATCGAGTTCTCCCGCCAACGCGGCCTCGCCCCCGACGGCCGCTGCAAACCCTTCTCCGCCGACGCCAACGGCACCGCCTGGGGCGAGGGCGCAGGCGTGATCGTCCTGGAACGGCTCTCCGACGCCCAGCGCAACAACCACCCCATCCTCGCCGTCATCCGCGGCAGTGCCATCAACCAGGACGGCGCCTCCAACGGCCTCACCGCCCCCAACGGCCCCGCCCAACAGCGTGTGATCACCGCAGCCCTCGCCGACGCCGGCCTCACCCCCGCCGACATCCACCTCGTCGAAACCCACGGCACCGGCACCACCCTCGGCGACCCCATCGAAGCCCAGGCGCTTCACAACACCTACGGCCAGCACCGCCCGGCCGACCAGCCACTGTTCCTCTCCACGATCAAGGCCACCCTTGGGCATGCCCAGGCCGCCGCCGGCATCGCCAGCATCATCACCACCACGCATACTCTGCGTAACAGCCACATTCCGGCCACCGTCCCCACCGGCACCACGCCCACCCCCCACCTCGACTGGGGCACCACCCCCCTCACCCTGGCCACCACCCCCACCCCCTGGCCCACCACCACCCACCCGCACCGGGCCGCCGTCTCCTCCTTCGGAATCAGCGGCACCAACGCCCACCTCATCCTCGAAGCACCCCCCGGCGACGCATCCCGCGTCCTCGACACCCCGGGTACTCCGAGCATCTCGATCACTTCGAGCACATCAGATATTTCGGACGCGCACGCCACCAGCGCGGACGGCGTCACCTCGACAGCGGATACCGGCACCGCTGTCACGGCCAGCTCGGCCGTCACGGCCGAGCCACGGCCCGTCCCACCCGTGCCCCTGCTGCTGTCCGCCCGCACCCCCACCGCCCTGAACGCCCAGGCCACCCGCCTGCACGCCCACCTCACCGCACACCCCGACCTCGACCTGCGCGACGTCGGACACTCGCTGCGCACGACCCGGTCGCTGTTCGCCCACCGAGCGGTCGTCGTCGCCGCCGACCGCTCCGAGGCACTCGCCGGGCTGCGCACCGTCGCCGCCGGCGGCGGGACCCGTGGCGCGCCGCGCCCGGCGGCAGGGCCGGGGCGCACCGCCTTCCTGTTCACCGGCCAGGGCAGCCAACGCCCCGGCATGGGCCGCGAACTCCACGACCACCACCCCGTCTTCGCCGCCGCCTGGGACGAAGCCGCCGCCCACCTGGATCCCCACCTCGGCCGTCCCCTGCGCGACCTCGTCCTGGCCCCGCCCCGCCCCGAGAGCACGGCGATCCTGAACCGGACGGCCCTCGCGCAGGCCGCGCTGTTCGTCCACGAGGTCGCGCTGTACCAGCTGGTCACGTCGTTCGGGCTGACGCCCGACTACCTGATCGGCCACTCCGTCGGCGAGCTGGTCGCGGCCCACCTGGCCGGGGTGCTGAGCCTGGCCGACGCCGCCGCTCTCGTCGTCCTGCGCGGACGGCTGATGCAGAGCGTTCCCGAGGGCGGCGCGATGGTGTCGCTGCACGCCACCGAGGACGAGGTCGCCGCGGAACTGGCGGAGCTGGCGGAACTGGCCGGCCGGGTGTCGGTCGCCGCGGTCAACGGCCCGACGTCGACCGTCATCTCCGGCGACGAGGAGGTGGTGGCGGACCTGGCCAAACGGTTCCGCGCCCGCGGGGTGAAGGCCCGCCGGCTGCGGGTCAGCCACGCCTTCCACTCACCTCATCTGGACAGCGTCCTCGACGAGTTCCGGCGGCAGGCCGGCCGGCTGACGTTCACCCCGCCGGCCATCCCCGTCGTGTCCAACGTGACCGGCGCGCTGGCCACCGGCGACGATCTCCTCTCCGCCGGCTACTGGACGCGGCACCTGCGGGGAACCGTCCGGTTCCAGGACGGTATCCGCACCCTGGAGGACCTGGGCGTCACCCGGTTCGTCGAGCTGGGCCCGGACGGCACCCTCAGCGCCCTGGCAACCGCCTCGCTGCGCGACCCGGCCGCCGGAATCCAGGTACCGCTGCTACGCGACCGGTGGCCGGAACCACGCGCGCTGCTCACCGCCCTCGGCCGGCTGCACGCCGACGGCGCCGCCGTGGACTGGGCGCCGGCCATCCCCGCCGACGCCCGCCGGGTCCGGCTGCCCACCTACGCCTTCCAGCACACCCGCTACTGGGTCACCACCCGCCCGCTCCGGCCGGCGGAACCCGTCGACGACCCGGGCACCGACAACACCACGGCCGATCACGCGGCAGCCGGTCACGGCGCGGTCGACGGCCATGCCGCCGACGGCGCCGCGCCGCCGGCGGCATGGACCGGCCAGTGGTGGCAGGAGCTGGCCGCGGCGTCCGAGGTCGAGCGGGAACACCTGCTGGTGGAACTGCTGCGCGGGCACATCGCCGACATACTCGGGCATGCCTCGGCGGACCTGGTCGACCCCGAGGCCAGTCTCATCGACGCCGGGCTGTCCTCGTTCACGTCCCTGGAGCTGACCAGCCGGCTGCACGCGCAGACCGGGGTGCGCCTGCCACCGACCGCCGTGTTCGACCATCCCACGGCCGCGGGGCTGGCCCGCCTCCTGCACGCCGAGCTGACAGCGGACCGCGCCGGGGAGCGCCAGCCCGCGGTGCCCACCGCCTGACAGTGACGCCGCCAGCGGCCCTGTCAGCAGCGCTGACAGTGGCAGTGGCGCTGGCGGCTTCCGCCGACGGCAACGGGCCGTCCCCTCCACCCGGAGCGGACGGCCCGTTGCGTATCGCGGTGCGTACCACGGCTACTGTCTTTTATTCGAGACAGTTTTTCTTTTCAGGATTTTTCATTTCTTTTCGTGACCGTTTTCAGGCAGGCCCGCACTCCCTGCGCGCAATGACCGGCGGAAGTCCGCAGCCGCACGAAACGGCCCGGCATTCCGACCGTCCAGGAGAATCCCGTAGGCGGCCCTGTGACGTGACCTCGGTCGTGTGGCAGCCGGGTGGCGGCCGGGTGTGGGCTCAGCCGCGCTCGACCGTGTTGTTACGGGCGGGGCCGGTGCCGGTCAGGCCGCCATTGCCCGACGGCCGCCGGCCGCTGGCCCGCGGCCGGCCCGTCCCGCAGCGCGGCGACGATCGTCGCGGTCACCGCCTGCTGCTGGTCGACAAGGTAGAAGTGCCCCCCGGGGAACACCCGCACGTCGAAGTCCCCGCCGGTGTGCTCGCGCCACCGCTCGGCGTCGACCGCCGTGGCGTGTGGGTCCGTGTCACCGACGAGCACGGTCACCGGGGTGCGCACCGTCGCGTCGGGCGGGCCCACATAGGTCTCGATCGCCCGGTAGTCGGCCCGGGTGGGCGGCAGCACCAGCGCCAGCATCTCCGGGTCGTCGAGGACACGCGGGTCGGTGCCGCCGAGCGCGCGGATCTCGCGGAGGAACCCGGCGTCGTCGAGCAGGTGGACGCGGTCCCCGCGACGTACCGACGGCGCGCGCCGGCCGGAGGCGAACAGCACCCGCGGACCCGGCCGGCCCGCGGCCTCCAGCCGCCGGATCACCTCGAACCCGACGATCGCACCCATGCTGTGGCCGAAGAACGCCACCTGCTGGCCGGTGAACGCGTCCAGCACCTCGGCGAGGGCGTCCGCGAGGGCCGCGATGGTCGTCAGCGGCGGTTCCGACCGGCGGTCCTGACGCCCCGGGTACTGCACCGCTCGCACCCGCGTGGTCGCCGACAGCGCCCTGGCCATCGGGAGGTAGAAGCTCGCCGCGCCGCCCGCGTGCGGAAAGCAGACCAGCAACGGCCCGTCCGGCGGCCCCGGGTGAAACTGCCGGAGCCACCTCTCCGTGTTCCCAGTCGTGTTCCCAGCCATCGGACCACCACCGACCTCTCCCCGATCACACGGATTTATCCGGGCGCAAGCTCCCCGGCCGACGCCGGGCCGGTCGGCGGGCACCGGCCGGAACAACCCGGACGCATCCGCTTCGCCGGCCGCCGGCATATCGGCCCCGCTGATTCTGGAACGGCCGGCTGACGCGCTCCTTGCCCCGCGCTGAAGCCCGGCCGCACCCGTGTCCACGCGCCAATATGGCGCTAAAGCGCCTGTTAAGAGAAAGACGGATCCGGCATGGGCGCCATTGCATACCACACCATCACACCTTTTACTGTCTGCTGGGTACGGCCGATTACCGGGCCCGCCCGTCCATCTTTCCCCAGAATCCACGATCTTCTCGTCGGGGAGGCCACGTTGCCGACCGATATGGCCGAAGCGCTCCTGTCGCCGGAGCGCCGAAGCTGTCCGTACCGCCTGCCGGTCTCCGCCAGCCCCAGCGAGATGACGGCCCGGGCAGGCCGGGAACCGAGGACCGGATGAGCCGGACCGTTCGGATCAGCACCCATCGGGACCGGTGCATCGGCGCCGGGCTCTGCGTGCTCACCGCCCCGGAGGTGTTTGAACACGACGACGAAGAGGGCCTGGTTTCGTTACTCGATCCCGAGCCGGGCGTGGAACTGAGCGCGAAGGTGTGGGAAGCCCAGCAACTGTGCCCCGCCCGCGCGATCGAGCTCGCCGACTGAAAGACCCGCCGGCCGAAAACTTTCGATCACTCAGAAGACTGTCTGTCAGCCCAACAGATCGCGCGCCGGTCCACGGCAGGAACGAGCTATCCATGGCGTTCGCTACGGAGACCACCAATACCGACACCAGTGCGAAGAGCACCGCCGGTACGCGGCTGCCCTCGCTTACCGGCTTCCGGTTCATCGCGGCATTCGCCGTCTTCATCACCCACGCCTATGTCACGGTGGCGGCGGGCGGGCCCGGCTCGAACCGGAACTGGACCATGACGTTCGGGTTCGCCGGCGTTGGTTTCTTCTTCGTGCTCAGCGGGTTCGTGCTCACCGTGTCCGCCCGCGCACAGGACACCAACCTGCGCTTCTGGCGCCGCCGGCTGGTCAAAGTCGTTCCCAATCACCTGGTCACCTGGGTGCTCGCGCTACTGATCACCCTGTGGGCCGGCGCGTCGATCACCACCGGCCAGGTGGTGCCCAGTCTGTTCCTGCTCAACGCCTAGTAGACTGTCGCTGCTTAGTTCTGGTGTGTCTTGTGTCTGGGTGAGAGGGTTGGGTCTGGCAGGTCTCCCCGTCCCTCTGCCGGTCAGGACTGTGTCGTGGGTTCGCAGAAGAAGTGGCCGGTCACCTTGACCGAGGCTGATCGTGACGAGTTGGTTCGGGTGACCTCGACGGGGGTTCATCCGGCGTCGATGATCCGGCGGGCGCGGGTCCTGCTCGCGTTGGACACCTCGGTCGGCCCGGTTGCCTCCCAAGAAGAACTCGTGGTCCGGGTCGGGGTCTCGGGTGAGACGCTGCGGCTGGTCGCGAAGCGGTTCACCGAGACCGGTGGGGATGTGGGGGCCACGATCGGTCGGAAGGCACGGGAGCTTCCCCCGGTGCCTTCCCCGGTGACCGGCGAGGTTGAGGCCAGACTGATCGCGCTGGCATGCTCGCAGCCACCGGCTGGTTATGCACGCTGGTCGCTGCGGCTGTTGGAAAAGCACGTCGCGCTGGTCGCCGACATCCCGGACCTGGACCATTCCACCATCGGCCGGGTCTTAAAAAAACGAGGTTGCGTCCTCATCTGAGGAAGTGCTGGACCATCCCACCGAGGGCGAACGCGCAGTTCGCCGCGCGGATGGAAGACGTTCTGGCGGTCTACGCCCGGCCCCACAACCCGGGCGTGCCCGTGGTGTGCATGGACGAGAAGCCCTACCAGCTGTTGGCCCACGCCCGCGACCCGATCCCCGCCACGCCAGGGCGTGACCGGCGCGAGGACTCCGAGTACGTGCGCCACGGAACCTGCTCGATCTTCTGCTGGGTCGAGCCACTCGCCGGCTGGCGCCGCGTCCAGGCCACCCCACGGCGCACCAGGATCGACTGGGCACACCACGTCAGGCGCCTGCTCACCCTCGACTACCCCGACGCCGAACGGGTCGTGCTGGTCATGGACAACCTCAACACCCACGACATCTCCTCGCTCTACGAGGCCTTCGACCCGGCCGTCGCGTTCGCACTCGCGCAACGACTCGAGATCCACCACACCCCCAAACACGGCTCCTGGCTCAACATCGCCGAAATCGAACTCGCCGCCCTGACCCGCCAATGCCTCGACCGCCGCATCGACACCCTCGACGTCCTGAACACCGAACTCGACGCCTGGCAGACAGCCGTCAACGCCAACCAGCGCCAAGTCAACTGGCACTTCACCACCGATGACGCCCGCACCAAACTCCGCCACCTATACCCCACACATTAGCGGCGACAGTCTACTAGTTCCCCGACCTGCTGATCCTGCGTGGCATCAACGTCCCAAGCTGGTCACTGAGCGTAGAACTGATCTTCTATCTCTCCTTCCCCCTGCTGTACTTCGGGATCACCCGCGTCAGACCGGAACGGCTGTGGTGGCTGTTCGGCGGTCTCGCGCTGGGAACCCTGGCCATCGGTGTCATCGCGCACACCGCGCTGCCCGGGCAGCCGCGGCTGCCGCTGCCGGGGATGCACATGTCGCTGTGGCAGAACTGGCTGGTCTACCCGTTCCCGCCATCGCGCCTGCTGGAGTTCAGCATCGGTATCGTCACCGCCCGGATCGTGCTCACCGGCCGGTGGATCAGGCTCAGCCTGCCCGTCGCGGGGCTGCTGCTGGCCGCCACGCTGACGCTCCAGCTGCTGATCCCGGTGACCGCGCTCACGACGGTCGCGCCCACGGTGGCGCCCACCGCGCTGGTGATCGCGGCCGCCGCGACCGCGGACCGGTCCGGCCGTGGCACGATCTTCGCCAACCGCGTCTGGACATGGCTGGGGGAGGTCTCCTTCGCCCTCTACATCGTGCACTACCCCACGTTGTACTTCCTGCAGGAGAGCATCGGCTTCGGCTCCGGCCACTCCGCCACCACGTCCTTCCCGATCTCCGCCCTGCTCCTGCTTCCCGCGCTGGTGGCGTCCTGGCTGCTCTACAGCCTGGTCGAACGTCCCCTGGTAGGCCGGTGGAGCAACCCCCGGTCGGCACGGCCCGACAAAATGCCGGCACAACGGCAGAATCCGGACGCAGCCACCGCGGAAACGGTCGCGGAAAAGCGCAGTGAGGACACACCTCACGTCATCCCCGAATACCGCGGAACCTGATGCCATAGTTTTCGGATGACACTGGAGGAAGCCGCATGACCACTGCTGGGAAAAGCCCCTCCCTGCCCCTGGATCCGGGCAGCGACGGCAGTCCGGCGCCGGAACTGGTCGCCTGGCTGCAGTCCAAGGAACTCGCCGAGGTGACGATGCCGAGCGGGCAGACGGCGCTCCTCGGCGTCACCCATGCGGATGCCAAGACGATCCTCTCCGACCCCCGGTTCAGCCGGCAGCTCGCCTATGCGGGCGCGCCGACGTTCTTCCCCGGCGAGGACGCCACCACGGCCGACCCGGACTTCCTGGCGAACATGCCGCCCGAGCGGCACCATCTGGTCCGCCGGCTCGTGTCCGGCTCGTTCACCGTGCGCCGGGTGAACGGCTGGCGCCCCACCGCGCAACGGATCGCCGACGAGCTCGTGGACGAACTGCTCGCCAGCGAGCAGCCCGTGGACTTCGTGGCCAGTTTCGCCTTCCAGTTCCCGATCCGGGTGATCTGCGAGATCATCGGCATCACCGGTGAGGATCAGAAGAGGTTCCGCACCTGGACGACGGCGACCTTCGCCGCCTCCGGCGCGGAGTTCATCGCCTACGTCCAGGACCTGCTCGCACGGCGCCGGGCGGAGCCGGGCAACGACCTCATCGACTCACTGATCGCGGCCCGCGACGGCGCGGACAGGCTCACCGAGCCGGAGCTCATCCGCATGGTGCTGGCGATGATCGTCGCCGGCCACGAGACCACCGCGTCCGCGATCGCCCGAGGTGTGCTGACGCTGCTGCGCGACCGCCGCCGCTACGAACGGCTGATCGCCGAACCGGAGCTGATCCCCTCCGTCGTGGAGGAGATCCTGCGGGTGAACCCGCCGATCGAGACGGCGCTGCTGCGGGTCGCCACCGAGGACGTGGAGCTCCCCTCGGGCCGGGTCGAGCGCGGGCAGGCGGTGCTGGCCAGCCTTGCCGGGGCCAACGTGGACTCCGCCGTGTTCGGTGAGCCGGACGAGTTCATCCTCGACCGCGATCCCATCGCCGCCCGCGACCACCTGTCCTTCGGCCACGGCCCGCACTTCTGCCTCGGCGCGGGAGTGGCACGTCTCGAGCTGGAGGTGGCGCTGTCCACCCTGACCACCCGGCTGCCGGGACTGACGCTGGAGCTCGACCCGACGCAGACGCCGAGTGTGAGCGACAACATGGTCCGGACGGTGGCGGAGCTGCCCGTACGGTGGTGAGCACATCGGCGGCGGGGCGGATTCTCCTGTCAGATATGGCCTTGTCAGGTATGGCCTCGGCCTGAGCCGCCGCTGACACTCACGGAGGAAAATCGGTGACGCGTATCCCGGCCGAGTCGGTGGCAGGCACATCGGCTCGGCCGGAGACGGGCACATCAGCTGAGCCGGTGGCGGGTACATCGGTTGAGCCGGTGGAGAGCACAGTAGCCGAACTGCTCGCCAACAGGGGTGCGTCAAGCCGCCTGCCGCTGGCGGAACCGGAACCGCTTCCCGGTACCGCGGCACTGGACATGCGCAATCTGGAAGCGTGTGACCCGGTGTCGGGACTGCGGGTGCCGGTCCGCCGCTATGCGCCCCGCGACCAGACATCCGCGTTGCCGGCGGTGCTCTACATTCATGGTGGCGGCTGGGTGATCGGCAGCATCGACATGGTACATTTTCTGGTCGCGCCGCTGGCCGTCAAGCTGGACGCGGTCGTGATTTCGGTGGGTTACCGGCTCGCGCCCGAGCATCCGTTCCCCGCCGCGTTCGACGACTGCCTTGCCGTCCTTCGCTGGATGGCCGCCGAATCGGCCGAGCTCGGCATCGATCCCGCCCGGATCGCGCTGAGCGGCGTAAGCGCGGGTGGGACGCTGGCCACCGGGGTGGCTCTCGCGGTACGCGACCACGGCGGCCCCGCGATCCGCCTGCTGCACCTGGTCACACCTTCGCTGGACGATCAGGCCGACACCGCCTCGATGCGCAGGCGGTGGGGGCCGCAGCACCTCAGTCCACGGCTGGCACGGGAATGCTGGGCCGCCTATCTGCGTGATGTCGCAGGCAACGTGCCGGCGGTCGCCGCCCCGGCCCGGGCGGATGACCTCGCCGGCCTGCCGCCCACCTTCATCGCGGTCGGTGAGCTCGACGCGGTCCGCGACGAGGCCCTGCTGTTCGCCTTCCGCCTGATCCAGGCCGGCGTCCCGGTCGAGCTGCACCACTATCCGGGCGCCACGCACGGCCTTGGCGGTGATGTCGGGCCGGGCCTGCGTCAGCGGATCACCGAAACCGTGCCGGCCGCCCTTCGAGAAGCGCTCTTCCAGGCCTGACCGCGCACCGGCGGCCCCGGGCCGGGAGAGGCACGGGGCTGTGGCTCAGCTGGCCGTGTCGGCTGTCACCGGGGTGGCCGGGACCGCCTCAACAGCCGCCGGCGCCCTGCCGCGGCCGGGGCCGAACCAGAACCCCAGGGACACCAGGATGCCGATGACCGCCGTCCCGGTGAGCCAGGTGAAGACCCGGGCGAAGTGGTCCACCTCACTGCCGGTGCCCTGGGTGAACGGCAGCAGGAACACGGCGATACCGATCAGGCCGCCGACGGTGAGGGCCACCTGCACGATCCCGGCGGTGACACCGGTGTCCTGCGGGTCGGCGCTGGAGAGGATGACGACGTTGAACGGGACGATGGCCAGGCCGACGCCGATCCCGATGATGATGATCTGTGGCAGTACTGAGGAAGCGTAGCCGGCGCCGTCGTCCACCCGGCTGAGCCAGGCCACGCCGGCCGTGACCACCGCGAGCCCCGCCACACCCCGGGCCTTGAGGCTGATCGAGCTGACCCACTTGGTGATTATCGAGGCGCTGAGCAGGATCGAGATGGCGAAGGGCAGCAGCGCGAGGCCGGTTCGCACCGGGCTCAGATCGAGCACGGCATGCAGGTACTGGGCCAGGAAGAACAGGAAACTGCCCAGCACCGCGGCCAGCAGCGTGAGGTTGAGAAAGCCGCCGAGCCGGTCCCGGTGGGCGAAGATCCGGCCCGGCAGCAGCGGCTCGGGGGAGCGGGAGTCCACCACCGGCAGGAGCGCGAACAGCACGACGGCGGCCACCAGCGGGACGATCGTCCCCGCGTCCCGCCAGCCCGTGTCGGCCGCGTGGACCAGGCTGTACACACCGGCGGTCAGCGCCGCGGTCGCCAGGGCCGCGCTGGGGATGCCCAGCGAACGCTGGCTGCGGACGGCGTCTCGGGTCCCGAGTACGCGCAGGGCGACGATAAAGATCAGCGCGGCTATCGGGACGTTCACCAGGATGCTCCATCGCCAGCTGCCGGCCGAGGTCAGCAGCCCGCCGAACACCATGCCGGAGGCTGAGCCGAGCGCGGTGACGGTGGAGTAGAGGCCGAACGCCCGCTGTCTGCGTTCCCCCTCGGACAGGATGGTCAGCAGCGCCAGCGCGCTGGGGCCGGCCAGCGCCGCCCCGGCTCCCTGCAGCACCCGGCCGACGAGCAGCACCTCGACGTTCTGGGCGAGACCGGCGACCAGCGAGGCGACGGCCACCAGGCCGATGCCGAAGAGGAACACCCGGCGGTAGCCGAACACGTCACCGAGCCGTCCGGTGACGAGGAGCAGCGCACCGAAGGCAAGATAGAACCCGTTGAGAATCCAGGAGCCGGTGGTGATGCTGGCGTCGAAGCGGGCCTGGATCTGCGGCAGCGCCACGTTCATGATCGTGCCGTCCAGCTGCAGCAGGTACTCGGCACCGACGATCGCGGCGAGCACGAGCCCCCACGCCCTGGGCGGACCACCACCCGTCGTGGTCGTGCTGGAACCGGTTTCGGTGCTCACGATGCCTCCTAGTGTCCTGAGTCGTTGATTCGCTGGCAGTAGGCGGCGAGGGTCTCGAGGATCTCGTCGGCGGTCTTGGCCCAGACGAACGGCTTCGGGTCCTTGTTCCAGGCGTTGATCCATCGGCGGATGTCGGCTTCGAGTTCGACGACCGAGCGGTGCGTCGATCGGCGCAGCTTGCGGGTGGTCAGCTCCGCGAACCAGCGCTCGACCAGGTTCATCCACGACGCCGAGGTCGGGGTGAAGTGCAGGTGGAAGCGGGGGTGGCGCAGCAGCCAGTTCTTCACCGCCGGGGTCTTGTGGGTGGCGTAGTTGTCCAGGACCAGGTGCAGGTCGTAGCCCTTCGGGACCGAGGAGTCGATCAGCTTGAGGAAGCGCAGGAACTCCTGGTGACGGTGCCGCCGGAAGGTCTGCGCGATCACCGACCCGGACGTCGGGTCGAGCGCGGCGAACAGGCTGGTCGTGCCATGGCGGACGTAGTCGTGGGTCATCCGCTGCGGGGTACCCGGCATCAGGGGCAGCACCGGTGCCGTGCGATCCAAAGCTTGCACCTGCGACTTTTCGTCGACGCAGAGCACGATCGCCTTCTCCGGCGGGTCGAGGTAGACCCCGACCACGTCACGGACCTTGTCCACGAACAGCGGGTCGGTGGACAGCTTCCACGTCTCGACCAGATGCGGCTTCAACCCGAACGCCCGCCACATCCGTGACACCGTCGACTGCGACAGCCCACTGGCCCTCGCCATCGACCGCGATGTCCAATGGGTATCGCCGTTCGGTGGCTTCTCCTCCAACGTCCTCGCGATCACCGCCTCGACCTGGGCGTCGGTGACCTTCCGAGGCGCTCCCGGACGTGCCTCGTCTGACAGGCCCTCCAGCCGGTCGACCGCGAACCGCTCCCGCCATTTCGCGACCGTTCCCCGGGTGATCCCGAGCTCGGCCGCGACCCCCGAGTTCGTCCCACCGTCCGCGCAGGCCAGCACGATCCGCGAGCGCAACGCCAGCGCCTGCGCGGTCTTCCGCCGTCGGGCCCAGCCCTCCAGCACCGCACGCTCAGCAGACGACAACTCGATGGGATCCGCGCTCGGGCCAGGCACCAGCCCATTCTATCTGCACACGAATCAACGACTCAGGACACTAGAGCAGGCGGGGATTATTTTGAGGGTGGCTCACCTTACGAGTTCGGCTTGATAATATGAGCCGGCCTCGACCTGTCAAGCCGGAGGTCTCCGATGAGGGAAGAGCCCATGAGGGAGCAGCCCGCTTCCACCGGAAGGGCACGCCGGGCGGACGCCCGGCGCAACCACGACGCAATCCTGCGGACGGCGCGCGAGGCCTTCGAGGCCAGGGGCTCCGCGGCGCCCCTGGAAGAGATCGCAGCCCGGGCGGGGGTTGCCATCGGCACCCTGTACGGGCATTTCCCCACCCGGGAGTCGTTGATCGAGGCCGCGACCAGGGACGGTCTCGCCGCTCTGATCGCGTTCGCCGACGAGGCGGCCGCGGCCGGCGAGCCGCTGTCCGCCCTGCGGGACTGGACGGCGCAGGCGGTGCGGTACTGCAGCACGTTCCGTGGGCTGATGGGGTTCCTGACCCGCAGTCGGCACGGCACGGGCGCCCTGTCCGGCTCGTGCACCGACATGCACCGGTGCGGTGCCGACCTGCTGCGCTCGGCGCAGGCCGCCGGGCGGGTACGGCCGGGCTTCACCGCCGAGGATCTGTTCGACGTCATCAGTGCCACGGCCTGGGTGCGGGAACGCTCGCCCGCCGGCCGGGACGGCAACGCCCGGATGCTGGAGCTGTTGCTGGGCGCTGCCGTCACGGACAGTTCCAGACAGACCACCCCGAATGATCCTGTTTCGATCCAAGGTTCGCTTTAGGGCCCTGCTGTCACAATCCATTCCGTCCGAGCCTCTTGGCTGGTGGAAGCGTGAGGGAGCGCGATTGTGTCGGTGGGGCCGCATGGGCATACGGCTGAGAACAGCGCCCGGGAACCGCGTCTTGGCGCACAGCCGGTGACCACCGGTCACCACCGGGGAGCATGACCGGTGATCCGACACGGATTCACTGTGTCATCTCGGCCCTCCGGGCCCTCCCGCACCGGGAGTTGTCCCGACGTCGTGCATCCGGCCGGACGCGAGCGTCCGGCCGGATGTTGTTGGCGACATTGAACGGATGCCAGAGCGGCATGAAGCATTGTCATGGAGCGGGTCGTCGCGCGGCCGGGTGAACTCCTGACGGCCGGCGGCACAGGCGGGGCGCGGGCGAGGTAGAGCTCGCCTCCCGCTGCCTGGCGAGGACCACGAGAACCCGTGCCGGCGGCCCACGCCCACCGCGTCGAAACCCCGCCCGGCACCGACCGGGCCGTACGCACAAAGCCACCGGACCGCCGCCGGGACTTCCAGGCCCAGCATTTCCGGACACAGAATTTCCGGGCACCGCGCTCCCCGCGAAAGCACGCTCCGGAAGAATTTCCACATATTTTGTCGACGGATAACTGACGAAACGGAGTTCTTATGCATTCCCGCAGGAATTTTCTCACCCTTTCGGTGGGCTCACTGGCCGCGTTCGGCCTGGGCTCAGGCCTGGTGGCCTGCGCGGAGGACTCCTCGCCGAGCGAGACCGGCGGGACGCCGAAGAGCGGCGGCAGCATCACCTTCGCCACCACCGCCGAGCCCGACAGCTGGGACCTGCACGTCTCGGTCTCCACCCTGTCGTCGTTGATCCTGCGCGACGTGTACGACTCGCTGGTGCACCAGAAGACGGACGGCACCTTCGAGCCGTGGCTGGCGAAATCCTGGGAGATCTCCGACGACGGCCTGAAGTACACGTTCCAGCTGCGTGACGACGTCACCTTCCACGACGGGACCCCGTTCAACGCCGAGGCGGTGAAGGCCAACTTCGACCACATCGTGGATCCGGCGACGAAGTCCAGGAACTCCAAGACCCTGCTCGGCCCCTACGACCGGACCGAGGTCACCGGCGACTTCAGCCTGATCGTGCACCTGAAGTCACCGCACTCGCCGCTGCTCGGCGCGCTGGCCAGCACGTATCTGGGCTTCCACTCCCCCGCCGTGCTGCGGGCCAATCCCGCCGACATCGCCTCGGGCGGCAAGTTCCTGGTGAGCACCGGGCCGTTCACGTCCTCGTCGCTCACCGCGGGGCAGAACGCCGTGTTCACCCGCCGTCCGGGCTACCGCTGGGCGCCGGCGTCGGCGCCGCACCCCGGGGAGGCATACCTCGACCAGTACGTCGTGCAGTTCCTCACCGACGACGCCGCCCGGGTCGGCGCGCTGACCTCGGGGCAGCTCGACGTGGCCGACCAGATCCCCGCCACCAGGATCGCGCAGCTGCGCGGCCAGCCGAACATCAAGCTGGTCAGCCGCGAGACCATCGGATCGCCGTTCACCTACTCGCTGAACGTCACCAAGGCCCCGTTCGACAACCGGGACGTGCGTGTCGCGTTCCAGTCCGCCGTCGACACCGAGGCGATCACGCAGGGCCTCTTCCAGGGCGTCTACAGCAGCGGTCGGTCCGCGCTGACCTCGTCCACCCCGGGCTACGACAAGTCGGTGGAGGGGATCTGGGGCTACGACAAGAACCGCGCGATCAGCCTGCTGGAGAAGGCCGGCTTCACCGCGACCGACGGCGAGGGCTACCGGACCCGCGACGGGCAGCGGCTGAGTGTGACGCTGGCCTATGCCGCCTCCTTCACCACCGAGGAGCAGCGCAACTTCCACACGGCGTTGAAGGACGCGCTCAAGCAGGTCGGTTTCGAACTCGTCCTGCGCCCGCTGGACACTCCGTCGATCGTGCAGGCGCTGGGCTCGGGCGACTACAACGTGGCGGCCGCCGCGCCGCCGTCGATCGACGGCTCGCTGCTGCGCTCCCTGTTCTACTCCAGCCAGCTGCCCGCCACCGGTGGGGCGAACGTCGCCCGGATCAGCGACCCGGAGATCGACGGCTGGCTGGACGAGGCGCTGCGCACGCGCGACGTGGCGGGCCAGAACGCGCTGTACGGCAAGGTGCAGCGCAAGGTCCTCACCGAGGCGTACGTACTGCCGACCTTCGTGTTGAAGCGCACCTACGGCACGCAGCAGCGGGTGCAGGGCTTCGCGCTGGGCGCGGGGAACCTGCCGACGCTGTCGGACGTCTGGGTGAGCTAGCCCTCGTGTAACCCTCGTGGCTGTCGGCCGTCCCGGGCTCCGTCCACGCGATCGAAGATCTGCTGGGAGGGGCCCGGGCATCGGCCGACGCTGGTCGACGACGAACTGCCCGACCTGGTCGGCACCGCCGTCCGGGAGCGGGAATGCCCGGCCGGCCGGCCGGTGGCCGTTCATGCTGATGCCGAGCGTGAGCATCCACAGGCTGACCGGCCTGACTCAAGGATCGCTTTAGAACCGGATGCCAGCATCCGTGCGGTACCTGCGGCGTGTCCCGCGAGAGACGGAGGAGCGAATGTCGTCAGATCTGGGTGGACGCGAACTGCACCTCAGCGTTCACCCGGTGGCAGCCGGGCACCATCCGGGCGCGTGGCGCTGGCCGGGCGCGGACCCGCTGGCGTTCTCCCGCATCGAGGGCTACCTCGAGGTGGCGCAGGTGGCCGAGCGTGGACGGCTCGACTCCATCTTCCTGGCGGACGTCCCGGGCCTGCACGCCGACATCGACGACTATCCGCAGCTCAACGGCCTCGAGCCGACGCTGATCCTGACCGCGATGGCGGTGGTCACCGAACGGATCGGGCTGGTCGGCACCGCCTCGACCACGTTCAACGAGCCGTTCAACATCGCCCGCCGGTTCCGGGCGCTGGACCTGATCAGCCACGGCCGGGCCGGCTGGAACGCGGTGACCACCTCGGGCCCCCGCGTCGCCGGCAACTTCGTCGCGGACGAGCCGAGCAGCCGCGCCCGCTACGCCAAGGCCGAGGAGTTCGTCGCGATCGTGCTCGACCTGTGGCGCAGCTGGGCGCCGGACGCGCTGGCCGCCGACGTGGCATCCGGGCTCTACGCCGACATGTCGAGGATCCGGCCGATCGACCACCACGGTGAGTTCTTCAGCGTGCGGGGGCCGCTGAGCCTCCCGCCGTCCGAGCAGGGCTACCCGGTGCTGTACCACGCGGGCGTCTCCGACGACGTGCGCACGCTGACCGCGCGCACCGGCGAGGCGATGTTCACGGCCGTGGTCGACATCGACACGGCCCGCGCCGAGCTGGACGTCGTGCGGTCCCGGGCGGTGGCCTTCGGCCGTCCGGCGGACGCGGTGCGCTTCCTGCCCGGGCTGGTCACCTCGGTTGGCGGCACCGAGCGGGAGGCCCTCGAACGACGCCAGGCCCTCGACGAGCTGTCCGGCACCCGCGGCGCGGTGCGCGGGCTGGCCGCGCAGCTCGGGCTGAACCCCGACGATCTGGAGCTGGACCGGCCGGTGCCACCCGCCCTGCGGGGCAGGCTGCACGCCGTCCGCGGCCATGCCCGCCCGGCCGCGCGCCGCGCCCTGGAGGGGCAGACGGTACGGGACATCATCCGGCGTGGCGGCGGTGGCGGCCACGTCGTGGCCGTGGGCGACCCCGAGCAGATCGCCGACCTGATCCAGACCTGGTTCACCGCCGGCGTCGTGGACGGGTTCACCCTCATGCCGGACGTCACCTTCGACGGCCTGCCGGCCTTCGTGGACCACGTCGTGCCGGTCCTGCGCCGCCGCGGCCTGTTCCGCTCGGAGTACCGGGGCAGGACGCTGCGCGAGCACTACGGGCTGCCGATCCCGGACGTCGCCACCCGCCGGCCGCTGGCGAAGGCCCTGTGATGGTCGCCCTCTCCCTCGCCGACCAGGGCCCGGTTTCCGCGCAGACCAGCCCGGCGCGGACCATCGGCCACTCGGTCGAGCTCGCCCAGCTGGCCGAGGAGCTCGGCTACACGAGGTTCTGGGTGGCCGAGCACCACGGGGTGCGCAACATGGCCTTCGCCGCCCCGGAGATCCTCATCGGCCACATCGCGGACCGCACCAGCCGGCTGCGGGTGGGCTCCGGCGGCATCATGCTGCCCAATCACACGCCGCTGCACGTCGCGGAGCAGTTCCGGACCCTCGAGGCGCTGCACCCGGGCCGGATCGACCTGGGTCTGGGCCGCTCCACCGGCACCGGTGACGACCCCACCCGCGACGCGCTGCTGCGCACCCCCGACGCGCTTGAGAAGTTCGGCGAGCATCTGCGGCAGCTGCTCGGCGTCGGCGGCCGGGTGCCGCTGGACCCGGACGACCCGTACCGGGAGCTCATCGCGTCACCGGCCGGTGTGCCGTTGCCGGCGGTGTTCCTGCTCGGCTCCAGCGTCAGCAGCGCCGAGCTCGCGGCGCGCGCCGGGCTGAGCTACGCGTTCCTCTGCGTCAACCAGGATCCGGACGTGGCCGTCCAGGCGCTGCGCCGCTATCGCGTGCTGTTCACCCCGGTGGCGGAGGGCGACCGGCCGCTGGCGATCCTGGCCACCCGGATCTGGGTCGGGGAGGACGACGAGCACGGGGAGGCACTGGCCGCCCCCGAACGGCTCGCCGTGCTCGACTACCTCAGCGGCGACCCGCGCCCGCTCGAGTCCGTCGAGCAGGCGCTGGCCCGCACCAGCCGGCTCACCGACGCCCAGCTCGTCGCCCGCGACAAGGTGGACCTGCGGGGGGACGTGGTGGGCGGCATCGACCGGGTCGCCGGCCGGCTCGCCGAACTCGTCGAGGCGAGCGGGGTGGACGAGGTGATGGCCATCTCCAACATCCACAACCCGGAGGACCGCCGGGAGTCCGTCCGGCGGCTGGCCGTGGCCGTCGGGCTGTGTCCGGCGCCGGTGAGCCGCTGAGCGAGCGAACCCCCTGGCCGGTGGACGCGGCGGCTCCACCGGCCAGGAGCACGGCGTGACGGGTGTGCCGTCCCAGCCGACCAAAAAATGTGATCAAGAAAATCGGAGCTCTCATCCATGCGCACTCGCAGGGACTCTCCTGCCCTCTGGGCGGCCTCCCCGGCCGCTGACCCGGTGAGCTGACACGTGTACGCTTCGTTGCCCCGGTTCCTGCTACGTCGGTTCCTCACCGGGATCCTGGTCCTGTGGGGCGCGGTGACGGTGACCTTCTTCGCGGTGAGCGCGGCCGGCGACCAGGTGGACGCGATCCTCGGCCCGCAGGCGGCGAACCTCCCGGGCCTGCGCGAGCGGGTCGCCGCGGAGTACGGGCTCGACCGACCGCTGCCAGTGCAGTACCTCGACCGCCTGGCATCGCTGGCCACCGGCGACTTCGGCCGCTCCTACCAGCGCAGCCAGCCGGTGACCAGGCTGCTTGGCAGCCAGATCCTGCCGACCCTTCAGCTGGCGCTGAGCGCGGCCCTGGTCGGCCTGCTGCTCGCGCTCATCGCCACCGTCATCACGGCGGGCCGGGGCCGGATCGTACGGACGGGCACGTCGGTGTTCGAGGTGCTCGCGGTGGCGGTCCCGCCGTTCTGGCTCGGCATCCTGCTGCTGTCGCTCTTCTCGTTCAACCTGCGCTGGTTCCCCGCCTTCGGCTCCCACGGCGTGTCCGGCCTGGTGCTGCCCACGCTGGCGCTGGCGATCCCGATCTCCGGTGTCCTCGCGCAGGTGATGCGCCAGGAGCTCGAGCTGGTCGAGGGCAGGCCGTTCGTGCTCAGTGCCCGTGCCCGCGGCCAGAGCCGGCTCGGCCTGCTGCTGCGGCACACCCTGCGGCACGCGCTGCTGCCGGCCACGACGATGTCCGCCTGGGTGCTCGGCACGCTCGTCGGCGGCGCCGTGCTGGTGGAGAAGGTCTTCTCCCGGCCCGGTCTCGGCACCGTGCTGGTGAACGCCGTGCAGCACCGTGACACGCCGGTGGTGTCGGCCGTGGTGATCCTGGCCGCGCTCATCTTCGTCGTGGCCAACACCCTGGCCGACACGCTCTACCCGGTGATCGACGCGCGGCTGCGGGAAGCAGGCCGGGCATGAACGCGACGACAGCGGCCTTCGGTGCGGCCCGGCCCCGGTGGCGGGCCACCCGCGGCTCGCACATACTGCTCGCGATCAGCGCGCTGGCCGTGGCCCTGATCGTCGCGTTGCTGCTGTTCCCCGGTGTCTTCGCGCCCTACGCGCCGGACACCAACGACGTGCGGCACACCTTCTCCCCACCGAGTTCGGCGCACTACCTCGGCACCGACCAGCTCGGCCGGGACGTCTTCTCGCGGCTGGTCTACGGCGCCCGGTACTCGGTGACCACCGGCCTGGTGGCCACCGCGATCGCGGTCGTGGCGGGCTCGCTGGTCGGCCTGAGCGCGGCGGCCGGCAGCCGGCTGGCCGATGCGCTGATCATGCGGCTGACCGACGTCTGGATGGCGTTCCCCGAGGTGCTGCTGGCGCTGCTGGTCATCGCGCTCATCGGGACGGGCTCGACGCAGATCGCGGTGGCGATCGGGGTGGCCGCCGTGCCGTACTACGGCCGTCTCGTGCGTGGGCAGGCACTCGCCGTGACAAAAGCCGAATACGTCGAGGCGGCGAAGATCCTGGGCGTACCCGCGTGGCGGTACGTGCTGCGCCACGTGCTGCCCAACGTGGGCGGGCCGGTCGTGGTGCTCGCCTCGCTGGGGACCGGGAGCGCCATCGCCGCGGCGGCGGGGCTGAGCCTGCTCGGTCTCGGCCCATTACCACCGACTCCGGAATGGGGCGTGATGCTCGCCGAGGGACAGACCTATCTGGCGAACGCCTGGTGGATCGCGGTGTTCCCGGGGCTGGCCATCGTCGTGGTCGTCCTCGTCTCCACCACGCTCGGCCGCAGCCTGCAGGCAAGGAGCCTGCGGTGAGCGGCCGGCGGGCGGGGAGCCCGCTGCGGACCAGCCGGCAGGCAGGGGGCCTGCGGTGACCCTGGTCGAGGTTGCCGGGCTGGAGGTTTCCTTCGGCCACGAGCCCCCCGTGGTACGCGACATCTCGTTCACCATCGAGGACGGTGAGTGCCTGGCACTGGTCGGGGAGTCCGGCTCGGGCAAGAGCGTCACCGCCCGGACGCTGCTCGGCCTGGCCGGCGAACGCGCCCGGGTCCGGGCGCGTACCCTGCGCGTCGGCGGCGCCGACGTCAGGAGCTTCTCCCAGCGTGACTGGCAGCGGCTGCGCGGCAAGTCGGTCGGCATGGTGCTGCAGGACGCGCTGGTGTCCCTGGATCCGCTGCGCCGGATCGAGGACGAGGTGGCCGAGTCCATCCGGCTGCACCAGCGGGACAGTACCCGTCCCGAGCGGCACCAGCGTGTCCTGGAGGTGCTCGCCGAGGTCGGCGTCCCAGAGCCGGAGCTGCGCAGTCAGCAGTACCCCCACCAGCTCTCCGGCGGGCTGCGCCAGCGCGCCCTGATCGCCTCCGCCGTGGCGACACGGCCCGATCTGGTCATCGCGGACGAGCCGACCACGGCGCTGGACGTGATCGTGCAGCACCAGATCCTGCAGCTACTCGAAGAGATCAAGGAGCAGGGCCGGGGTCTGCTGCTGATCAGCCACGACCTGGCGGTGGTCGCGAGGCTGGCCGACCGGATCGCGGTGATGCTCGACGGCCACATCGTCGAGACCGGGCCCACCGAGCGCATCGTGGGCAGCCCCGAGCATCCCTACACCAGGTCGCTGCTGGACATCGCCCGTGGCCGGCGCGCGCAGCGCCCGCCCCACACCGGCGGGCAGACCCTGCTCGACGTCGACGCGGTGACCAAGAACTTCGGCGAACGCCGTGCCGTGGCCGGGGTGTCACTGACCCTGCGGGCGGGCGAGACGGTGGGCCTGGTCGGCGAGTCCGGCTCCGGCAAGAGCACGCTGGCACGGATGGTGATGGGTCTGACCGAACCCGACGAGGGGCGGATTCTCCTGCGCGGGCAGCCCTGGTCGGGCACGCCGGAACGTGCCAGGCGGGTGCAGCGGCAGCACATCCAGCTGATCCAGCAGGATCCGCAGGCGGCGTTCGACCCCCGCCACACCGTCGGGCGCATCATCGCCGAGGCACTGCCCGGTCAGCGCGGCGCCCGCCGCCGGGCCCAGATCACCGAACTGCTGGCCACGGTCGGGCTCGACGCGCACTTCGCCCGCCGCCGTCCGCACCAGCTCTCCGGCGGGCAACGGCAGCGGGTGGCGATCGCCCGGGCGATCGCCCCGCAACCCGAGGTACTGATCTGTGACGAGCCGGTCTCCGCGCTGGACGTGTCGGTGCAGGCCCAGGTGTTGGACCTGCTGTCCGAGCTGCAGCAGCGCCTGGGCATCGCTCTGCTGTTCATCACCCACGACCTCACCGTCGTGGAGCAGATCAGCGACCGTCTACTGATCATGAACAACGGCGAGGTCGTGGAGGAGGGGCCCACCACGGCCGTGTTCGACAACCCGCAACATCCTTACACCAACGCGCTGCTGCAGGCCGCCCCGCGCCTGCCCCTGCTGCCGACCACCGTCGCGCACGGCACAGCTCCCGAACCACGCACGGCCACCGACAGCTACCAAAAAGTACCGACAGTCACCGACGGCTAGCAACAGGGACTGACAAGGCCGTCCTGGGCGCGGCCAGGCCCGTCCGGGACGCAGCCCCCGCACCCGGAATGACGAACCGCGGGTCGATCCGCTCCCAACAGAACCGCGCCTGCTCCGAAGTGGAGCGGACGGCCGGCTGTCCTCCGGCACAGACGACTGTCCTCCGGCACGGACGGCTGCCCGCCCGGGCGACCAGTCGTGGCCGGCGGCCTCGCGTCCGGGCTGGGACAGCGCTCTCCCCCGGGCCGGCGGCGGCCTGGAAAGGAAACCGCCGGCCCGGCGGGAGGCGGATCCCGTCAGCCGAGGATCGCCAGGGCCTCGTTGAAGGTTGCCGACGGGCGCAGGACCGCTGCGGCCCTGGCCGGGTCCGGCTGGTAGTAGCCACCGATGTCGACCGGCGAGCCCTGGACCCCGATCAGCTCGTCGACGATGGTCCGCTCCTGCGCGGTGAGCGTCTTGGCGAGGCCGGCGAACGCGTCCGCGAGCTGCGTGTCGTCGGTCTGCGCGGCCAGCTCCTGCGCCCAGTAGAGGGCCAGGTAGAAGTGGCTGCCGCGGTTGTCGAGGCCACCGAGGCGCCGGCTGGGCGACCTGTCCTCGTTGAGGAAGGTGGCGGTCGCCCGGTCGAGGGTGTCGGCGAGCACCTTGGCGCGCGTGTTGCCCGTCGTCTGCGCGAAGTGCTCGAAGCTGACCGCCAGCGCGAGGAACTCGCCCAGGCTGTCCCAGCGCAGGTAGTTCTCCTTGAGCAGCTGCTGGACGTGCTTGGGCGCGGACCCGCCGGCGCCGGTCTCGAACAGACCGCCACCGTTGATCAGCGGGACGACCGAGAGCATCTTGGCGCTGGTGCCGAGCTCCAGGATCGGGAACAGGTCGGTGAGGTAGTCACGCAGCACGTTGCCGGTGACCGAGATCGTGTTCTCGCCGCGGCGGATCCGCTCCAGGGAGAACGCGATCGCCTCGACCGGCGACCTGATCTCGATCTGGAGACCCTCGGTGTCGTGCTCGGGCAGGTACGCCCTGACCTTCTCGATCAGTGTCGCGTCGTGCGCGCGGCCGGGGTCGAGCCAGAACACCGCCGGGTCGCCGGTGGCCCGGGCGCGGGTGACGGCGAGCTTCACCCAGTCCCTGATCGGCGCGTCCTTGGTCTGGCAGGCACGGAAGATGTCACCGGCGGCGACCGGCTGCTCAAGCACCACGGTGCCGGCCTCGTCGACGAGGCGCACCGTGCCCGCGGTGGGGATCTCGAAGGTCTTGTCGTGGCTGCCGTACTCCTCGGCCGCCTGCGCCATCAGGCCGACGTTGGGCACCGAGCCCATCGTGGTCGGGTCGAAGGCGCCGTGCGCGCGGCAGTCGTCGATGACGACCTGGTAGATGCCGGCGTAGCTGCTGTCGGGCAGGACGGCGAGGGTGTCCGCCTCCTGGCCGTCCGGGCCCCACATGTGGCCGGAAGTACGGATCATCGCCGGCATGGAGGCGTCGACGATGACGTCGCTGGGCACGTGCAGGTTGGTGATGCCGCGGTCGGAGTCGACCGCGGCCAGCGCGGGGCCGTCGGCCAGCTCGGCCTCGAAGGACGCCCTGATCGCCGCGCCGTCGGGCAGCGCGTCCAGGCCCCTCAGGATGGCGCCGAGCCCGTCGTTGGGGCTCAGGCCCGCCGCGGCCAGCGTCTCACCGTAGGTGGCGAAGGTCTTCGGGAAGAACGCCCGCACCACGTGGCCGAAGATGATCGGGTCGGAGACCTTCATCATCGTGGCCTTCAGGTGCACCGAGAACAGCACACCCTCGGCCTTGGCCCGGGCGATCTGCGCGGTGAGGAACTCCCGCAGCGCGGCCACCCGCAGCACGGCGGCGTCCACGACCTCGCCGGCGAGCACCGGCAGGGCAGCGCGCAGCACGGTGGTGCTCCCGTCGGCGCCGGCCAGCTCGATGCGCAGCGAGCCGTCCGTGGCGATGACCGCCGACTTCTCGGTGGCGCGAAAGTCGTCGGCGTCCAGGGTGGCGACGTTCGTCTTCGACTCGGGGCTCCAGGCGCCCATCCGGTGCGGGTGCGTCCTGGCGTAGCTCTTCACCGACGCGGGGGCGCGCCGGTCGGAGTTGCCCTCGCGCAGCACCGGGTTGACGGCACTGCCCTTGATCTTGTCGTACCGGGCGCGGACCTCCCGCTCCTCGTCGGTGCGCGAGTCGTCCGGGTAGTCCGGCAGCGCGTAGCCCTTCTGCTGCAGCTCGGCGATCGCCGCCTTCAGCTGCGGGATCGACGCCGAGATGTTCGGCAGTTTGATGATGTTCGCCTCGGGGCGGCGGGCCAGCTCACCAAGCTCGGCGAGCGCGTCGTCGACGCGCTGGTCCGCGGTGAGACGTTCGGGGAAGCTGGCGATGATCCGCCCGGCCAGGGAGATGTCACGGCTTTCGACGCTGACACCGGCCGTGCGGGCGTACGCCTGGACCACGGGCAGGAGCGAGTACGTCGCCAGGGCCGGGGCCTCGTCAGTGTGCGTGTAGATGATGGTCGAATCAGTCACCGATGCTCCGCTTCACGTCTGCTTCGTATCGTTATCAAGGTTATGTCTTGATCTTCTCCGCTACCTTGATTGCGAGCAGGCATGTGGCGGCAGCCGTTGACGGGTGGCCAGGCCAGCGCCCGCGGCACCCGTCCCCGCAGCTGCCTGCCGAGCCGGTAGGTCGGCGGGTAGGTCGCTGTCCGAGCCCGGGCGACACCGCCGACAAGTACGTTCTTACCACTCCCGCCGGGCCGCCGGCCCTCGGTCACACCGTTGTCGGCGGGATGGCACGACAACCGGAGCGACGGCCGCCACTTCGGCGCGGGCCGGTTCGCCTACACGCTCCGTGACGCCTGGCAGGCCGGATTCGACTTTCCGCGAGGATGCCACGGCGGAAGATGTCACGGTCCGTCAGTGAAAGGCTGACGGTGTCAACGGACGGGCCGAACTGGCGTCGGCGTGAAAATTTCGCATTGACCTATCATCCGGGGTCCTCTACGGTGTCCGAACGAACAGTTGTTTGTAATCTACATCACCATCAGCCACCTCCCCCCACGGGTACGCCGCGGCCCGAAGGCCGAGGACGGAAGACCGCTCGGGCTCCCGGCCACACAACCCTACGAGATCAGTTTCTTCCAGAGAGCGACAGAGGCTGCCATGGACAAAACGGTTTATATCTCCAGAAATCCGTAGACGCCCCAGCCGTCGACTGCCCGCGCCGGTGGAGCCGACAAGCCGTCCCGCGCCCTGGCCCGACCCACAGCACCCCGGCTCGACGACCCGGAACCCGACCGGCCCGCGAAAACCGTCTGATCATGCAATGTGCCAGCGCAACGGAGGATGCCAGATGACTGACGATTACGAACCGTCGCCAGGAAGACGCGAGAGCCAGACACACACAAAACCCGCCGGGAACACGGCCCCGCGCTCGGAACAGCCGAGGAGGGGGCGTTCGGTCGGCGAGCGGCTCATCCGCATCCGGTCCGGTGAGACAGAGACGGAAAGCACACCGGCTTTATGCACCGGCCAGCACCGGCGCCCACACCGACACCCCTGGTCGCTGTCCGGGCGCCCGCGCCCCCGGCTCCTCTCACGGCGGCGCGGAATCGTCGCCATCGCCGCGATGATCGCTGCGGTGACAGGCCTTGCCGCCTGTTCGTCGGATGACAACGGCAGCGGCAACACGGCGAACGGTTCGGGAGCGCCCGAAATCGTCGTGGGCAACATCGGGACGTACACCGGCCCCACCGCGTCCTCCCAGGCGCAGGCGCAGGACATGGCAAAGGCCTGGGCATCGTGGGTGAACGCCCACGGCGGGATCAACGGGCGCCGCGTCAAACTGATCGTCATGGATGACGGGGGGAACGCGACGACCGCGCTGTCCCAGGTCAAGAAACTCGTCGAGCAGGAACACGTCGTCGCGATCATAGGAAACCACTCGAACTCGGACGTGAACTGGGCGTCCTACATCAGCGGCACGGACGTGCCCGTCATCGGCGGCACCTCCCTGGACCTGCCCTTCGTGACGAACGCGTCCTTCTTCCCGGTCGGGCCGTCCGTCATCGCGGGGCTGTACGGAGTGCTGCAGATAGCGAAGTCGACAGGCCCGAAGATGGGCCTGCTCTACTGCGCGGAGGCGCCGCAGTGCGCCAGCGCGGTGCCGCTGTACTCGACGCTGGCCAGGGCACTCGACCTCAGCATTCCCTACAACGCGAAGGTGGCGGCTTCGGCGCCCGACTACACCTCGCAGTGCCAGGGCCTGAAGGAGGCGGGCGTCCAGTCCGTGAGCGTGCTGGCGCCGTCCGACACCGTCGTCCGCGTGCACCGGGCATGCGCGGACCAGGGAATCAACGTCCCGGAGGTGGCCCAGGACGGCACCGTCACGACCACCTGGCTGAAAGAGCCGTCGCTCAACGGAATGCGGGCCGTCGGATATGTCGCACCCTTCTATGACAGGTCCATACCGGCGACCCAGGAGTTCCACGACGCCATCCAGCAGTATGCGCCGGGTATCGAGGCGGTGCTGTCCGAGCAGTCGGCCGACGTCTGGGCCAGCGGAAAGCTCTTCGAGGCCGCGGTCAGGGCCGCGCCCGCCGGGGATCTCACGGCCGCCGCGGTGAAGAAAGGCCTCTACAGCCTCAAGGACGAGACGCTCGGCGGCTTCACCGTCCCGTTGAACTTCGTGGAGGGAAAGCCGACCTCCATCAAGTGCTGGTTCACGCTGGGCATCGAGGACGGCAGGTTCGTCGGGCCGAAGGGTCTGGAGACGGAGTGCGCCCCCGCGTCCGTCGTTGATCCCGTGGTTGCGACCCTCGGCTGACCAGTCCCCGGGCTGGGCCGGCATCCTGTCCTGGTTTCCGTCCCAGCCCGGCTCTCTGACCGTTTGGGAGTTCCAGAGTGACGACCCTACTTCCGTTCCTGGTCGCCGGGCTGACCACGGGCTCTGTCTACGGGATCGCCGGGCTGGGCCTCGTGCTGACCTACAAGACGTCGCGTCTGTTCAATTTCGCGCACGGCGCGCTCGCCACCATCGCGGCATTTCTTTTCTACACCCTGCACGTCCAGCACCAGGTGCCCTGGCCGCTGGCCGCGTTGATCTGCGTTCTCGTCGCCGGCCCGGTCCTCGGGCTTGTTTTCGAGCTGGTCGGCCGAATGATCAGCGATCGTTCCCTGCCGGTGCGGGTCGCCGGCACGGTCGGCATTCTGCTCGTGGTGCAGGCGGTGATATCGCTCGTCTACGGCACGGCGGAGACCCGCAAGGTACCGCCGTTCCTGGGAACGCATGTCCTCCGCGTGGCGAACACGAGCATCACCCAGGACAAAATCATCATCTGGATTATCGGCGCCGCGGCGACGCTCGCGCTCTTCCTCGTCTTCAGGCACACCCGGCAGGGCCTTGCGATGCAGGCTGTCGTCGACGACGTCGACCTGCTCAACTGCGCCGGCACCAGCCCCGTGCGCGTCCGGCGGTTGGCGTGGGTCATCGGTGTCTCGTTCGCCGCGCTGTCAGGTGTGCTGCTGGCACCGCTCATCACCCTTGACGGGGTGACGCTGACGCTGCTGGCGGTCCAGGCTTTCGGCGCGGCTGCCATCGGCAGGTTCTCGAATCTGCCCGCCACCTATCTGGGCGGTCTGCTCATCGGTGTGGGCGGCGCTCTGTGCTCGAAGTACTTCACCACCGGTCTGCTGGCGGGAATACCGACCGCGCTGCCCTTCCTCGTCCTGTTCGTCGTTCTGCTGGTCTCCCCTCGCAGCCGGCTCGGGGAACGGGCCATGCCGTTGTCACGGTCCGCGGCGCAGTGGCGTTTCCCCCTCCCGTTCCAGCTGGCAGGGGGAGCAGGCGTCCTGGTCCTCCTCCTGCTCGTTCCCGAATTTGCCGGGCTGCACCTGACCGACTGGACCCTGTTTCTGACCTCGACGATCCTCTTCCTCTCCCTGGGCCTGCTGGTACGCAGTTCTGGACAGGTGTCGCTCTGCCACGTGGGTTTCACCGCGATCGGCGCGGCCGCTTTCTCGCACCTGACCGTCGGCCACGGACTGCCGTGGTTCTTCGCGCTACTGCTGTCGGCTCTCGTCGCGGTGCCGATCGGCGCCATTCTCGCGATTCCGGCGATCAGGCTGTCCGGACTGTACCTCGCCCTGGCGACGCTGGGATTCGGCATCCTCCTCGCCTACATGTTCTACACACAGGACTACATGTTCGGCAGTATAGGTGCCGGGCTGACCGAGCCACGGCCCCGTCTTGGCGGGCTCGACCTCGAAAGCGACCGCGGCTACTACTATCTGGTACTGGTATTCACCGTCGTAGTCACGGCCATAACCGTGGTACTGGTACACAGCCGGCTCGGCCGGCTGCTGCGGGCGTTGGCCGACAGTCCGACAGGACTCGCCTCCAGCGGCACGTCGACCAACGTCACCCGTGTGCTGGTCTTCTGCATCTCGGCCTTTCTCGCCGCGGCATCGGGCGCGCTCGCCGGCAGCGCGGTCAGCACGGTGACAGCCGACTCCTACCAGCCGTTGACGTCGTTGCTCTATTTCTCCCTGATCGTCATCAGTCTGGGCGGTGAGCCCTGGTACGCGCTGCTGGCCGCCGCGGGCCTCACCCTGATTCCGTCGTACGTAAGCGGCGACAACATCGCCACCTATCTTCAGCTCGTCTTCGGTGTGGCGGCGCTCCTTCTCGCGGTCACGCCGCCGTCGCTGCGGTCCGTCCCCGCGGTGGTCCAGCGCACCGCCGAACGGCTCGGTCGCCAGCCGCTCACGCGCAGGCCACGCGCGCACGGCGCCCGCACCGGCGCCGACGCCAGGAGCAGTGCCAGCGCCGCTGCCAGCACCCGCCCCAAGGTCGCTGTCGGCACGCTCGCGGTACGCGGGCTCGGGGTGAGGTTCGGCGGCCTGGTGGCCGTGGACGGCGTCTCCTTCGAAGCCCGGACCGGGCAGATCACCGGTCTGATCGGCCCGAACGGGGCCGGAAAGACCACGACCCTGAACGCCTGCTCGGGGGTGCTCCGACCGACGAGCGGGAAGATCTCCTTCGACGGCCACGACATCTCCCGGCGGGGCCAGGCCGTTCGGGCCCGGCTCGGTATCGGCCGCACGTTCCAGCAGATGGAACTGTTCGACTCGATGACCGTACGTGAGAACGTGGCGCTGGGAGCGGAGGGCAACTTCGCCGGGGCCAATCCGCTCAGCCACTTCCTGAGCTCGAGCGGGCAACGGAGCCTCATCAGGCAGAGCGCCGAAGAAGCCATCCGGCTCTGCGAGCTGGATGAGGTCGCGGAATCACTCGCCGGAACCCTGTCGACGGGGCTGCGCCGGCGGGTCGAGCTGGCCCGCGGCCTCGCCGGACCGTTCCGCGTCCTCCTGCTCGACGAACCGTCGTCCGGCCTCGACCGGGCGGAAACCAGCCGGTTCGGCGAGACCCTCCAGCGCGTCGTGCGGGACCGGGGAATCGGCATCGTGCTCGTGGAACACGACATGGCGCTCGTCAACGAGATATGCGACCACATCCATGTCCTGGACTTCGGTAAACCGGTCTTCGACGGAACGCCCGACGAGGTGATGGCGTCCCCGCTCGTGCGGGCCGCCTATCTCGGGGGCGACGCCGTCGAAACCGTCACGCGGCAGCCCGTCGGGGAAGTGGTGTCATGACAGCAGCAAATGGTGCCGCCATCGCGGGCGACACGAAACCGTATGCCCTCTCGCTGCGGGGAACGCAGTCGGGTTACGGCCGGTCGACGGTGTTGCGAGCGGTCGACCTCGACGTGCCGGCAGGCGGCGTGGTTGCCCTCCTCGGCGCCAACGGCGCGGGCAAGACGACGCTCCTGCGCACCGCGGCGGGTCTGAACAAACTGCAGCACGGCCACATCTCGATCGGCGGCGCCGACCATTCGGACACTCCGCCGTATGCGCGTACCCGTGCCGGCCTGTGCCTCATCCCCGAGGGCCGGGGAATCTTCCGGTCCCTGTCCGTGCGGCAGAACCTTCGCCTGCTGCGGCCACCGTGGCTTCCGGAGATCAGATCCGACCGGGCGCTGGAGGCCTTCCCCGCGCTGCGGCAACGGCTCGACGACGTTGCCGGCACTCTTTCCGGTGGGCAGCAACAGATGCTCGCGCTGTGCCGGGCCTACCTGTCGAATCCACAGGTCATCCTGGTGGACGAGGTCTCCATGGGCCTGGCACCACGGATCATCGACGAGATCTTCGCGTCGCTGCGGCAGCTGGCCGCGAGCGGGGTGTCGCTGGTCATTGTCGAGCAGTACGTGGAACGCGCGGTCGAGTTCGCGGACGCTGTCGTCGTGTTGCGGCGCGGGAAAGTGGTGTTCAACGGGACGCCGGACACGCTGGATCACAACGCGCTCGTCAACAGTTACCTAGGCTCAGGGGATCCGGTGGCCGACCGATCATAGGACCGCGTCCGGTGGATATCGGATACGGGTCAGAACCGATCCGACGCTGAACTCATGAGCCGGCCGCACATGCGATGCCGGTCGCTCCTGACAGCACCGACCCCCGGCACCACTGGACCATGCCTGGTCCGGGTGATGCCGGGGGTCGGCGGATACGCCTGGCGGACGTATCGACGTGATGTCCCGACGCGGCGATCAGAGGGTGGTGTAACCACCGTCGATCAGGATCGTGTCACCGGTGATGAACGACGACTCGTCACTCGCCAGGAAGACGGCCAGCCGGCCCACCTCGGTGGGGGTCCCGTATCGTCCCAGCGGCGTCGCCCTGACCACGCCCTCGATGAGCTCCGGCGGGAGGCTGTCGGTGATCTGTGTCCGGATCGGCCCCGGGCAGATCGCGTTGACGCGGATGTTCCGGCTCGCGTACTCCGCCGCCGCGGTCTTCGTCAGCATGGCCACAGCGCCCTTTGCCGCACAGTAGGCGGGCATTCCCGGGAAAGCTACCATCGCGGCCATCGACGCCGTGTTGACGATTGTTCCCCCGCCGTTCTCGAGTAACTTCGGGATGGCGTAGCGCATACCGAGGAACACCCCTCTCCCGTTCACACCGAAGACCCGGTCGAACTCTTCCTCCGGATATTCACCGGTGTGGGCGACCGCACCGTCGATACCCGCGTTGTTACAAAGTACGTCGAGCTTGCCGAAATGGGAGACGGCCGCGTCCAGCATACTCCGGACGTCCGCACCCCTCGACACGTCGGCGTGCACCGCGTAGCAGTCGCTCCCGAGTCGCTTGGCGATCTCCTCCTGCTGGCCCGAGATATCGACGGCGACGACCCTGGCCCCTTCTTTCACGAACTCCTCGGCAATGCCGGTGCCGATTCCCGAGCCTGCCCCGGTGACGACAGCAACTTTCCCTTCGAGTCGCCCAGCCACGTCGCTCTCCTTTCCAAGATCCATTCGATCGAACGATCATTCGCCCCGATACTAGTGTCCTGAGTCGTTGATTCGTGTGCAGATAGAATGGGCTGGTGCCTGGCCCGAGCGCGGATCCCATCGAGTTGTCGTCTGCTGAGCGTGCGGTGCTGGAGGGCTGGGCCCGACGGCGGAAGACCGCGCAGGCGCTGGCGTTGCGCTCGCGGATCGTGCTGGCCTGCGCGGACGGTGGGACGAACTCGGGGGTCGCGGCCGAGCTCGGGATCACCCGGGGAACGGTCGCGAAATGGCGGGAGCGGTTCGCGGTCGACCGGCTGGAGGGCCTGTCAGACGAGGCACGTCCGGGAGCGCCTCGGAAGGTCACCGACGCCCAGGTCGAGGCGGTGATCGCGAGGACGTTGGAGGAGAAGCCACCGAACGGCGATACCCATTGGACATCGCGGTCGATGGCGAGGGCCAGTGGGCTGTCGCAGTCGACGGTGTCACGGATGTGGCGGGCGTTCGGGTTGAAGCCGCATCTGGTCGAGACGTGGAAGCTGTCCACCGACCCGCTGTTCGTGGACAAGGTCCGTGACGTGGTCGGGGTCTACCTCGACCCGCCGGAGAAGGCGATCGTGCTCTGCGTCGACGAAAAGTCGCAGGTGCAAGCTTTGGATCGCACGGCACCGGTGCTGCCCCTGATGCCGGGTACCCCGCAGCGGATGACCCACGACTACGTCCGCCATGGCACGACCAGCCTGTTCGCCGCGCTCGACCCGACGTCCGGGTCGGTGATCGCGCAGACCTTCCGGCGGCACCGTCACCAGGAGTTCCTGCGCTTCCTCAAGCTGATCGACTCCTCGGTCCCGAAGGGCTACGACCTGCACCTGGTCCTGGACAACTACGCCACCCACAAGACCCCGGCGGTGAAGAACTGGCTGCTGCGCCACCCCGCTTCCACCTGCACTTCACCCCGACCTCGGCGTCGTGGATGAACCTGGTCGAGCGCTGGTTCGCGGAGCTGACCACCGCAAAGCTGCGCCGATCGACGCACCGCTCGGTCGTCGAACTCGAAGCCGACATCCGCCGATGGATCAACGCCTGGAACAAGGACCCGAAGCCGTTCGTCTGGGCCAAGACCGCCGACGAGATCCTCGAGACCCTCGCCGCCTACTGCCAGCGAATCAACGACTCAGGACACTAGTTCTGGATCTCGGCTGGCCCCTCGTCGAAGACCGTGATGTCCGTGACGATGTATATCGGGCTGGGCCAGTCGACGTTGACGACGAACGTCACCCCGTTGTTCGGATCCCAGGGCGCGCCGTGCGGGGCGATATTGGACACCGTCACGTTCGCCGCCCCGATGAACCGCTGGTGGTTCTGGTCGACGAACCCACCGTGCGCGTCCGGGTCGGTCACCGGAAGATACTCACTGGCCGCGACGTGCACGATCGAGTTGGCGTTTATCGCCCCCCAGTTGAAGTTCAGCTGTTGACGTCCGTGCCGCTTTCCCCAGTATTTCCGAATGTGTTGCGGCATCGCAACCATCCCTTTCTTGGCAAAGCCCGGCGGAAAACTTCTCGCCATGCCGGTGGGACCGTGGGGAGCCACCTCTCGGCGGGAAGCGGGTGCGCCCCGGGCCGATGCGCGCCTGCTGTTGTCGCGCCACGTCACTGGACGTGACTGCTCACAGTGGCGAGTCTGCTTCGCCCGGAGGCGGCCGGCATCAGTGGTAGCCCTGAAAAACCGGGCCTCCGTGAAGACGGTCTCCCTCGGGACTGTCGGGAGTGGTCTGGGCCGCGACCGCTCAGGCCACGCGGCGGGAAACCGTAGCCGTCCCGACGAGTGTCTCCCGCTGGCGGCGGATCCCGCGTACGCGATCAGCCATGCGATGCGCGGCGGCGGTCCCGGTGGGCCCGGTGGTTTTCTCCGCGGTCGGCAGCGCGAACCTGAAAATCTTCTTCTCGACGGAGAAGAACTGCCTGGACAGCCGACCGGTGTTGTACGGCAGGCCATAACGCCGGCATATCTCCCGGACCTCGGCGGCGATTTCGGGGTAACGGCGGGCCGGGACGTCGGGGAACAGGTGGTGCTCGATCTGGTGGGACAGGTTGCCCGTCATGACGTGGAAGAGCCAGCCGCCGGTGATGTTGGCGGAGCCGAGCAGCTGGCGGTAGTACCAGTGGGCGCGGCTCTCGTCCCGTGTCTCCTCCTCGGAGAACGTGGCGACACCCGTCGGGAAATGGCCGCAGAAGATGATGGTGAACGCCCAGACGTTGCGGACGAGGTTCGCCAGCGCGTCACCGGCCAGGGTGGGCAGCAGCCAAGGCCCGGTGAGCAGCGGAAAGAGGACGTAGTCCTTGAGCGTCTGGTTGCGGACCTTGCGCAGCATGCCCCGGTGCAGGGGTCTGGTGTCGGCCCAGGTCCGCTCACCGGCGACGATCCTGTCGACCTCCAGGTCGTGGAGCAGCACGCCCCACTCGAACAGGAGCATCAGCAGGAAGGCGTAGAGCGGGTTGCCGAGATATCTCGGCTCCCACCGCTGCTCCTCCCCCATCCGCAGGAGGCCGTAGCCGAGATCGCGGTCCCGACCGACGATGTTGGTGTATGTGTGGTGGATGTAGTTGTGGGAGTACTTCCACTGCCCGCTGGGGCAGACGGTGTCCCACTCGTACCCGCGGGAGTTCAGATCCGGGTCACCCATCCAGTCGTACTGACCGTGCAGGACATTGTGGCCGATCTCCATGTTGTCGAGGATCTTGCTCACGCTGAGTGAGGCAACCGCGAGCGGCCAGGCCGGCGGCAGGTAGAACAGCGCGCGGCCGGCGGCCTCGAAGGCACGCTGGGCGTGGACGACCCTGCGGATGTACGCGGCGTCCTTCTCACCGAGATCGTCGATGATCCGCTGCCGGATCGCGTCCAGCTCGGCGCCGAACGCCGCAAGTTGTTCGGCGGTGGGCATGGCAGGCCGGGTGGGCGGGGTGGACCGGGCGGGCGCGGCCGGCCGGGCTCGTGTGGTGAAACGGCTGGGTGCGGCGGGCCGGGCAGATGTGACGGGCGAGGTGGTCACGGTTCTTCCTTTCTTCCGCTCTTCCGGTCTTCCGGGTGCGGTGGGCGGTCTTCGGGTGCCGGTGGGCGGCCTCTATCTCGACGGCGCAGGTATCTCGACGGCGCAGGTGCCGACAGGCGCGGACACGCAGATGCGGATGTCCTCGTCGGGCTGGCGCGACTCCTCACCGGTACGCACGTTGCGGACGACGCCCTCGGTCTTGTGGGACATGCAGGACAGGCAGATGCCCATGCGGCAGCCGAACGTGGGCGCAAGCCCGGCGGCCTCGGCCTGCTCGAGCAGAGTGGCCCCGCTGTTGGGCACGGTGGCCACGGTGGCGCCGGCCCTGGTGAAGATCACCTCACCGCTGGCCGGGCCGCGCGCGGCAGGCGGCCGGAAGTACTCCACGCGCAGCCGGTCGCTGCCGGCGTAGGCGTCCTGGATTCTCTCGATCAGGCCTGCCGGGCCGCAGGCCCAGGTGTCCACGTCCCGGTAGCCTGGCACCAGCCGGGACAGCTCGGCCGGGGTGAGGCGGCGGCCATCCTGCCGCGGGTGGACCAGGTGGACGTGGACGTTCGGGGGCAGCGCGGCGAGCTCGCCGGCGAAGATCTGGTGTGCCGGTGACCGTGAGTAGTGCAGAAACGTGATGGTGCCGCCGTAGCCGCGCCGCAGCAGCGTGCGGACCATCGACATCACCGGGGTGATGCCCGAGCCGCCGGAGATGAACAGCAGCTGGCGCGGCGGCGGCTCGGGCACGGTGAACGCGCCGGCCGCCCGCGACAGGTGGACGACCAGGCCCGGCCGGGCACGGCCGACGAGGTAGCTGGAGACGACCCCGTCCGGGTTGGCACGCACCGTGATCGTGATGCGGCCGCCGCGGCCGGAGGCGGGCGAGGAGACCGAGAAGCACCGGAGGTGACGGACACCGTCGATCTCGACGCCGAGCTGGACGTACTGGCCGGCGAGATGGCCGGGCCAGCTCCCGGTGGGCTGGAGGGTGAGCGTGGCGACCGGGGCGCCGGCGTGGGTCTCGGGCTCGACGCGGACGACCCGGGCCCGGATCTCGTTCACGGCCCACATCGGGTTGACCAGCTCGAGGTAACGGTCCACGCCGTGCGGCGAGGTGAGGGCCGCCACCACCGGCGACCGCAGCAGAGCCCGGACGAGCGTCATGGTTGTCCTCTCCGTTCAGGCCTCTCCGTTCAGGCCCGCGGCAGGACGAGCCGGCGGTGACGGGAGCACACAGGCGGATGGGTGTCGGCTGAGAGATCGGATGGGGGCGACAGAGCCCCGGTCGTCAGTCGATGTCGATGCGGGCGGCGGCGCGCGTCAGAGCCGGGGAGAGCCGGCTGAGGACGCGGCCGGCCCTGGCCTCGACGGTGACCGGGACGACGGCCCTGTTCTCCCGGACGGCGCGCAGGATCTGCCAGGCGACCTTCTCCGGGGGGAAGTTGCGCCTGGCGTAGAGCGCGGCGAAGCGGTCGCGGGTGGCGTCGAGCCCGTCGGCGGAACGGCCGGAGAAGGTGCTGGTACGGGTGATGTTGGTGTTGACGAGGCCGGGGCAGATGGTGCTGACGCCGATGCCGGCGGGAGCGAGCTCGGCGCGCAGGCAGTCCGACAGCATGTAGACGGCGGCCTTGCTGGTGGCGTAGGCAGCAAGGACCTTGCTGGGCAGGTACGCGGCGGCGGAGGAGACGTTGACGATGTGGCCGCCCTCCCCGCGCTCGACCATCAGGGTGGCGAAGGCGCGGCAGCCGTGGACGACGCCGCCGAGGTTGACCTCCAGGATGTGCTGCCACTCCTTCTCGGTGGTCTGCAGGAAGGTGCCGCCGTGGCCGACACCGGCGTTGTTGACCACGATGTCGGGGACGCCGTGGGCCGCGGCCACCTCCCTGGCGAAGGTGTCGACGGCGGCGCTGTCGGCGACGTCCACCCGGTAGGCGTGGGCCGCGGGGGCGCCGAGCAGGCGGGTGAGTTCGACGGTGCGCTCGGCGCTGGCCAGGTCGAGGTCGCAGACCACGACGGCGGCGCCGTGCTCGGCGAAGGCCAGCGCGGTGGCTCGTCCGATGCCGCTGCCGCCGCCGGTGACGACGGCCAGCTTCCCGGCGAAAGCCGCCCGCTCCAGGCCGGGGCCCCGGCACCAACGCAGGCGTGGGCGCTGGGGCCGGCGCGGGCCGGCGGCCCGTTCCCGGCTCGAGACGGCGGCTCGCTCGAGGGCGGGCGCGGCGGGCGCGCCGTCGGCGTGCGCGGCGATTTCTTTGATCATCTGTGCCACGGTGGGGCCTTTCTCGAGCAGTGCGGACCAGTGCCCGGCGGTCAGGGTGCGCCGCCACAGGTGGGGCACCCAGCGGTCGAGGTCGTCGCCCAGCGCGGGGCTGACGTAGCGGTCCCGGGCGAGGGTGATCAGCTGTACCGGTACGGCGGTCGGGCGCTGCCGTGGCCGCAGCAGGTGGGGCAGCATGTTGGCCCGGTACAGCGCGATCCCGTGTACGGCGTCGGTGGCAAGGGTGGGCTGCGGGTGGCTGGTCCGCGGGATGACCCCTTCGGTGGACGCCAGCACGTACCCCCACCGCGCGGCCAGGCCGAGCCGCCAGACGGCAGGGGCGAGTAGCGGCAGGTGGAAGACGCCGATGTACCAGGAGTGCGCGGCCTGGGTGAGCAGCTGGCCGAGGTGACGCGGGGTGGGACGGGCGAGCCGTCGCCGCGCCCAGTGGCCGACGTGGTCCAGGCAGGGCCCGGACAGGGAGGTGTAGGAGGCGATGCGGCCCGCCGCCCGGGGGTCGGTCACGGCCTCCCAGGCCTGGATGGACCCCCAGTCGTGGGCGGCGAGGTGCACCGCCCGGTGTGGGCTGACCGCGTCGGCCACCGCGAACAGATCGTCCGCAAGCTGCGGCAGACGGTAGCCGCACGCTCCCTTCGCGGCCCCGGAGGCCCCGGCGCCACGCACGTCGTAGCGCACCACGTGGTGGCCGTCGGCGGCGAGGGCCGCGGCGACGTCGTCCCAGACCCAGTGGGTGTCGGGGTAGCCGTGCACGAGCAGTACCGTCGGCCCGGCCGGGTTGCCCTGCTCGTACACGGCCAGCGGCACACCGGCGGAGACGACCGTCCGCCGCCTCATCGCGCCTCCACCGCAACATCCGTCGCAACATCCGTCGCGATGTCCGACGAGGTGTCTGCGGCCCGCTGCCAGCGGCGTACGTGCGGCAGGTCGTCGTCGAGCCAGTAGGCGTCGTCGTCGGTGACCACCAGTAGCTCCTCGAACTTCAGGCCCACATCGCGGAACGCGACGTGCGGCTCGACCGCCCACAGCCCCGGTGTGGGTGCGTGCCGGGAGGCACGGCCGTCGGCCCACAGCGGTGACCGGCCGTAGCGGCGCTCGCCGAGGAACTCGCGTCCGAGGGTCTGCAACGTCCGTATGCCGAAGCCGAGGACGCTGACTCCGGCGGGCCCGCGGGCGGTCGTGCGGGTGACCTGGTGGCCGATGACCCGCCCCGGGTAGACCCGGTGCCGGTTGTCGTAGCCGTGGCGGGCGATGAGCGCGTCCACCCGTGCGTAGATCTCGTTGAACGGTGTGCGCCGGCGCGCCTCGACGACGATCAGGTCGCGGTATTCGCGCAGGTCACGGTCGATCCTGTCCCAGACGGGGCTGGCGCCGACCCGGCCGGCGTACCCGATGTCGGCGGTGTAGCCGTCGATGACGGGGGCGCAGTCGAGGATGTACGGCATGCCCTCCTCGAGTCTGCGCCGGCTCGGGAAGAACTGCAGCGGCGTGTGGAAGTGCCGGAAGGCGGTCCGGTCGCCGAACCAGGCGAAGTGGACGTGGAAGAAGTCCTGGACGCCGGCGGCGGCCAGTTCCCGGCCCAGTCGCGCGCTGGCCTGGCGTTCGGTCACGCCGGGCTCCAGCCAGGCCCCGACCCGCTCGGCGCAGGTGTAGGCGAGCTGCTGCAGCTCACGGAAACGCCTGAGGTCGCCGCTGTCGTACGGGAAGACCGTCGCGGCCTGGGGCTGCTGGCGGGCCGACCCTCGGGCCGGTGTCTGGACCAGAGTGGGCATGGATGTCGCCTCCGGGTCGGATGCCCCCCGGTTCGGGTGGGCGCTTCGCACGACTGCACGGTTCGGTTGCTCGGGGTGGATGAGAGATCACAGGTCCAGGACGAGGCGTTCGCCCGCGCGGGCACGGGAGACGCAGACGAGCATCGCGCCGTCGGCACGCTCGGTGTCGGTGAGCCGGTGGTCACGGTGCTCGACGGCTCCGGCGAGGACGCGCTGGCGGCAGATCCCGCAGAAGCCCCGCCGGCAGGAGTAGGCGGCCGTGGGGACGGCCTCGGCGAGCACGTCCAGGACGGACCGGTCGGCGGGCACGGGCAGCACGCGCCCGCTGCGGGCCAGCCGCAGCTCGAAGGGCCGGCCGTCCCGGATCGGGGCGGAGGCGAACCGCTCGACGTGCAGGCCGCTGGCCGGGCTCGCGTCGAAGGCCGCCTGGATGCCGTCGAGCACGGGGGGCGGGCCGCAGGCGTAGACGGCGGCCCCGGCCGGGGCGCGGCGCAGCAGGCTGGTGGCGTCGGGCCTGCCGTGCTCCTCGTCGGAGAGGATCTCCACCCGGCCGTGGAACCGGCGCAGTTCGTCGGTGAACGGCAGTGACGTGCGGGTGCGGCCGCTGTACACCAGCCGCCAGTCCAGGCCGCGCCGGGCGGCCTCGCGGACCATCGGCAGGATCGGGGTGATGCCGATGCCGCCCGCGATGAACAGCACGCGGGGCTCGGCTGCGAACGGGAAGGCGTTGCGCGGCCGGCCCACGGTGAGCCGGCTGCCCGCCGGCAGGGCGTCGTGCACCTCGACCGACCCGCCGCCGCCGGTGTCGAGACGGCGGACCGCGATCTGGTAGGTGCCCCGGTCGGCGGGGTCGCCGCACAGGGAGTACCGGCGTCGGCGGCCGGAGGGCAGGTGCAGCTCGAGATGGGCGCCGGGCCACCAGGCGGGCAGCGCGGCCCCGTCGGGAGCGGCCAGGCTCAGGCGGACGACGCCGTCGGCCACGTACCGGCGGTCGGCCACCACGAGGTTCAGCGTGGACGCGGGCGCGGGCGGCGGTGTGGGCCGATGCTGACGGCTGCCCGACCGGGTGGCCAGCGGGAACAGCACGTCACCGACAGCGGCCAGCACCCTCATCCCGCGGTCGGCACGGGGCCTGCCGTACAGGTCGGGGGGAACATACCGGCCCTCCGGTTGCGGGCCCTGCCCGGACATCAGCGGGCGGCCGCGGCGCGGGCGGCCGGGGAGGTGGCGAGGTAGGCGACCGCCTGCCGGGTCGAGCCCTCCTGGGTGGGGTGGTAGTCACGCCTGAGGTAGCGCAGCCCGGAGCGCACGGCCTGGCCGGGGGCTGGCAGCAGCCCCCGCCGGGACGCCGCGAGGAAGGCACGCCAGCTCTCCGCCCGCTGCGGCCCGCCCGGCCGTGATCGGGCCAGCTGTGGATCGGCGGCCATCAGGAAACGCGCTCCACGGATCCATAACCAGTACAGGATGGGACCGGTGAGCGCCATGGCGCGGATCCGCCGCGGATAGCCCGGGTCCAGATGCCTGAGCAGGTCGTACGCGACGCTGCGGTGCTCGACCTCCTCCGCGCCGTGCCAGCGCAGCAGGTCCAGCATCACCGGGTCGGCGCCGGCCCGGTCCAGGGCGTCCGCATTGAGCACCCAGTCGCCGAGGAAGGCGGTGAAGTGCTCGACCGCGGCGATGATCGCCACCTGCTCGACGACGTGTTCCCGGGCGCGCCGCGGCGGCAGCCCCGGACGATCCCCCAGCACCTGGTGGAAGAGCCACTCAAGCTGCCGTAGGTACGGGTCCGGATCCAGCCCGGTCGCGCGCAGGTGCTCGAGCGCTCCCTGGTGGGCCTGCGCGTGGAGGGCTTCCTGACCGATGAACCCCAGCACGTCCTCCCGCACCCGGCCGTCCGTGATCATTGGCAGGGCGCGCTGGAAGACGCGCACGAACCAGCGCTCGCCCTCGGGCAGCAGCAGATGCAGCACGTTGATGGTGTGGCTGGCGACGGGCTCGCCCGGAATCCAGGGGTCCGGCAGCCGTGACCAGTCGAAGCGGACGTCACGCGGCTGCAGGACCAGGGCGTCGGGCTCGGCGAGGGCGTCGGGCTCGGCGGCGAAGACCGCGGTGGGGGTGTGGGAAGTGGGGGTGGGGGAAGTGGGTGCGGTGGCAGGGGGCATCGGAGCGCTCCTCCATCACGTGGCGGGGGCTGAAGAAGGCGCGGGGCGTCGGCTCCGGCTCGGGGACGGCGTCCTTGTTGACTCTGGCTCAACAGTAGGCTCTGTTGAGCCAGAGTCAACAGTTCTGTTGAGTTTCGGTCAATAAGATGGGCGCATGGTCCGCCCTCCCGGTGTACGCGGCACCCGGCTCCTCCCCTCCGACCGCCGCGGCCAGTTGCTGGCCGCCGCCCGCCACCTCCTGGAACGAGGGACGATCGACGACGTCCGCATCGAGACCGTGGCCGCCGAGGCGGGCGTCTCCCCCGGGCTGCTCTTCCACTACTTCGGCTCGCAGCGCGGGTTCCGGCACGCCGTCCTGCGGGCCGCCGCCGAGGAACTCCTCGACCACCTGCGTCCCGACCCGTCCCTGGCTCCCGGCGAGCAGCTGCGCGCCGGGGTCGAGACCTTCGTCGAGTACGTCTGCCGCCATCCGGACGTCTATCTGGCCATCACCCGGCTCGACGGCGGCAGCGACATGCGCACCCTGCACCGCTCGACCCGGGCCACCCTGGCAGGCTGGCTCACCGAGGGCCTCACCACCGCGGGCGCGCCGGCCACCCCCGCCCTCACCATGGCCGTAGCCGGCTGGCTGGCGTACATGGAGGAGGTCGTCCTCACCTGGCTCGACCAGCCGGCCATGGACCGGGCCGACCTCGTCAACCTGTGCGAACGCACCTGCTACCAGATCGTCATGGCCGCTCTGAACGACTCCGAGCAGTACGAGCGGCTCACGGACCGCGTCCGCGGCCGCGGATGAACGCCACCGTCACCACCAGCGCCGTACGACCCGCCCGGCCCCGTCAGGAACAGCCAACCCGCCCCGCCGGGGACAGCAATCCCCCGCCAGGTCAGCTAAAAGGCAGCCAGGCCGTCAGGGTGGCCACAAGGACAACCAAAAGGGCAATCGGCAAAACAGCCGGCGGGCAGGTTCGTGTTCCGCCCGGCTGTTCCCTGGGCACCATCATTCCCGCGGGCATTTCCGTGGGGCCCGGTAAGCGAGCCGTCCCCGTCGCGACTCACGACGCGGTAAGCCGTCGGCAATGACGAACGCCCAGGCTGTCGACGAGGCCGAACTCTGTGCGAGGTCAGGTGATGATGGTTCCGGTATCACGTAAACCAGTTACCCATGCGACACAATGCGGGGCAGTCCTGCTGGCGGTGCTGCTCTCCGTCGTACTTGTCGGCGCGTGCGGTTCCAGGACGACCGGCGGCGGGAGCGCGGCGCCAGCCGCCGCCGCGTCCGAGCCGGCAGGCGCCGAAACCCCCTACGAAGGCGCCTGTCCGAGCGGTGAGAACAGCAGGCCGCTGGCCAAGACCCGTTTCGCGCTGCACGCCGGTCTGGGGCTGGGCGCCTTCCACCGGTACATCTACAAGCCGGCACGGGAGGGGAAGTTCAGAGCGAACGCGGACAACCGGGGACGCACGCTCGCCAAGGCCGCGGTGGCCGGTCTGTTCACCGCCCACGAGCTCAAGGTCGCCAAGGGGTTCGCGGTGGCCAATCCGACGCTGTGCAACGCCATACAGTCAATCACCAACAATTTCACGGGTCTCGTCGACAAGCTCAAGAACGGCAGCGCGACCGAGGCTGACGTCGACGCCAGCCAGAGCTCCTTCGACGCGCTCCGACAGCAGGCCACCCAGGATGGTTTCGGCTTCAACGAGAAGAACGTCACCGTCCCCGGAGCCGACTGACGACCCCCCCCGGGGCGCGTGACCCGCATACGCGTGCGCCCCGAATCCGGTCGAACAGGCCGGTTGGCGCGCGGCTGTCCACATCGCGAGCCAACCGGCCGTTCCCGCGTGAAGCCCTGGCAGGACCGGCGCGCCGGTATGCCGGTATGCCGCCGCGGTCATGCCTTCCCGCCGGCGACGATCGCGGCGAGGGCGGTGGCGAGCTGTGTCTCCACGGCGGCCCTGTCGACGCCGAGCCCGGACAGCACACCGTCGCCGTCCTCCCGCTCCAGCAGGGCGAGCAGGATGTGCTCGGTGCCGACGTAGTTGTGACCCAGCCGCAGCGCCTCGCGGAAGGTCAGTTCCAGCGCCTTCTTCGCCGCCGTGTCGAACGGGACGAGAGCGGGCGCCGCGCCGCCGGGCGGGGCCGGCAACGCCGCGGCCGCCGCCGCGCGGACGGCTTCCGCCCCCGCTCCCAGGACCTGCAGGATGGTGACGGCCAGGGCCTGCGGGTCGACGAGCAGCCCCAGGATCAGGTGCTCGGGCCGGATCTCGTGGTGGCCGGACCGTTGGGCCTCGTTCTGCGCCGCCATCACGACGTTGCGCGCCCTCGGGGTGAACCTCCCGAAGCCCTGGCTGGGGTCGAGGTCGGCCGCCTCGTCCGACTTCTTCGCGGAGCGCTTCTGCGCGGCCTGCTTCGACACGCCCATGCTCCGGCCGATCTCCGTCCAGGACGCGCCCGAGCGCCGGGCCTGGTCGACGAAGTGGCCGATCAGGTGGTCGGCGAGCTCACCGAGGCGGTCGGCGGCGACGACCGCACTGGAGAGCTGTTCGAGAACGTCCGGATGCACCTTCTTGATTGCCTGGATCAGGTCGTCGAGCCTGATCGGGACACTGGGAGTCACCGGATTCGCCATGCGTCAACCATAGATTGACGCACAAGAGGCGTCAACCAAAAATTGACAATCCGAACTTCGGGATCAGTCGCGCCACGAGTCGACGCCCCCGCAGCGGAAGCGGTCCCCAGACGGCCGCGGCGTCGGACACGAACCTGTCGTCAACGCCCGCGCGAGCGCCCCAGCGGTGGAAGACCTCCCGCAGCGCCTCGCCGCTGCCCCGCGACACCAGCATGATCACAGCGATGCGTCGACCGCTACGGGTGATCACGATCGCCTCACCATGCTCAGCGTCACTGAGAAGCGCGCTGAAGTTCCAGGACGCCTCGGAAGCCGTCATCACCCACATGAGATTCATAGCGGCTGATTCAGACCGCCGGCGCCCCGTGATGATCTTCCTGGTACGCGAGCCGGACGGCCGGGAACGACCCGCGTGACGCGGCGGCGCCCGTCGGCCGTCGCGCCACGAGCGGAGAAGCGGCCGACTGTGCCGGCATGCCGTTTCGACCTGAAACGGGACGTTGAAAGATCTTGAAGATGGGCAGGGGGTCGTCGATGATACGGCGGGCGGTGGGTGGAGCTGGGGGACGAGGCGATGGCACGGATCGGGTTCGCGGCCGACAGCGAGAACGAGTGCGTCCACGCAGTGCGCGAGTTCATCCGTACCGAACATGAGCTGGTGTTCCCGAGCGAGTCCACGGTGTGGACCGACATGTCACGTACCGTTGCCGAGTCGGTCGTCGCCGGCGAGATCGACTACGGGGTGCTGATGTGCTGGACGGGCACCGGCACCGCGATAGCGGCCAACAAGGTACGTGGTGTGCGGGCGGCCACGGCCGCCGACGCGTGGACGGCCCGCGGCGCGCGGCTGTGGAACGACGCCAACGTCCTGGCCCTGAGTCTCAAACGCCTGGCCCCCGACGTCGCCGTCGAATGTGTACGCGCCTTCCTGGAGCAGACCGAGCCCGACCCCGAGGAACTACCCGTGATCCAGGGCCTGCGCGACATCGACGGCTGACCGCGCCCCGGTAGCGCGGGGCCTACCGGCCGGGAAGTTTCGCCGACGGCGGGTCCCATCTGCCGCTGTTCGCCATCGGATGGACATTCGGGCAGACGGCACCGGGTCGCCGGTCGCCGGCCGCCGGTGCTGATCTCGGCGGGGCTGCTGATCTCGGCGGCGGGCTTCGGCTGGCAGGCCGCGCTGCGGACGGACACGCTCGTGGCGCTGGGCGTGATCGGCCCGGGTGTGCTGGTCTTCCTCGGTATCGGTGTCGCGCTGACCCCGGTCGCCGTGACGGCCATGGCAGGCGTGCGGCCGCAGGACGCGGGTGTCGCCTCCGGTCTGGCCAACGCGGCCCGGCAGGTGGGCGGTTCGTTCGGCCTGGTGGTGCTGACCTCGCTGGCCGCCGCGCACACCAGCTCCCGTCCCGACGGCTCCGGGCCGCATCCGAGTGGCGCGGCCCTCACCTCCGGCTATGACCTGGCCTTCATCACCTCCGCGGCGATCCTGGTGGGCTGCGTACTGATCACACTGCTGTTGCCCTGGCCGCCGAGGCCGAAGCCGAAGCCGGCGGCGGTGCCGGAGGGCTGACCGACCGACGGCTGGCAGCCGCCCGGCGGCCGTCGACGGGCAGCGCGATCCGAAGGAGCCACCGCCGTGAGCCAGTTGACGATCACCGACCGGCAGCGGGCCGCCCTGCGTGAGCTGGCCGTCTTCCCGCTGCTGGCGGGGATCCACGGCCGCCGCTCCCGACGCTTCCCGGTGGGCGGGGAGATCCCGGCCGGTCCGCTGGCGTTCCGCAGCGGCAGGCCCGCGCAGTGGGTCCTGCCCAACCCCACCGGCCTGCCCGGCGTCTTCGAGACGCTGTCGCGTCCCCTGTCCACCCACGCCCACCACCAGAACACCTGGCACTGACCAGAGCCCGCGATCCGCTCTGGCGAGAGCATCCCAGAGGATGACGTCGATGTTGCCCGTGAGGGTGTCGTCCTTGATGATGCGGGACAAGCCGGGCCCTGCCCCACCTCGGACCTGCGCCGGCCGGGCTGGGAAACCTCGCGATCACGGACGGTGCGCGAGCGGCGGGTGGGCCGCCCCACCCAGAGATTCCCTGTGTACACAATTCTGGGTACGCTTTTGGTGTGGACGACAGCCAGAACGAGCTGAGCGCGAGGGATGCCCGTGCCCACTTCGCAGAGGTCATCACCCGCGCCCAGGGCGGAACGCCCACCATCATCACGCGCAACGGCCAGGCCGTGGCCGCGGTCGTCCCCATCGAGGACTTCAACGCCCTTGAAGACGCCATCGACCGGTATTTCGCCCGGGAGGCCGACCGCGACCTGGCGGAGAACCCCGACGCCCCCACCTACAGCATGGCCGAGGCCATCGCCGCGATATTCGAGGACGAGCCCGACCATGGCGTCGCGTGAAGTACGCGTTCCGATGGCGCGAACGGGCGGTCAGGCAGCTACGGGCCATCCCACAACCAGCCGCGCTGACAATCCTGCGGGCCCTCACCTCGCTCGGGGACGATCCGCGCCACCCGGACACACATGTGAAGAAGCTCGCCGGATACGAAGACCGCTATCGGCTGCGGGTCGGCGACTACCGGATCATCTACGACGTCCTGGACGGACAGCTCATCATCCTGGTCGTAGGAGTGGGCCACCGCCGGGAGATCTACCGGATGACGTGACGGACGGCCGACGACTGTGGATGCCCAGCCATCTGTCCCACCGCTGCGGGCTGTGTCATCCGTTCCGGGTCTGAGCGAAGCGGACCGCCTTCTGGATCGGCCCGAGAACGACGATGAGATCGTCGGCTTTGACGACCGTGTCGGGATGGGCGTAGTCGAAGTCCGCGCCGACGTGTTTTATACAGACGACCGTGACGCCGTGACGGCTACGGATCCCGGTCTGGCCGAGTGGCTTTCCCACGATGTCGGCCGGCGGACGGGTCTCGACGAGCGCGTAGTTGTCAGACAGTTCGACGTAGTCGACCATCCGCCCGGTGACCATATGGGCGACCCGCTCGCCCATGTCGTGTTCCGGGTAGACGACGCGGTGGGCACCGACCCGGTCGAGGATCCGGCCGTGCGCCCGGCTGACAGCCTTCGCCCAGATCTGGGCGATGCCGAAATCCACGAGCAACGAGGTGGTGAGGATGCTCGCCTCGACGTCGGTGCCGATCGCGACAACAGCCCGGTTGAAGTCGCCCGCACCGATCTGGCGCAGCGCCTCCTCACTGGTGGTGTCGGCCTCGACCACGTGGGTGAGCTGCGAGCTCATCTCCTGAACGGTCTTCCGGTCGGTGTCGACACCGAGGACCTGGTGGCCCAACCCGACAAGCGTGCCAGCGAGTGCGCTGCCGAACCGGCCGAGCCCGATGACAAGGACGGCGTCCGGCTGAAACCTAGCCAACGATGGGTCGCTCCTCTGGTAAGCGGTAGAACCGGACCTGCTGGCGCAGCGCCAGCGCCGAGGCCGCGGTGACCGGCCCGATCCGGCCGATGAACATCAACACAATCAGCGCGGCCTGAGCCGGGCCGGGCAGCTCAGCGGTGATCCCGGTGGACAGGCCGACCGTGCCGAACGCGGACACCGCCTCGAACAGCACCCGGTCGAGGGCGATGCCACTGGTCGCGAGCAGCAGCAGGGTGCCAAGGAAGGAGACTCCGACGCCGAGCAGGGCCACCGCCAGCGCCTGGCGCTGCGCGGCCGGCGCCACCCGCCGCCCGGCAACGTCCACGTCGTTCGCGCCACGGGCCTCCGCGATAATCATGAAACCGAGGATCGCGAACGTGGTCACCTTGATGCCTCCGCCGGTGCCCGCCGACCCGGTGCCGATGAACATCAGAGCATCGGTCACCAGCCACGTCGTCTCGTTCATCGCCCCGAAGTCGAGCGTGTTGAACCCGGCCGTACGCGGGGTCATACCCTGGAAGAGACCGGCCAGGGCTTTCTGCGGTACCGCCAGCGGCCCGAGTGTCGCCGGGTTCGTCCACTCGAGCACCAGCTGGGCGCCCACGCCGATGGCAGCCAGCACCGCGGTCACCCAAAGGGTGATTTTCGAGTGCAGGGAGAGCCGTCGTGGTCGCCGCCAGGTGCGGCGCAGCTCGAACAGGACCGGGAAACCAAGACCGCCCAGCACAAACGCCACCAGCACAACCAGGCTGATCACAGGGTCTGTGACGAATGATGTCAGGTTGTTCGGAAACAGCGCGAACCCGGCGTTGTTGAACGCCGATACCGCATGGAAAATCCCCTGCCAGGCCGCCGAATGTAACGCGGTATCATACGCCGTCCAGAACCGGAGGGTGAGCACGACCGCGACCCCGGCCTCCACGATCACGCTGAGCACGACGACGCCGACCACGACCCGGCGCACGGACCCCAGACCCAGCGTCTTGGTCTCGCTGGCGGCCAGGAGCCTGCCGCGCAGACCGAGCCGGCGGCTCACGAGCAACGCGAGCAGGGACGCCGCAGTCATGATCCCAAAGCCGCCAACCTGGACCAACAGCACGATCATGGTCTGGCCGAACGGGGTCCAGTAACTGGAGGTGTCGACTACGACATGGCCAGTCAGACAAACCGCCGACGTCGCGGTGAACAGGGCCACGAGCGGAGGCGCGCCGCCATGCCCCGCGCGGGCGTAGGGGACCATCAGCGCGAGCGTCCCGACCACGATCGCCGCGGCGAAGGCGGCCACCACGTAGAGCGCGGGGCCACGTCTGCCCCCATCCGACCGCGTCATCCGGCGACCGCGCCCTCTGTCATCGGGCTCCGACGCATCCCACGCCAGCCGACCCTAGCCGAGAATCCGGACGGCGGACCCAAACAGACCTCAACTGCCCCATGTCAAGACCCAGTTCACCGCCCCGCGGCGAACTGGTGGTGAGCGTGGGTGGGCCGGTAGGCGCCGGGAACGAACAGGTAGCTGTTCACGGCATCGGCCAACTCCTGCCGGGACACATGTCGTCCAGAGCCCGATGGCGATCGAAACCAGAGACGGGCGCTACGTAACCGGGTGTTCGGCTGCCGGATATCCGGAACACATCCGCAGCCACCTCTCCTCGCGTAGGCGGCTGGGCGGCATGCGGTATGTCTTCTGGTACCAACCGTGTACCAGCATCATGGCTGTGAACCTTCGCCTTCGTCCCGAGGTCGAGGCCGAGGAGGTCGAGGAGGTCGAGGCCGCGCTATGCGCCGAGGCGGACCGGTCCGGCCGTTCGCAGCAGGCAATCCTTCGCGAAGCTGTCGACCGGCACCTCAGGACGCTCGCCGCTGGCGGACCGACCTCGCCCGACACCCGGGAGCCGCTGCTCACCGCGGGGATCGTTCTCCCACCACGCACGCCGTATCGTCACGTCACACCCACGCTCACCCTGCCCGACGGTACGACCAGCCTCGACCTGCTCGACCGCGCCGACCGACTGTAGAAGCGTGCGTATCTACCTAGACAGCAGCGCGATCCTCAAACGGCTGGTTGCCGAGACGGACTCGCTGGCCCTGGTCGCGGCGGTCGACAAACATCACGAGGACGGCGATCTGCTGGTGTCGTCATCGCTGGCGTGGATCGAGGTGACCCATGCGCTACGTGCCCGGTTCGGCACTGACTCGGCGTCCGCGACCGTCCACGCGGACGCCGCCCTGTCCGGAGTAGCCGAGCATCCGCTGTCACCCGAGGTGGTGAGCCTGGCGCGACGGATCGGGCCAGCGGTACTCCGGTCACTGGACGCCATCCATCTGACCTCGGCGCTCCTCCTGGACGCCGACCAGATGCTGACCTACGACGACCGGCTCGCGATGGCCTGCGCCCAGTCCGGCCTCGTCTTCACCGCCCCGGGCCACTAGTAAACTGTCGCTGCTTAGTTCTGGTGTGTCTTGTGTCTGGGTGAGAGGGTTGGGTCTGGCAGGTCTCCCCGTCCCTCTGCCGGTCAGGACTGTGTCGTGGGTTCGCAGAAGAAGTGGCCGGTCACCTTGACCGAGGCTGATCGTGACGAGTTGGTTCGGGTGACCTCGACGGGGGTTCATCCGGCGTCGATGATCCGGCGGGCGCGGGTCCTGCTCGCGTTGGACACCTCGGTCGGCCCGGTTGCCTCCCAAGAAGAACTCGTGGTCCGGGTCGGGGTCTCGGGTGAGACGCTGCGGCTGGTCGCGAAGCGGTTCACCGAGACCGGTGGGGATGTGGGGGCCACGATCGGTCGGAAGGCACGGGAGCTTCCCCCGGTGCCTTCCCCGGTGACCGGCGAGGTTGAGGCCAGACTGATCGCGCTGGCATGCTCGCAGCCACCGGCTGGTTATGCACGCTGGTCGCTGCGGCTGTTGGAAAAGCACGTCGCGCTGGTCGCCGACATCCCGGACCTGGACCATTCCACCATCGGCCGGGTCTTAAAAAAACGAGGTTGCGTCCTCATCTGAGGAAGTGCTGGACCATCCCACCGAGGGCGAACGCGCAGTTCGCCGCGCGGATGGAAGACGTTCTGGCGGTCTACGCCCGGCCCCACAACCCGGGCGTGCCCGTGGTGTGCATGGACGAGAAGCCCTACCAGCTGTTGGCCCACGCCCGCGACCCGATCCCCGCCACGCCAGGGCGTGACCGGCGCGAGGACTCCGAGTACGTGCGCCACGGAACCTGCTCGATCTTCTGCTGGGTCGAGCCACTCGCCGGCTGGCGCCGCGTCCAGGCCACCCCACGGCGCACCAGGATCGACTGGGCACACCACGTCAGGCGCCTGCTCACCCTCGACTACCCCGACGCCGAACGGGTCGTGCTGGTCATGGACAACCTCAACACCCACGACATCTCCTCGCTCTACGAGGCCTTCGACCCGGCCGTCGCGTTCGCACTCGCGCAACGACTCGAGATCCACCACACCCCCAAACACGGCTCCTGGCTCAACATCGCCGAAATCGAACTCGCCGCCCTGACCCGCCAATGCCTCGACCGCCGCATCGACACCCTCGACGTCCTGAACACCGAACTCGACGCCTGGCAGACAGCCGTCAACGCCAACCAGCGCCAAGTCAACTGGCACTTCACCACCGATGACGCCCGCACCAAACTCCGCCACCTATACCCCACACATTAGCGGCGACAGTCTACTAGCCTGACCAAAGTCATCGAGCCCACAAGGTCGGTGTGGCCGGTCAGCGGCTGGCTGAGAGAGTGGGCACGCAAGCTGGCGCCTGCCTCTAGAGGACAACGACGGGACCCCCATCCCTCAAGATCAATAAATCTCACCGGAGCCAGGGTGGCTCAGGGTGCGGACGGCAGGATGCGGGCGCGTACCTCGCCGAGGCCGATGACGGTTGCGTCCGGGCCGGGGGCGGTGCCGGTGATGACGACCTCGTCGCCGTCCTCGAGGAAGTCCCGTGTCGAGCCGTCGGGGAGGGTCAGGGGCTGTGTCCCGTTCCAGGTGAGCTCGATGAGCGATCCGCACTGCGCGCGGGTGGGCCCGCTGACCGTGCCGGAGGCCAGCAGGTCCCCGGTGCGCAGCGACGCGCCGTTGACGGTCAGGTGGGCGAGCTGCTGGGCCACCGTCCAGTACATGCCGGCGAACGGCGGCCGGGAGAGCAGGTGCCTGTTGAGGGAGATCTCAAGCTCGATGTCGAAGCCCCCCGGCGGCGCGCCGGTGTCGTCGAGGTAGGGCAGTGGACGCGGGTCGCGCGGCGGGGCCGGCACCCGGGCGTGCCGCAGCGCGTCGAGCGGCACGATCCACGCGGAGACGGAGGTGGCGAACGACTTGCCGAGGAATGGGCCGAGCGGAACGTACTCCCAGGCCTGGATGTCGCGGGCGGACCAGTCGTTGACCAGGCAGACGCCGAAGACGTGCCGCTCCGTCTCGGCCAGCGGGACGGGGCGCCCAGGCCGCGAGGGGGTGCCGACGACGAAGCCGACCTCGGCCTCGATGTCCAGCCGCGCCGTCGGCGCGAACGTGATCTCGCTGCCCGGGGCGCGCAGCTGCCCGCGCGGGCGCACGACCGGTGTCCCGGAGACGACCATGGTGCCGGATCGGCCGTGGTAGCCGATCGGCAGATGCTTCCAGTTGGGGGTGAGGGGGTCGCCGTCCGGGCGCAGGATGCGGCCCAGGTTGGTGGCGTGGTGTTCGCTGGCGTAGAAATCCACGTAGTCGGCGACCGTGAACGGCAGGCGCGGCGTCGCCGTGGCGGCCGGTACCAGCAGCGGCTCGACGGCGCGCCGGTACCGTTCGTCGGCGAGCCAGCGCATCACCCGGGAGCGGACCTGTGACCACACCGTGGGGCCGGCGGCCAGCAGCCGGTCGAGGCTGCCCGCGGTGAACAGCCCGGCATGCTCCGGCAGGAGCGCGCCGGCGGCCGCGGTCAGATCCAGGATGTGCTCGCCGATCGCGACGCCGACGCGCGCGCCCGGCGCGTCCGGCGTGGTGAAGCTCCCGTAGGGCAGCGTGCGTATCCCGAAGGGATGGTCGTGCTCCACCTCGACCCAGGACGCGCGGGACGCGGCGGCGTCGAGCGGCCCGGCCGGCGGCCGGGTGTCCGGCGTCATCGGCTGTCCGGCGTCAATGGGTGCTCGGTGTTATTGGGTGCTCGGCGTCGTCGGCTGTCCCCGTCCGCCCAGGTCCAGGCGTAGCGGCCGTCGTCGCAGGCGAGGGCACCCTCACCGAGCTCGAGCGGACGGAAGGTGTCGGCCATGACCGCGAGCTCGTCGACGGACTCCACCCCGAGTGAACGCTCCACCGCGCCCGGCTGCGGGCCGTGCGTGTGCCCGCCCGGATGCAGGCTGACCGAGCCCGGCCCGATGCCGGAGCCCCCGCGCGCCGCGTAGTCCCCACCGCAGTAGAACATCACCTCGTCGGAGTCGACGTTGGAATGGTAGTAGGGCACCGGCACGGCCAGCGGGTGGTAGTCGACCTTGCGGGGGACGAAGTTGCAGATCACGACGTTGCGGCCGGCGAAGACCTGGTGGACGGGCGGCGGCTGGTGTACCCGTCCGGTGACCGGCTCGAAGTCGGCGATGTTGAACGTGTAGGGGTACAGGCAGCCGTCCCAGCCCACCACGTCGAACGGATGGCTGAGGCAGCGGTAGCGGGTCCCGGCGACACCGCCGTTGGCACCGCGTGAGTGGTGGTGCCTGACGAGCACCTCCACGTCGGTTCCGGTTACCAGCAGCGGCCCGGCGGGCGGGCGCAGGTCCCGCTCGCAGTACGGTGCGTGCTCCAGGAACTGCCCGTGCCGGGACAGATAGCGCGGCGGCGGGGCGAGGTGGGAGTTCGCCTCGATGACGTACACGCGCAGCGGCGCGGCCGGGTCCGGGATCCAGCGGTGGGTGACACCCCGGGGTATGATCACGTAGTCGCCCTGGCGGGCGTCGAGCGTGCCGAAGACCGTCTCCACGGTTGCCGCGCCGGCTTCGACGTACCCGCACTCGTCGCCGGTGGTGTTGCGGTACAGCGGGCTGGCCGCGCCCGCGACGACATAGCAGATGCGCACGTCGGCGTTGCCGAGGATCAGCCGCCGTCCCGTGACCACGTCGACGTCCCCGGGCTGTTTTCCGGGCTGTGTCCCGTCGAACAGTGCCGGCAGCCGGAAGTGCCGGGGCAGCAGCGGGATGTTCGGGTGGGTGGTCAGGTCCGCGGGCGTCCAGGGCGCGGCGTCGACGATCGCGGCGGGCACGCCGGTGTGGTAGAGCAGCGCGCTGTCCCCGGCGAAGCCTTCCGCGCCCATCAGCTCCTCGCGGTAGAGACCTCCGTCGGGGCGGCGGTGCTGGGTGTGCCGTTTGGGCGGAACGTCGCCCACCGCCCGGTAGTGGGGCATGGCATGTCCTTCCCGTCCGGCGTCTGCCGGTGTCTTCGGCGTTTTCGGTGCCTCCGGCGTCCCCGCTGTCAGCGGCGTCAGAGGTTGCCGCGTCTGGCCTGCTCACGCTCGATGGCCTCGAACAGCGCCCGGAAGTTTCCGACGCCGAAACCGAGCGCCCCGTGCCGCTCGATGAACTCGAAGAACACCGTCGGCCGGTCGCCGATCGGCCTGGTGAAGATCTGCAGCAGATAGCCGTCCTCGTCGCGGTCGACCAGGATGCCGCGGGTACGCAGCTCCTCGACCGGTACCCGCACCTCGCCGACGCGGGCGCGCAGCCCGGGGTCGCGATAGTAGGCGTCCGGGGTGTCGAGGAACTCCACGCCCCGGGCCCGCAGGACGTCCACGGTGGTGATGATGTCGCTGGTGGCCAGCGCCAGGTGCTGGACGCCGGGACCGTCGTAGAAGTCGAGGTACTCGTCGATCTGGGAGCGCCGGGCGCTGACAGCCGGCTCGTTGAGGGGGAGCTTCACCCGGTGGTTGCCGTTGGTGACCACCTTGCTCATCAGCGCCGAGTACCTGGTGGCGACGTCCCCGCCGACGAACTCCGCCATGGTGGTGAAGCCCATCACCCGGTTGTAGAAGGCGACCCACTCGTCCAGCCGGCCCAGCTCCACGTTGCCCACCACGTGGTCGAGCGCCTGGAACAGCCGGCCGGGCCCGCCTGCCGGCCGCGCCTGGCCGGACGTGTCACCGGTGTCACCGGTGTCGCCGGTACGGCGGGTGTCGCTGGTACGGCTGACGTAGCCGGGCAGATAGGGGCCGGTGTACCGGCTGCGGTCGACGAGGCTGTGCCGGGTCTCGCCGTAGGTGGCGATGGCGGCGACGCGGACGGTGCCGTGCTCGTCGCGCAGGTCGTGGGGCTCCTCGACGACTGTCGCCCCCCGCGCGCGGGCGTGGGCGACGCAGTGGTCGACGTCGGGGACCTCCAGGGCGATGTCGATCACCCCTTCCCCGTGCCGGCGGTGGTGGCGCAGCAGGGGGGACGCCGGGTCGACCCCGCCCTTGAGGACGAACCGGACCGCTCCGGAGCGCAGCACGTACGCCTTGTGGTCACGGTTGCCGGTCTCGGGCCCGCTGTAGGCGAGAAGTTCCATGCCGAACACGGTCTGGTAGAACAGCGCGGCCTGGGTGGCGTTGCCGACCGACCACACGACAGCGTCCCAGCCCGAGACTGGGAAGGGGTCGGCGGCCGTGTCGTGCTCCACCAGCCCGACGAGGCGGCGCATCTGGTCGAGGTCGGGTTCCGCCGACCGCTGCCAGCTGGTGGAGGTCTCGCTGCCGCTCATGACCGAGCCTCCGTGGAGTCGAGGACGGGGTTCCTGCCGGACAGTAAGCACACCGCACGAACAAATACCTGTGCAACTTCTCTGTTCGGCCAACCGGGACACCCCACAGTGGCTGAGCGAGCCCACGGCGCCGGCACCGGGCGGGGCGGAACGGGCCGCGCCCACCGCGCCGGATGCTTCTCCCCCACCGGACCTCTCGGCATCGGACGGGCGGCCGGCCGCCGGGTGGCCGCGGGACTGTCCGGCGGCGGGCAGCGATGACACGGTCCGCCGCCAGGACGGTGGCGACCCGTTGCCGCGCGGTGGCGGCCCGCTGCCGCTCCACCACCGGTGGTCCCGTCCACGGCGGGACGTGTGGCGCTGCTCCACCACCAGTGGTCCCGGCGTTCCTGGCAATGGTCCCGGCATTTTCCGCGATGGTCCTCAGGTGATGCCGACAACCGGGCGTGGCCTGGCCCGCGGAGGCAGAATTCGTGACGGCCGGTCGTCAGCCACCGTGACAGTGTCCGTTTCGGAGTGGGACAACGCATACCGTCGACGCCGACGGTGACCGTGGTACAGCAAATACCGTTGCCCGGAGTACTGTGGGCCCGGACCGCCATCCGGCCCGGGCCGGTTCCTGTGACATACACGTACTGCGCCGGGAATAGTCCCCGCCCGGCCCGGCGCATGGCCTAACGTGAACGAGACGCGGCTACCATTTCGTTTTCGGGAGTTCGCGTTGCTGCAGGTTCTATCGGATGAATGCGTTGGGAGGTAGGTGTTACCCGTGCAGAACGACAAGAATTCGATAGTCCGGAGGGTCCTCGCCGGCGCGACCGTGGCGCTCGGTGCCGCGGCCTTCATCGGTCTGGGCACCTCTGTCGCAACCGCAAGCAGCGTAGACGCCGGTGCCACCACCGTCGTGGGTGCTGACGCGGGTGTCGGTGTCGGCCCGATCGTCGGCCCGGTTGGCCCCATCGGCCCCGTGGGTCCGGTCGGCCCCGTCGGGCCGGTCGGCCCCGTCGGCCCTGTTGGCCCTGTTGGTGTCGGCCCGATCGTCGGCCCGGTTGGTCCGATCGTCGGTCCGGTCGGCGTCGGCCCGATCGTCGGCCCGATCGTCTGACCAGCACCAGCACCTGACTGGCACCAACACGGTGTGACGGCGCGACTCCGACAGCAACTCGCCGACAACAAGTGGTGAGCGGACGTTGAGCCAGCATCATCGAAATACAGCTCGATCGCACCGGCGGGACCGGCACCGATGACGGATCCCGCCGGTGCGCCTTCTCCCGGGCGCCGCCAGACCCGCCCCGGTTTCGGGCAGCACCCGCGGCCGGGGCGAGCCGGGCAGCCAGCGTCAGAAAAGCTCAGAAAAGGCGGCGCAACAGCTTCTTCTTCCATGCCGTGCGCGGCGGGTAGAGCAGCGGCGGATCAGGCCGGGCCGGTTTCGTGACGACCGCTCGGCGGTGACTGAACGCCTCGAATCCCCACCGGCCGTGGTAGGCACCGATCCCGCTGTCACCGACTCCCCCAAAAGGCAGCTGCGGGACGAGGATGTGCACCGCCAGGTGGTTGACGACGACACCGCCGGAGCTTGTTTCGCGCAGCACCCGCCGCACCACCGTTTTCGAACCGGTGAAAAGATACAGGGCGAGCGGCTTCGGCCGTGCGTTGACAAAAGCGATCGCCTCGTCGAGGGAGCCGACCGTCAGAACGGGCAGAATCGGCCCGAATATCTCCTGGGTCATCAGCTCCGAGGCCGGGTCCGGATCGAGCACGACCGTCGCCTCGACGGTGATCGTGCCGGGATCGCCGCCGCCGCCGACCACGACCTGCCCGCGGTGCCCGTCGAGCACGCGGCGCAGCCGGTCGAACTGCCGTGCGTTCACGATCCGCTGCACGGACTCGTCCCGTTCGAACCGTTCCAGCGTGGCCCGGACCCTGGCAACGAACTCGTCCCGGACCGAGCTGTCGACGAGAACGTAGTCGGGGGCGATACAGGTCTGGCCGGCGTTCAGCAGCTTCACCGAGACGATCCGCTGGGCGGCGACGTCCAGGTCGGCGTCTGGCATGACGATGACCGGGCTCTTGCCGCCCAGCTCCAGGGTCACCGGGGTGAGGTGCCGCGCCGCGGCCTCCATCACCTGCTTACCGGTCTCTGTTCCGCCGGTGAAGAAGACGTGGTCGAGCCCCTGCGCCACCAGCTGCCGGGTGACGGTGGCATCCCCCTCGCACACGGCGACCGCGTCCGCGTCCAGGTACTCCGGCAGCAGGCGGGCGAGCAGCGCGGAGGTCGCCGGCGCGTGCTCGGACGGCTTGACCACGACGGCGTTGCCCGCGGCGAGCGCCCCGACGAGCGGGGACAGCGTCAGGTAGACCGGGTAGTTCCACGGGCCGACGACAAGCACCACGCCCAGCGGTTCGTACTGGTAGAAACCCCTGTCCGGCAGCATGTTCACCGGCAGCGACGTCCGCCGTGGGCGCACCCATCCCCGCAGGTGCCTGCGGGCGTGGGCGGCTTCGGCGCGGGTGCCGGCGATGTCCCCGAACCAGGCATTGTGGGCGTCACGCCCGAGGTCGGCGCCGAGCGCGGCGACAATGTCGTCCTCCCGCTGGGTGAGCAGGCGTTCGATCGCGCCGAGCTGCCGCAGCCGCCATGCGACATCGCGGGTGCGGCCCGTCGCGAACGTCCGGCGCAGCCGCTCGACCGTCGCGGCGGCATCGGGCCGGGCCTGCGCAACCGGTCCCGACGTGACCACGGCCATGCCCGTCCCCGCCTTTCCTGCCCGGTCGGTCCTCGTCCCCGGTGTCCACTGTCGGTCCCCGTCGGAGACACGCCCCAATGACCAGCGTGCGCCAGATTCCATGTTTCCAGATTCCATGTTTTTGGACGGCTCCGCCGAGGTGGCTCCACCTGAAATCGTAACGGCCGGAAAAGCTTCGCCGGCGGTGCGACGAGCACAAAGTTTAATGATCATGAACGCCTGGAGCGGCCACCGGCGCGAGCTCACGCGGGCCCGCTCCCCCGGCCGTGGCACGAGGCCCCCAAGACAACCGTGCCCAGACGGCATCAACCACACTCAGGTGGCATGGGGCACAACCACGGCCGTTCCACCCCCGCGCATGGTCACGCGGCGCCCGGCAGAACGTCACGCAGGGCCGCGACCGCGATGGCCGCGGCCATCGCGGTGATCCTCGTCCTCACCGTCGCGGGCGCCGTCCTGCTGTGGCCGAACACCACCCCCCGCCACGCCCCGAGCCAGCTGCGCGACCTCACCGGCGGCGCCCCCGACCTCGTCGACGCGACGATCGGACGCGCCGGGCAGGGCCCCTGCCCGGACCCCACCGGCGCGGGCCCCTCCCCCGCCGCCTGCGACCAGCTCGACATCGTCCTGACCGGCCGGCCCGCGCCCGGCAACCAGATCCATCTGGACGTCCCCGTGGATCCGACCCGTCCCGCGTACGAGCCGGGCGACCGGATCCGCCTCGCCCCGACGGTCGACACCAGCGGGCAGCCCACCTACTACATCGTGGACTTCCAGCGCGCGGCGCCGCTGGGCTGGATCGCCGCGCTCACCGCCGTCATGGTCGTGGCCGTCGCCCGCTGGCGTGGGCTCGCCGCGCTCGCCGGCCTCGTCCTGACCTATCTCGTGATCGTCAGGTTCACGCTGCCGTCTCTGCTCGACGGGCACTCCCCCGTCGCGGTGGCGCTGACCACCGGCGCGGCGCTGATGGTCGGCCTGCTCTATCTCGCCCACGGTGTCTCCGCCCGCACCACGGTCGCGCTGCTGGGCACCCTCGCCAGCCTCGCTCTGACCGCCGCGCTCGGTGCCGCGGCCATCGACCTCGCCCACATCACCGGCCTCGGCTCCGACGAGGACGTCACCCTCAAGGCCTTCGCCGGCGAGCTCAGCCTGCCCGGTCTCGTGCTCGCCAGCGTCATCATCGGCTCGCTCGGACTGATCAACGACATGACCGTCACCCAGGCCGCGGCCGTCTGGGAGGTCTCCGACGCCGCCCCCGACACCCCGGTGCGCCGCCTCTACCGGACCGGGATGCGGGTCGGACGTGACCACATCGCCTCCAGCGTCTACACCCTCGCCCTCGCCTACGCCGGTGCCGCCCTGCCCACCCTGCTCCTGTTCACCCTCGCCGACCGCGCCAGCGCGGACGTCGCCACCTCCGAACTCGTCGCCACCGAGATCGTCCGTACCGCTGCCGGCACCGTCGGCCTCGTCGCCTCCGTGCCCTTCACCACCGCCATCGCCGCCCTCGTCGTCTCCCGCCGCCGGCCGGCGGACGCGGGCACGGACGCGGCCTCACCCGACACGGATGGTGCCGCCGTCACCGGTCGCGCCCGACATCCCGGCTCCGGCTCAGCCGCGTCATCCCCGTCTGACGCGGATGGCGCTGTCGCCGCTGGCCACCCCGCCGACACCCAGCCGTTGACCTATCGCGCGAGCCCTGGCCGTTCGTAGCGGCGAACCGCGCTCCTCCGCTGCGACACCCCCCGCGGCGCCTCGGGGCGTTCCCGGCCGTCGCTCGGCCGCTCGGCGCGCCGCCGGTCAGCCGCCCGCCAGGCCCGCCCGGCACACCACCCTTAACGAAAACGATTACTATTACAGTATGCTGTGCTGATCGTAGCAGTGTCGCCACGACCTCGGAGCCCAGCATGAAGATCGCGTTCGTCGGCAAGGGCGGCAGCGGCAAGACCACGCTGTCCGCGCTGTTCTGCCGGCGCCTGGCCGCCCACGGCCACCCCGTCCTGGCCATCGACGCCGACATCAACCAGCACCTCGGCGCCGCCCTCGGCCTCGACGACGACACCACGCCACCCCCGATGGGCGAACACCTCGATGCGATCAAGGACTATCTGAGGGGAGACAACCCGCGCATCCCGTCCGCGTCGGTGATGGTGAAGACGACCCCGCCCGGCTCCGGATCACGGCTGCTGTCGGTGACCGGCCACAACCCGCTGTGGGCACGCTTCGGTGTCGACGTCGCCGGCGTGCGGCTGCTGGCCACCGGCGCGTTCACCGAGGACGACCTCGGCGTGGCCTGCTTCCACTCCAAGCTCGGATCCGTCGAGCTGCTGCTCAACCATCTGCTCGACACCGCGGGCGAATACGTGGTGGTCGACATGACCGCCGGCGCCGACGCGTTCGCCTCCGGCCTGTTCACCCGTTTCGACCACACCTTCCTGGTGTGCGAGCCCACCCGAAAGGCAGTCGCGGTGCACCGGCAGTACCGCCGATACGCCGCCGACTTCGACGTCACCCTCTCCGTGATCGGGAACAAGGTCACAGACGACGAGGACGTCGCCTTCCTGCGCCGGGAGGTCGGTGACGACCTGCTGGTCTGTCTCACCCAGTCGACTCCGGTGCGCGCGATGGAACAGGGCCGGCCGTTCGGCATCGGCGACCTGGAGCCGGCGAACCTGGCAGCGCTGGACAAGATCCGGCGCGGCGTCGACAGCACCGTCCGGGACTGGGACCGCTTCGTCGCCCAGATGCACGACATCCACCTGCGCAACGCCGTGGCCTGGGCCAACGACGCGACCGGCGTGGACCTGGCCGACCAGATCGACCCCGGCTTCCGGCCCATCCCCGGGCTGGTACCAGCGGCCCGCACCGCGCCCGACCGCGGCACGCCCAGCCGCAGCGTGCCCAGCCGCCCGGCATCCGGCCACACCGCCGGCCGGATCGCCTGACCGGGTCGTTTCGGCGGGCCGGCGAGGACGAACATGAGTGACACCGCGGACGTGATCAGTCGTATTCAGCGGATCCAGGATCTCCTCAACGACCCGCCGAACCGGGAGGTCGTCCTTGACGGGCTGTCCGCGGCCACCGGGCGGATCGCGTTACCCCGAGCGCGGCCGGACATCCCGGTCGGCCTCGGCCAGGTCCTTGCGGCCCGCAGGTCCCATTATCGATTTCATGCCGACCCGCCCGACGCGCGGGAGCTGTCGTCGCTGTTGCGGTGGGCGCTCGGGCCGCAGCGGACGGTCCGGCTGCCCACCGGCGCCGAGCACCGGATGTGGATGGCCCCGTCCGCGGGCGGGCTGCCGTCGCTGGCGGTATACGTGGCGGTCAGACCCGGCGGCGACCTACCCGGCGGGGTGTTCCGCCACGAGGCCGACGACGATCCAGACGTCCAGCATCTGGAGACGCTGTGGTCCGGCGACCCGACGGCGGCGCTGCGCTCGGTGCTGGCCCAGCCCGACTTCGCCGAACGGACGCCGATCACTCTCCTTCTGGTCGCCCGGCTGGACATCACGCTCGTGAAATACCCGATCCGCCACTACCGGACGCTGCACGTCGACTCGGGCATCGCCGTCCAGAACCTCTACCTGGTCGCGACCGCCCTCGACCTGGCCGGCTGCGCGGTAACAGGCTTCGACGACCACCTGACCACACAACTGCTACGCCTACCCGACACGATGTTCCCCACAGCCCTGTTCCCCCTCGGCCGGCGGCCGGCATAGCCGGCCGCTATCCCCCACCGGCCGGCGGCCGGCATAGCCGGCGGCTATCCCCCACCGGCTGGCGGCCGGGTCAGAAGAAGCCCTGGTTCGGCGGCGGGGTGCCGTTGAGTACGTAGCGGCCGACCGTGACAGCCTTCAGCGTCTTGGGGTTGTGCGCGGTGATGGAGCGGATGTTGCGCCAGTGCCGGTCCAGCGCGAGGCTGGCGCGCACCATCGACCCGCCGCCGACGTCGAACAGCTCCGAGGCCGCGCGGTTGGCCAGCTCGTCGATGACGACCTTCGCCTTGGCGTTGGCCAGCGCCGCGCGCAGCGACAGCTTGTACTCCTGCTGCGTGCCGTGCGCGGCGTACGCCTGCTCCAGCGCCGCGGCGGCGGCGAGCACCAGCGTCTCGGCGGTGTACGCCTGGCTGGCCAACAGCCCGACGCTGTACTGGAAGATCGGGTCCTCGGCCGGGGCGTCGGCCGGCGCGTGGTAGAAGGTCCGCGGCTTGCCGCGGACGTGGTCGGCGGCGTCGCGCACCACGCGGCGCAGGATGCCGACGATCATCGCGTTGAGCTGGATGTGGAAGTACGTCGCCCGCCACGGCAGGGCATCGGAGTCGGCGTCCCGTCCGCCCTTGCCGAAGTAGTCGCCCGGCTCGATCACCACGTCTTCGAACGTCACGGTGCCACTGCCGGTGAAGCGCTGGCCGAAGCCGTCCCAGTCGTTGTCGCGTCGCACGCCAGGGCGGTCGCCCTCGATGATCACCTGTACCTTGCCCCCGTCGATGTCGGTGACGCCGACGACGATCCGGTCCATGTAGAGGCTGCCGGTGGTGTAGTGCTTGGTGCCGTTGAGCCGCAGCCCGTCCGGCGTGCGGGTGATCGCGGTCTCGTACGGGAAGTCGGTGGCACCGGCCTTCGCGCTCAGCTCGGTGGCGGCCGAGCCGATCAGTTCGCCGGCGGCGACGCGCTCAAGCCACTTGCGCTGCTCGGGGTCGGAGCTGCGCAGCAGGTTCTCCACGACGCCGAAGTGGCTGCGCAGGATGTGTGCCACGTTGGGGTCGGCCGCGGCCAGCTCGATGAACACCTCGTACAGCTCGACCAGCGACGCACCCCCGCCGCCGATCCCGCGCGGCAGCCGCAGCGCGCCGAGACGGGCGCGCCTGATCGCCTCGATCGCCTCGAACGGCGGCTTGCCGCGCTGTTCGCGTTCAATCGCGCCCTCGGCGACGTGTGCGATCAGCTTGGCCAGTTGTGGCGAGCCGAACGTGACGGCACGGGTGTCCTCGGCGGCGTTGGTCATTCCTCCAGCCTGGGACTCCAGTCTCGCCCGATCAACCAGGTTCGGCTAACGGGCCCGGTGCGCCTGCGCTTAACTGTTCGGCCGCCTGTCCGGGGTCGTTCTCGGCGTGGAGCTCGGACCCGTCCCGCCCGGTCGTCACCGGCGCTGAGCCCGGCTGACGCCGCGAACCCGTAGGCCCGCTTAACGGAAGCGGTAGCTGTTTCCCCTTTTTCCGACAGGCAATGCGCGTCAATGCTGGTGATGTGGCCCACCGTACCCTGCACCTGAACGTCAACGGCAACGGGATCGCCAAGCCGCCGAACAGCTGGCGGCCAGGCACGCCGACGCCGTCTTCTGCGCCGAGCACAGTCTGCGGCAGGGCATCGAGTTCGCCCGCAAGGTCAGGACGCGGGCCCGCGAGGTCTACGGCCGCAACCCCGACGAGGTGTTCATCCTCCCCGGGCTCTGGCCGGTGCTGGGCAGCACCGAGGCCGAGGCCCGCGAGCGGCACGACCTGCTCGCGAGCCTCAACACCGACAACGAGGACAACTTCGCCGCGCTGGCCTGGCAGCTCGGCGTCCCGGTCGAGAGCCTGAAGCTGGACAAGGCGCCGCCGTGGGAACTGTTCGACGCCCCAGGCTGGAAGCCGAGCAGTTACGGTTTCGCCCGCTCCGTGCTGGCGACGGCACGCAACGAAAACCTCACCGTACGCGATCTTCTTGACCAGACGATCGCCGGCGGCGGGCACCGCATGGTGGTCGGGACGCCGGAGCAGGTGGCCGACGAAATCGAGGCGTTCTTCACACACGGTGCCGCGGACGGGTTCAACCTGAATCACGACTTCTACCCCGATGGCCTGGATCTCATCGTCGACCACCTCGTGCCGGAGTTGCAGCGGCGTGGGCTGTTCCGCCGCGAGTACGAGGCGACCACGCTGCGCGGCCACCTCGGCCTGCCGATCCCGGACCGGGCCGCGGTCGGCGTATGACCACCACTGTCGTCGTCGGCAACCCGAGGCCGGCTAATGCGGCAGGGGGAAATCTCGGCGGGGTTTGCCCACCGTCGCGAGCTGGTCGGGCAGGCGGGTGCCGCCGCGGAACGGGAGGCCGACCGAGGAGTTCGAGTACAGGCCCGGCGCCAGCGTGTGGACGACGCGCATGCCGGTCGGGCGGACGTCGTCGGTGGTGACGTCGACCGACACCACCGGATGGCCGGCCCGCGCCAGCGCCGTCGCGAGCGGGGCGGGATCGGTCGTAGCGGCGAAGGGGGCGTCGGCGTCGAGGGCCTCCCAGGTGACCGTCCCGGTGACGGCGTCGGCGAGTTCGGCCGCCAGGCGGTCGCGCATCCGCGGGTCGAGGAAGAGCTGGAGGTGGGTGCAGTATTCGACGATATCGGCGAGGTCGTCCCGGCAGTCGTCGAGGTAGCGCCGGTCGGCCCGCCAGCGCTTGAGCGGGCTGTCCGGGCGGTTGGCGGCACGCATGTACGGGCCGTCCGGGTCGTCGAGGTCGCCGACGAACATCTGTAGCTGGAAGGCCTCGGCCAGCGCCTTGCGCATCGCCGGCTCCGCGGTGGCCCGGCAGGCCGCGCCCATGCTGAGGTAGCCGCTGGCCTCGTCGAACACCAGCGCGCCGATCACGACCATTCCGAACTCGTTCGGGAACTCCAGGAAACGGGTCGTCAGGCTCCCCCGCGCCCCGGTTCCCAGCTTCGCCAGCCAGGGTGGGGGGATCACCTCCCGCAGCGGCCGGCGGCCATGCCAGGCCATGGTCACCGCGTCGCGTTCGAGCATCTGGCACAGCGCCGACCACTGGGCGCCGGCCTCGCCGACACCGGCGGCCAGCCCGGAGCTGAGAACCGGATTGAGAAACGGCACGCCGCGGGCGGGCGCCTGATGCGCGTACGACACCCAGACGAGGTTCGCCGGCACCCAGACGGCGGCCCCGTCCGGCAGCCGGGCGCCGAGCGCCCATTCCAGCTTGTGGTTCTCGCTGAACTCGACGAACGGGAAACGCGGCGAACGGTATTGTTCAGGGGCGAACAGCACGACCGAACGCGGGTCGAGAACCTGGTGGCCGGACGCGGTGAGCTCGGCGAAGGTGGCCCGGTGCAGCCCGGCCGGCACCAGGTTGCCGCAGTAGCGCTCGACGGCCTCCCCGACGGCCGGCCCGATCGCGGCGGCCTCGTCCAGCAGGGCGTATCCGGCCCCGGCGAAGTCGCTGGCCCAGGGGGAGAACCTCGTGGTGTCGGAAAGCACCGCGGTGACCATGAAGAATTCCGCTGGCAGGGCGGGCGCGACGGTATTCTTTTCGAGTCGGCGAATGATGCCCGTACGTGGGTCGAGAATCGTGGAGATGTCCATCTGCCCGCCCTACACGTGGGGAATCGGATACGGGTAAACTGTTTCCTCGGTCAGTTGCTCGCTGACCCAGCCCAGTTCGGTGGGCACGGTGTAGAGCCGGCTGCCACCGAGATACGGGAAGGCCGCCGGCGGATTGCAGTACAGCCCCGGCACGACCACGCGTACCACCGTCAGGCCGGCGGCGCAGACGTCGGAGGTGGTCACGTCCACCGAGACGGCCCGCAGGTTCCGCTCGGCCAGGATGTCCAGGTAGTGCTGGCGGGCCCGGGCCTCCTCGACGGCGGGTATGTCGGTGAGCCGGACGGGTCGGGCCTGCTCCCTCAGCCGGTCGAGCGGTTTGCCCTGCATACGCGGGTCCAGGTAGAGCTGCGCCACGGCGGGCAGGTCGATGAGGTCGTGGAAGTCCGGCCGGAAGTCCTCGGCGTAACGCCGATCGGCACGGTAGGGCCGGTAGGCGTGCGCGGGTATTTCGCCACGGGCGATGGCCCGCCAGTGCGCACTGTCGGGATCGGCCAGTTCGGCGGTCAGTTCCAGCATCGCGAAGGCTTCGACGAGTGCCTTCTTCGCAGCCTCCCACGGGCTGGCCCGGCAGGCCGTACCATAGGAGACGAGGCCCTCCCCCGGGTCGGTGAGGAACGCGGCGAGAACCGGGACGTCGAACTGCCCCGGTATACGGAACAGACGAATGACGTATTCGTTTTCACGCCGGTTGCCACGCCCATTTTTATGAACATTTTCATGAAGATCTTCATAAACACTGGCATGCTTGTCACCGTGTCCGCCGCCGACCTCCGGACAAAATGGGATGTTGTACTGTGCCAGCAGGTCGGCGGCGTCGGCGACGGTGTGCGGGCTCGTCCCGCTGGCCCACCAGATCGTGTTCGCGTCGCGTTCGAAGAGCTCTTCCAGGGCAAACCGCTCGGCGTGTTCGCGGTTCTCCCCGGTGGCTATTCCCGCGTACAGCATCGCGTGGGTGACGGGCTCCCCCGCGTGCCCGCCGCGGAAGTAGTTCAGGTAGGCCATCGACGCGGGCACGAGCACCGGCCGCCCGGTGTGCAGGTCGCGGCCGGGCACCCAGGCCACCGGCAGGTCGCGGGTGAAACGCTGGAAGGGGAAGCCACGGGCTTCGTACTGACGGTCGGAGTAGAGCGCGAAGGATGCCGGGTCCAGCGCGTCGCGTCCCGCCGCGGCCAGGGCGGCGTAGCTGGCGATCTCCAGTTTCTCGGGCACCGCGTTGCCGCAGTAGCGTTCGACGACCTCGCCGACGGCGGCTCGGCGCGCCCGGTCGTGATCTCCCAGGGAGGCGCCGAAACCGTACCGTTCGCCCGTCCAGGCGGCGAACGCCCGGCTGTCGCCGCCCCGCGCGCTCCACCCGACCCAGGAACTCGGCATCCGGGCGCTCGGTTCGTACGGAACGACCTGCGTGATGACGCCGAGCCGGGCGTCGACCAACCGGCGCTCGGCCGGCGATACACCCGTGAGAATCTCCGTGAGAGTCATTGCCGCTCCATCACCGGTAGGTCGACGAAACAGCCGTGGGCCGGCCCGCTGCGCACCGTCTGGGTGGCTGTTCTGGTGACGCTCGAGGTGTACCGATCGGAACCGGTGTTGAGGTTTCGTGCCAGCCGCGGGAAGTCGCTGCCGGTGATGTGCAGCTCGAGTCGGCTGCCGGGCCGCAGCACCAGGGCGGTGGCGCCGAGGACGACGTCGAGGGTGCGCACACCGCGCTCGGCTACGGCGGAACCGGAGGTGATCTCAAAGGCCCGGCCGTCGTCGAAACGCTGCACCAGGCGGACGATCCAGTCGGCGCTCGGCGCGGTGGTGCCCACGGCCAGCCGAACCGTGGGCGACCCGGCGACGGCGAGAGGATTCGTCAACGGGAGACCTCGAAAGGTCACGCTGTCGCGGCGGACGTCGAGGGAGCCCCGGTCGTGATGAACCGGGAGGCTGGGAAAGAGGCTGGGAAAAGGGTCAAGCGGGTCGTAGGTGAAACGATGCTCGGCGGCCCGCTCCGGAAGCGATGATGACAGCGCGCCGTCCGCGGTGGCGTGCAGCCGCAGCACACCGGTCGACGCCGGCCAGTGATCCAGCCACCGGCCGTCCTCCATCAGGAAGATCTTCGTGATCGACGCGTCCTCGCCGGCCAGCACCCGCGAAATCCAGTCGACCTGAAGGGCGCCCAACGGTAGCTGGGACTCGCGGCCGTGGTCGCGGCCACCGGCGGAGTGGGAGTGCGGGGTGGACAGCTCGTGTTGCCACGGCCCGACCACCAGGCCACGTGCCGGCCGCGGGTCGTGGCCGCTGCCGGCAACCGTCCACTGGTGGAGGGTCTGCGGCAGGAACAGGTCGTACCATCCGCCGATGTGCAGGGACGGTAACGCGCAGGCGGCGAGCTCCTGATCGTCCAGCGCTTCCGCGTGGGCCGGTGTTTGCCCGCGGCCGGGGCCGTCGGGGTCGATCGTGCTCCACCAGTGCGGTAGCCGCGCCCACAGACACCCGCCGATCCCGGCGACCGGAAGATGGTGCAGCAGCTGCGGGCGGGCTCGCAGCATCTGAGCGGACAGCCCGTCGCGGCTGGTCCGGCCGTCCGCGTGCTCGGTCCACCAGCCGACGTACTCGGCCAGCCGCAGGATGCCCGAGGGCTCGACGTTGGCCGGGCGCAGCACGGCGGCCGGCACCTCGCTGATCACCGCGCGGACGAGGCCGGGCGCGGCGAGCGCGGCGGACCACGCCGTGAACGACCCGTAGGAGGCGCCCGCGAGGATCACGTTCCCGTCGCACCACGGCTGCGCGCGCACCCATTCGACGAGCGCCCGGCCGTCCGCGCGCTCGTGATGGTAGGGAGTCCAGCTTCCCTCCGAGCCGTAGCGACCCCGCACGTCCTGGACGACGTGGACGAAGCCGTTGCGGGCCCATCCGAGGCCGTTCGCCAGCAGCGCCGATCGGCCGTAGGGGGTACGGGTGACGACCACGGGGGCGGGCAGCCGGTCGTGGAAGTACACGTCGGTGGCCAGCGCGACCCCGTCCGCCGCGGGTACGAACTGGTTGGTGTCGGCCCCACCCGTCCTGGTGCCGGCCCCGCCCATTCCGCCGCCAGCCCCACCCGTCCTCGCGTGGGTGTCGGTGTCGCCGCTGCCCACGGCTACGCCGGGTTGACCGCGAGGACGGGCAGGGGAAGCACCCGGTGGCGGCTGATCGCGAATGTGGTGGCGTCGACGACGAGTTGATGGCCCTCGCTGGGGATGTCGCCGCCCGACGCCAGGGCCAGCAGGTCCGCGGCGAGCAGGCCGGCCAGCATCGACACGGCCGCGGGCGTGAACCGCGCGGCCGGCCTGGGCGCGTCGGAGTCCAGGTAGGCCCAGTGGGCGATCAGCTCGTCGGGCAGGGCGGCCGCGGCGAGCCGGCGTCCACGGGTGTCCTGGTAGGAGGCGGTACGGCCGGGGATCGACAGCGGCCCGAGGACGAACGTGCCGCCCTCGGCACAGCAGCCGTGCCACGGCGTGCGGTGCCGCGCGCACCAGGCGTCCAGCTGGCGCCATCGGGCGTCCGGCAGCCACCGCGCGCAACTGACGACGACGTCCGAGTCCGCCACCGCGGCCTCGTCCACCGGGCCCACGCCGCACCTGGCCTCGCCGAGAAGCTCGAGGAGTTTGTCGACGAGCGGACCGTCGCCGTCCACGTGCACCTTCCAGCCGGACGGGACGGGCGCGTCCTGCTCCGCGCTCGTCAGCACGCCACGGCCGGCCAACGCGGCAGTGATCCGTTCGACGCCGGCCTGGTCGGCGACGGGAACGCGCACGTCCGTGTCACCGGTTTCGAGCCGCTGGACCAGCGTGAGCAGCCGGTCGTCACCGCCGACGCGGACGAAGACGTCTCCCGGGGCGCTGTAGCGCCAGCTGCCGTCGGCAGTCCGGTACAGGTGATGGCCGGGCGCGAGCACACGCATGCCTTTCTTTCTGCCGTGAAATGCCGTGGAACTCTGCCACGAAACGTGGACCCGGATGCCGTGGGGGAAGGGACGGTGGCCGGGAACCGTGGTCATCGGGGCGGCGCGGGGAGGCGCGGACGTTCTCCGACGACCACGGCCGGAAGCAGCTCACCGCCTTCGGTCAGCGAACTACTTCTCCTCGTCCCACGCGAACGGGTTCTGGACCAGTGCGTGGGTGGTCGGGTCCTGCGGGGCGGCGAGAACCGGCTCCTCGTTCAGCACCTCGAAAGAGATCTCCTCCATGACTACCTCCCTCCAATAATAGAAATGGTTTTCATTACGTATAGAACGTTAGCATGCTCCGGTGCGACGCGAAAGTGGTGCGGGGCGCGTTATTCCGGTGCCACCGCGGTGTGAGCATTTGCATGCGTTCGGTCATGACGCTCGCTGGGCGCCGCTGCCTCCGGTGTGTCCCGGGCCGCGACGAGGTCCGCGAGCGTGCCGGTACGGCGCAGGCTCGTCCCAATACCGATCAGCAGCGCCACACCGACACCCGAGGAGGTGACGAGCAGGGCGCCGCGGGTGCCCCAGACGTCGGCCAGCGCGCCGGCGAGCATGGCGCCGAGCGGCGTCCCACCCCAGGCGATCATCCGTGCCGTGGTGTTGACCCGGCTCTGCAGCCGGTCCGGTGTGACAGCCTGCCGGACGACGATGCCGTTGAGGATGACCAGGGAGTTGGCGGCCTGCCACAGCACGAGAATCCCCAGCCCCAGCAGCCACATCGTGTTCCGCGACCAGCACAGCAGCGCGAGCCAGCTGCCCCCAAGCGCGCACAGCGTGATCATCCCGATGGGCACCCGCCGGTGGATACGGCTGAGGAAGGTACTGGTGATCAGCGTGCCGGCGGCCGTGGCGGCGTAGAGCAGCCCGATCCGCACGTCGTCGTCGGCAAGACCGAACTGCTCGACCGCGACGACGACCAGCAGGCCGCTGACCGCGCCCCCGGAGACGCTGGCTCCGGTCCCGAGCAGGGTCAGTGTCCGGATGACACGGTGATCCCAGATGTAGCGGAGCCCTTCGGCGATGTCGCGGCGGGTTCTGGCGACCCACCGCCGCCCGCCGCCCGGGCCGCCGGCGATGCCGCGGTCGCCGGTGCCACCACCGGCGACGCTGCCAGTACCGACGCTGCCGATATCGGCGCTGCCGGGTTGCGCGTCCCAGCGCACCCGGGTCAGCAGGAGCGCGGCGACGACGTAACTGAGGGCGTCCAGCGCGAGGACGGCCGGCGCGCCCAGGGTGGTCGCGGCGACACCGCCGACAGCCGGGCCGGTCAGGTTCACCACGGTGCTCACCGACACCATCGCCGCGGTCGCCGCGGGCACCCCGTCGCGTCCGACGATGGCCGGCAGGACACCGAAACCGGCGGCGTCGAAGAACACGAACAGGGACGACACACCGACCGCGGCCACGAACAGGTGCGCTGTCGTCAGCGCCCCGGCCCAGGACGCGACGGGAACGCTCGCCATCACCAGGCCGCTGGCGACGCTGGTGAGCACCAGCGTGCGGCGCCGGTCCCAGCGGTCCACCAGCGCGCCCGCCGGCAGCCCGAGGACGAGATAGGGCACCGCTTCCAGGCCGGCCAGCACACCCGCGGCGGCCGCGCTCCCGGTGCGCTGGTAGAGCAGCACCGGGAACGCCACCAGCGACATTGCGCTCCCGACCCACGAAACGGCCCGGCTGACCAGGAACAGCCGGAACATCGATGCCGTGTTCATCGCGACACCGTCATCGTCGGAAACTTCGCCGGGAACTCGGGAACCTCACCGGAAACACAGGTTTGAAAACCATCAGAAATACTGTCGGAACTGCTGTCAGAACTGCCATCAGGAATACCGTCATCACCGGTCAGGACGGCCCGGAGTGCAGGGCCGCGGCCAGCCGGACGACCCCGTCGACACCGCTGAGGTTGGTCGAGTACGACTGCGGCAGGAAGACCAGTTTGTTGTTCTTCACCGCGTCCAGGGTCGGGAAGGTCGTCGTCAGGTACTTACGGGCGCTCTCCTCGGACTCGCTGCCGCTGAGCAGGTAGACGAGGGTGGCGGGATCCTTCTTGGTGATGTCCTCGACGGAGAGCTGGCCATAGTACTTGCCGGCGGGCAGGATACCGGCGTAGATGTTCGTCGCCCCGGCGAGCCGCGCGATGTCGCTGTACACCCCTTCGTAGGTGTAGATCGTGCCGTTAAAAGAACTGATCAGCGCCACCGGGACGGGTGCTCTGCCTGCGATCTGGGCGGCGACCTGCCGCAGGCGGTTGTCGATGTCGGCTTTCAGCTCGTCGGCCTTTGCGGTGACCCCGAGAATCCTGCCCAGCGCGGTCAGGTCCGCGTCGACGTCACGCACCCTGGCCTTACTGGCGTCGTCGGTGCAGAAACCGCTGAGGATCAGCACCTGGATGCCCTGGGCCTTCAGATCGTCGATGGTCGGCAGCTGCTGGCCGTCGAAAAGATAGGAACCGTCCGCCCAGATGAGGTCGGGGCGCGCCGCCAGCAGCGCCTCCCGGGTCGGGGCGGACGCGCTCAGCGTCGGTATTTTCTTCTCCACCTCGGCGTACTGCGGCAACGGGGTGCCGCTGCTGGTGTTGTACTGGCCGACGATCTTCTCTGCCGCGCCGAGGGCGATCAGCAGCTCGGTGCTGGTGGTCCAGCCCGAGACGATGCGCGTCGGGGGCCTGTCGAAGTGCAGGGTGCGGCCACAGTTCTGGATGTCGACCGGGTAGCCGGCGCCGGCCGTCGCCCGCGCCGAAACGGCTCCCACCGTGCCGTTCCCCTCGGTGGTGGAGTCGGATCCGCAGGCCGTGAGGCCGACGGCGGACGCCACCAGCGCGACGAGCGCGCATTTTCGCGCGGCGGTGATTCTCATATGTTTCCTTCCGTGGCGAGTTCGCGTTCCTGCGGCGCCTTCTCGTCCCTGTCGAGGATCTCGGAAAAAGCAAGATGGAGGCGTCCGGTCACCGGATGGACACTGCGATGGGCCCGCACCCCGAAAACCTCGGCGACGAGATCCGGGGTCAGCACCTCCCAGGGATCCCCCGTGCGGACGACGACACCGTCGCGCAGCACGTAGAGCCGGTCGCAGAACGCCGCCGCGAGGTTGAGGTCGTGCAGCGCGGCCAACACGGTGATCCCCAGCGAACGCACCAGCGCGAGCAGGCTGAGCTGGGTGGCGATGTCGAGATGGTTGGTCGGCTCGTCCAGGACGAGCACCGACGGCTCCTGCACCAGCGCCCGGGCGAGCAGCACCCGCTGCTTCTCCCCGCCGGACAGGGAGGTGAACGCCCGGTCGGCATACGCGGGCATACCGACCGTGTCGAGCGCGTCGGCGACGATGCGACGGTCGGCCGCGGACGTGAACTCCCACCGGTTCTTGTGCGGCGTCCGCCCGGCCGCGACGATCTCGGCGACGGTGAAGTCGAAATTCTGGGAGTGCTCCTGGGCCAGCGCCGCCACCTGCCGCGCGGACTGCCGCGACGTGAGCTCCCGCAGCATGTTCCGCTCGTCGAGAAGAACAGCCCCGGATGTCGGCGCAACCGCCCGGTAGACGGTCTTCAGCACGGTGGACTTCCCGCTGCCGTTCGGGCCGACCAGGCCGACGAAGGCGCCGGGCGCGCAGTCGACGGTGACGTCGTGGACGATCAGCGCCTGGTCGATCCGCACGCCCACGCCGTCCAGACGCAGTCGTGTCACGCGCCGCCCCCGCCCCCGGCCCCGGCGGACAGCCGGCCGGCCCGGCCCGAACGGCGCAGCAGCAGCAGGAAGAAGGGCACGCCCGCGACAGCGGTGACGATGCTCAGCGGCACCTCCATCGGCCGGGCCACGACCCGACCCGCCAGATCGGCGAGGACGAGGAACACCCCGCCCAGCAGCGCCGCCACCGGCAGCAGCCGCCGGTGGTCGGAGCCGATGAGCAGTCGCACGCAGTGCGGTGCCACCAGCCCGACGAAGGTGACACCGCCCGCGACGGAGATGACCGCGGCGGTGAGCGCGGCGCAGACCGCCAGCAGCTGGGCGCGCAGTCGGCTGACGGAGATCCCCAGCGAGGCGGCGGCCTCGTCCCCGAGTACCAGGGCGTTGAGCTGCCTGGCCTGCGCGAGCAGCCAGATGGTGGCGGCCAGGACGATGACCGTGGGTAGCCGCAGTTTCTGCCAGTCCGCCCCGGAGACCGTTCCGAGCAGCCAGAACAGCACTGCAGCCAGCTGGTTCGACCCGACCCGCAGCTGCAGGAAGCTCGTCCCCGCCTGTAGGAGGTAGCCGATCGCCACCCCCGCGAGCAGCAGGCGGTGCGGATCCAGCCGGCCCTGCCGGCGCCCCAGCGCGATGACCAGGACGAGCGTGGCGACCGCTCCGGCGAAGGCGGCGCCGGAGACCCCGATCGTCGGCAGCAGCCCCGTCGTCGCGACCCCGCCCAGGGTGAGCACGGCGACCGCCGCGATCGACGCCCCCGAGGAGACCCCCACACGTACGGGTCGGCCAGCGGATTGCCCACCACCGCCTGCAGGACGGCGCCTGTCACGGCCAGGCCCGCGCCCACCACGAACGCCAGCAGCACCCGTGGTGTCCTGACCTGCCAGATGATCTGGTCGTCGATCGGCGGGGTGTGACCGCCGCCGCCGACGAGGTGGCTGAGGATGCTCGACCACACGTCGGCGGGCGAGATCGCCACCGCCCCGATGCTGACAGCGGCGACCAGCACGACCGGGGTCGCCACCAGCAGGACGACAACAGTGAGCAGAAATGTGTTCCGTGGACCGCGGGCCGCCCACGGCGCCACGGCGACGGCGGACGGGGTGCCACGCGCCGGGCCGAGTGTAGCGGCAGTGCCCGCCCGTGGCGGTGGCACAGCGACCCTCCCCGGCGATCCGGACACGTCGTTCAGCCGCATGGGCCGGCTGACGGACAACAGAGCACCCCCGTCCTCCCCACCGCTACGCCGGCCGGTAGACAATGCGTAATGAAAACTGAAACGATTATCGTTATTTGTGGATCACCGTAGCAGGCGCGCCCTACCCCGTCAAACACGACCTCGACGCAAGCGACCAGGGCATCTGGGGGCAGATAAGGCGCTCACGGACAGCGGGACCGATGATCGACTTCGTCGCCGGCCGAGTACCGTCACCATGATCGAAATCGATACTCGGCGTCAATCCACGCCTGGCGTTGTCCGCCTGGTGTAGCTGTCCTGGTGTAGCTGTTCAGCTCGGGTGAGCGGGCGTTCGCTGTCCCGTGTGCGCCGATCGCTACCGCGGTTGCGCTGCGGTGCGTTGGGATCGCTGGGTTCAGCGTATGGAGCCCGACGGGACGCTGACGTATGAAGAGCTGCTGCGTCTACTCGCCGAACGGGACACCACGATCGCCCGGCAAGCTGAGCTACTCGCCCGGCAGGCCGGATTCATCGAGACGCTGGCCGGACGGGTCGCCGAACTGGAACGGCAGCTGGGTAAGGACAGTGCGAACTCGTCGCAGCCCCCGTCGTCGGACAGCCCCTACACGAAGCCCGCACCGAAACGATCCTCACGAGGGAAGTCCGGCCGGGCACCGGGCAAGCAGCACGGCGATCCTGGGAACACCCTGCGGATGGTCGACGGCCCGGTCGCGATCGATCTCACGGTCCCGTTCACGAACAATGTCGCGGAACGCGATGTCCGACCCGCCAAGGTCCAGCAACGAACCTCCGGCGGCTGCTGGCGCACCCTGCAAGGCCTGGTCGACTTTGCCGTCGTGCAATCCTATCTGTCCACCGCCACCAAATGGGGTCTGGACACCCTCGACGTGCTCACCCAGTTGTTCACCACCGGCGCCTGGCTCCCACCCACGGCCCGACCCTCCTGACACCACGCTCAGCAACCAGCCATCCCAGCTGAACAGTTACCCGGAAACAGCGTGCGAGAGACGCGGACACAGATCAACGCAGTTGAGCTACCACTTGTTCGTAGTAGAACTTCCACAGTGCCGTCCGGGCCCGGACGGGCTCCGGGCGGAGCGGCTCGGCAACGCAGCAGCCACAGACGCATCCGCTCCGGTTCCGTCCGTCGGATGTCGGCCGGCCACCCCGGCAAACGATCCTGTGATCGTCGTCACGTCCGAAGAGACACGCCGGGACATGCGACGAAACACGCCCGACTCGCCACCCTCGCCGTCACCCTCGGCAACAAGCGCGGGGGCCGGTGCCACGCCGACCCGGTCCGGCTGTGGACGGATGCCGCTCGCGCGGGCGCGGCCTAACATGTGTCGAATGGCTGATCTTACGGGTGGGGCGCACCGGGATCCGCTGAGCGCGCTTCGACAGCCGGTGCCGCCGGATCTCGCCCGGCGGGCGGCCGCCTTCCAGGCGGGCCACAGCCAGCCGGTCGCGACCCGCGACGCCGCCACCGTCGCGCTGCTCCGGGACGCCGAGAACGGGACGGGCATCCAGGTCTGCCTGCTGCGCCGGGTGTCGACGATGGCCTTCGCCGCCGGCATGCACGTCTTCCCTGGCGGGACGGTGGACCCGGCCGACGTCACCGCCCAGCCGCGGTGGTTCGGTACCTCCGAAACGAACGTCGAGACGGACGTCGAAACGGATGTTGAAACGGACGTTGAAGTGGACGTTGAGACGGACGTCGAAACGGACATCGTCACGGCCCTCGACGCCGAGCCAGCGCTGGCCCGCGCCCTGGTGAGCGCCGCCGTACGGGAGACGTTCGAGGAGAGCGGCGTGCTGCTCGCCGGCCCCGACGCGGACAGCGTCGCCGACGTCACCGACCCCAGCTGGGAGGCCGACCGTCTCGCGTTGGAGAAGCGGCAGCTCAGCATGGCCACTCTGCTGGCCCGCCGGGGTCTGGGCCTGCGCGTCGACCTGCTGCGCCCGTGGGCACGCTGGGTGACCCCCGAGGTGGAGCCCCGTCGGTACGACACCCGTTTCTTCATCGCCGCCATGCCGGTCGAGCAGCGAACCCGCCCGATACCCGGCGAGTCCGACCGGCTGCTGTGGCTGTCGCCGGTCACGGCTCTCGCCGAGCATCTGGCGGGACGGCTGGCGATGCTGCCACCCACCGTGCACACGCTGCGGGAGCTGGCCGAGCACGCATCCGTCGCGTCCGTCCTGGCGGCGGCGCGCATCCGGGACCTCAGCCCGGTGCGCCCGAAGATCCTCGTCCGGGACGGGGAGGCCCACCTGCTCCTCCCCCACGACGACGGCTACGACCACGCGCCCACTCCCCCGGCCTCGGCCCCGGAGAGGTAGGACGCCCTCGCCGGTGTTGGCCGCTGGGCGTGTCTGGCAGATGTTGGCCGATGCGGGCGGTGACCCAGGCTGTCTCCCGCAGGGCGGAGGACAGCGGGGTTCTCGTGCGGCGCGACCGGAGACCCGCGCCGTCGCGTGGTGACGACGCGGACGGTGGTGGACGGGGAGCCGTTCGGCAGCGGATCCGTCGGTGACGACAACAACTCCTTTGGTGACGACAACAATGCGGCAGGTAACCGTCTGGCGTCCGCGACCACCCACACGGACCATGATCGGTGTCCGTCGACGCGTGTCGCCGTTCGTGAGGACACAGATGGCTACATGATCAGCACTCCGGGGCTCGGCGGGCTCGCACGGGCTCATGGCGACACTGTCTCCGACAGTCTGTAGAACTGCGGCCCGGGCCGCCGCCGTGGCGACCGTCACCAGCGACGGCCGCCACCAGCCCGGGATCGCCGAACGGACACCCGCCCATCTGATCTTCACCGTCTACGACCTGACCGCGGCCGACCCGGCCGGCGGCTACCTCGCCCAGCAGCTCCTCGAGGGCATCTGATCCAGGCCGCGTCAGCAGCGGTGAAACACCGCGCCGATGTTTTCCGACACAGATCTTCGGTCCTGTTTCGTCAACCTGTGATCGGGTATGAAACGCCCCCGGCTGGAGCGTGCGGAGGAAACGTGAGGAGGAAAGCGATGCTGGAGGTACGGGAACTCTTTGACAGCATGGCCGCGAGCATGAGCCTCAGCAGCGAGGACCGGGCGCGGGGAGTCGACGCGCTGAACGACTGTGAGGAAGCGGTCACCGCATGCGCTTCGGCGATGCTCACCATGACAGATCAGGCCGATGTACAGATGGCCGTACGGCGTGACCTGGACTGCGCGGACGTCGTCCACGCGACCCGCCGGCTGCTGACCCGCGGGAGCGGCCCGGACAGCAGCCTGCTCGGCGTACAGCTCGAAGCCTGCCTGCTGGCCTGTGAACAGAGCAACGAGCTGTGCGCCGCGCACGCTTCGCATCACGAATACTGCCGGATCTGTTCCGAAGCGACACGGCGATGCGCCACGGTCTGCCGGGACCTTCTCAACGCCCTTCGCAGCTGACGTCCGGGCCACACCCTGGCATTCGGTGGCGCTGCACCGCCTGGACGGCGGCTGGGAGCTGATGCGGCGGACCGACGCCGAACGGCTCGGCCGTCTCGTGCTGCGCGACGGCCAACCAAGCCACTTCGAGGCAATCACACCCGCCTGAACCTCCGGGCGGGACATACGAGCGGTGTCAGCTGACCGCGGTCAGGGAGCCTTTGGTGCGGTGCTGGGCGCAGTCGACGCGCAGGGCGGACGGTGGCAGGTCGTGGTCGAAGTAGGCGCAGCGGTGCGTGCGCGCGGAACGGGTACCCGGGGCGACCGTGAGATAGTCGCACGTGGTGCAGGAGCGGGACACGGGGATCAGATCGGCCTCGTGGAAGCGTTGCAGGACGGCCAGCAGCGCGATGAACAGGTCCTCGGCCTGCGTCGGGTCGATGCTCGACAGGGCGATCTCGGCGGGTACCGTCCGGCGCGCAGCCTTGGCGGCGATCCGCCGGCCTGCCAGGGTGAGGACGATCTGCTGCTGCCGGCCGTCGTCGGGATCGCGTCTGCGCTCGACGAGCCCCTTACGGTGCAGGGCACCGACCGCGTCGCTGACCGTCGGGTCGGCGACGTTGAGCTCGCGGGCCAGCGCCGTGCTCTGTGCCCGCGGCGGGGGGCCGTGGTGCAGATAGGCCAGGATGCGCAGCTGCGTCGACGAAAGCCCGTGCGTCTCGGCGGTACGCCGGGCCAGTACGTGCAGGGCGTCGCCGATGACGTCCAAGGCGGCAACGATTTTCGCGTCGATGCCGTGCTGCCGTTCGTCGTCCGCCATTCGCATGGGCCGACTGTAGCAACCTTTCGCCGCTATCTGTCAAGGTGAGCCGAGAGACAGGTAATGTCCATTAGCTCGTGGTCGAAGCGTGCGAGCGGGGCACCAGACTAAAGCAGGTAGAATAAGGCGGACCGAGAGAACGAGCACGTGTCCGTAGCGCCGTGACCAGCCGTGCCCTGACGAAGACGGCCGGACCACTCGCCGACCCGGATGTCGTCCGGCCACATTCCCGACACCAGATGCCGAACGACGATCCGTATTTCGGATCCCGGTTCAGGACGATGACGTACCGGCCGGTTCTTCCGGCGCGGTTCGACGCTTCGGAGGCCGCCCACGCGCTGCCGCGACTTCTTCGAGCACCATATTTGACCACCACATTCGACCACAACATTTGACCTGCCACGTCCGGCTGTCACGTTCGACCGCCACAACAGCACCCACCGTCATTCCGGGCTCGGGTCCTGCCGGCTCCGGCGACGGCGCGTCACGGCCAGGCCGGGGTGGTCGGGGTAGCAGGGCAGACCCCGGGCGGGGCGGCGGGGCCGAGCGGCGATCCTGGCGGCCGGTGACACGGAGCCGACCGGTCAGCGGTCTCTTCAAGATTCCCTCTTGACGATGTTGACAGGTCCCGTCCACGTACATGCCGCGAATAATTCTTAGGAGTCCTTGACAGTTGCTTGTACACCTTGTCTACTGACCGCGTAGGCAAACGTGAGCATTCCGGCAGCGAAGGAGATCTCCCGATGCCCAGGCTCTCCCGCAGCGACTGGTATGACCTGGCACGTGACACGAACTGGACGTTCAGCTACGTCAACGAGGCCGACGTGTTCCCCGAAGAACTGTCGGGTACCGGTCGTGTCCCGCCCGAGGCGTGGCTGGCCTGGGACGAGCCCTACAAGATCAGTTACCGCGAATACGTCCACAACCAGGTCACCAAGGACACCACCACCTACTCGCTGAAGAACGCCGTCGGCCGCTCGAAGCTGTTCGACCAACTCGATCCGGGCTGGAAGTCCGTGGTCGTCGCGCACTACGGCGCGATCGCGATGCCGGAGTACCTGGCGTCCTTCGGCGAGGCCCGCATGGGCCGGTTCGGGCGCGCCGCCGCCTGGCGCAACACCGCGACGTTCGGCACGCTGGACGAGGTAAGGCACGGCCAGATCCAGACGTTCTTCCCGTACGGCCTGCTCGGCAAGGAGCCGCGCGGCGACTGGGCGCTGAAAGCGTTCCACACCAACAACTGGATCACCCTGGCCGTACGGCACCTCTTCGACGACATGTTCGTCGCCAACGACGCGCTGTCCGTCGCGATCCAGCTCACCTTCACGCTGGAGACCGGTTTTACGAACCTGCAGTTCCTCGGCATGGTCGCGGACGCCATCGACGTCGGCGACCTGGAGTTCGGCTCGCTGATATCGAGCATCCAGACGGACGAGGCGCGCCACGCGCAACAGGGCGAGCCCACCATCAAGGTGCTCATCGACAACGGCCACAAAGAATACGGCCAGTTCCTGGTCGACCACATGTTCTGGCGGGCCTGGCGCGCGTTCGCCCTGCTCACCGGCCTGTCAATGGACTATTACACCCCGCTGGACAGCCGGAAGATGAGCTTCAAGGAGTTCATCCAGGACTGGGTCGTCAAACAGTTCGCCGACCAGTTCCGCGACTACGGCCTGGACTTCCCCTGGTACTGGGACGAGTTCATCAACGAACTGGACTGGTACCACCACGCGATCCACACCGTCGTCTGGAACTACCGGCCCAGCGTCTGGTGGAACCCCGACGCCGGCGTCTCGCCGAAGGAACGGCAGTGGCTGGAGGAGAAGTACCCCGGCTGGAACCGCGCCTTCGGAAAGCACTGGGACGTGCTCACCGAGAACGTCCGCACGGGCAATCTCGCCGAGACCTTCCCGGAGACGCTGCCGGTCGCCTGCAACCTCTGCCAGCTACCGATCGTCCGCGCCGCTGGCGTGCTGGCCGGCGCGCACACCGACCCCGCCCAGCTCAACTACCGGCGTTACATTGCCCTCCAGCACGACCGCGAGATCTACGCCGAACGCGTCGTCGACCGCTTCGAGGCCCTCGACCACGACGCCGGGCTCGACCCGGCCTGGGTCGCCGTCCTGGGCCGCGTCTATCTGCCCGCCCGGTTCGCGCTGCACGTCCTGCAGATCACCAGCCTGTACGTCGGCCAGCTGGCGCCGAGCGCGGCCATCACGAACGCGTCCTTCTTCCAGGCCGCCGACGAACTGCGCGCGCTGCAGTGGATCGCCTACCGGGCGAAGTCGCTGTCGCTCTCGCATGGCCCGGACCTCGCCGACAGCACGGTCGCGCGCCGCTTCTGGGAGCAGGATCCGGCCTGGCAGCCGGCCCGCGAACTGCTGGAGAACCTGCTGCTGGCCTACGACTGGGCTGAGGCGTTCACCGCCCTCGACCTCGTCGTCAAACCGGCCTTCGACGCCCTGTTCAAGCAGGCCTTCACCGCGCTCGCGACCGCCAACAGGGACGAGCTGACCGCGCAGCTGCTGCACGAGTCCGGTGTCGACAGCAGGCGCGGCCAGGACTGGACCGGCACTCTCGCCCGCTACATCCTCGCCGCCCGGCCGGGCAACCGCGAGCACGTCCTCGGCTGGGAGAGCAGGTGGCAGCCGCGTGTCACGCGAGCCATCGACGCCCTGGCCGGCACGTTCGGTGCGGCACCCGCGCCGGCGGACGCCGCGTCCGTGCGGCAGACCGTGGACCAGGCGACCACACAGTTCCGTAACAGCTGGCTCACGGCGGTTCCGGCTGCGTAGTCCCGGCCGCGTGAAGGTTCCGGCCGCACAGAGCTGGCAGATCAGCCACCACGTCAAAGGAGCGTTGTACATGTCCGTTCTGCCTGAAGTCATCGCAGCCAACGCCGAGTACGCCGCCTCGTTCGGTGACAGGAGCGAGCTGGCCCTGCCGCCGGCCCGGGGCTTCGCCGTTCTCACGTGCATGGACGCCCGGCTGGATCCGGCCAAGTACGCCGGGCTCAGCGAGGGCGACGCCCACGTGATCCGCAACGCCGGCGGGCGCGCCAGCGACGACGCGATCCGTTCGCTGGTGATCTCGTACAAGCTGCTGGGCACCAAGGAGTGGTTCGTCATCCACCACAGCGACTGCGGCATGGAGTTCTTCACCGACGAGGTGATCCGCGGCCTGCTCGCGAACAGCCTGGAGACCGCCGCCCTCGGCGACCAGGGCTTCTACGACGTCGGCACCGGCCCGGGCGCCCGGGAGGGCGACTACATCGACTGGCTCACGATCTCCGACCAGGCCACGAGCGTGACCGAGGACGTCCGCCGGATCCGCAACCACCCGCTCGTCCCCGCGCGTATCCCGATCTACGGGTACATCTACGACGTCAAGAGCGGCCTGCTCCTCGAAGTCCCGACCGCCACCGAAGTCGGCCGGGCGGCATAGGCCGCCACTGGCGTCCTGCGTGAACGGCCCGATGAGGGGGGTGGTTTCGGGGCGTCCCCGGGACCACCGGCATTCGCGCTGAGAGCGCGTCCCATGCGGTGTGGATGAGACCGTCCGCTCCTGTGGAGGGGACGGTCTCGCGAAACGGCTTCCCGGACGGGCTGTGGAGGATGTGAAGCCGGTGGGGGCGCGTGGTACGGCTGGCGGCCCCCGCTGGCCCGCACCGGCCTGCTCACCGCCGCCGTCAGCGGGCGGGCCGTCGACCGCGCCGGCTTCACACGTCGAGCCCGGTCACCGGGGAGCCGACGAGATCACCGCGCCCACGGACGGGACGCGCGCGCCGCGTTGGCCAGTCAGGACCGATCCTCGGCCGGGCTGAATGTCGTCACGTCCGTAGGCGGGCCGCGCGCGCCGGCGCCCGCGGCCGGCACGCGACACCCGGACGTGTCCCGGTTCCGGCATTACCCACGCCCGGCGGTATCCACAAGATACCCAAATGTTTACGTGGTCGTGTCATGTGAATCCCGACGGGATCCCCGAAAGTCCCGCCGACCGCGGCCGGCGCCGGAAATTCACACCCCGGCCTCCGCGGTGACCTGCGCCACATTTACCATGAGCCGGTTAGCCGTCCACTCCGAAGTGCTTAATTTGATCTACATCGGAAATCACCGCCGGTCTCGGTGAGTGGCACGATCGCATTTATATCCACGCGTCCGTCCGGCGGTAACGAGAACGGGGACGGGTGATGTTCAGCGAAGGAATTCTTCTCGGGGAGCGCGTGGCACGGCCACCGGAAGCATCAATCCTGGATCTCGTCGAGCGGGCGGTCACCCGTTTCCCGCACACGTTGGCGATCATCGCGCCGCAGGGGTCCGTCACCTATGCCGAGCTGAACGCCGCGGCGGAGGTCGTGGCCGGCGAGCTGCGGCGGCACGGGATCGGCCGCGGCGACCTGGTCCCCCCCTCGTCATGGACGGTGGCCTGGCCCTCCCGGTCGCGATGCTCGGCGTGCTGAAGACCGGCGCCGCTTTCGTGCCGATGGACGCCGCATGGCCCGAGCCACGGCGGCGGGAGGCCCTGGACCAGCTGGACTGTCCGGTGACGATCACGGCGGACGGCTCCGTCGGCACGCCACGGTGCGTGCGGGCCCGGGCGGAGCCGCCCGCCCGGGCCCGCGGCGGCGCGCTGTCCGCGCGCCCACGCCCACACGATGTGGTCTACGGCTTCTTCACCAGCGGGTCCACCGGCCGGCCCAAGTGCGCGCTCAATTTCCACCGCGGTCTGGTCAACCGTCTTCTCACGATGTCCGAACGGTTCGGCCGCGACGGGGATGTCGTGCTGCAGAACTCCTCGCACGTCTTCGACTCGGCCATCTGGCAGCTGCTGTGGCCACTCACCCGCGGCTGTCGGGTGGTGATTCCAGAACGCGCGGGAATCCTCGACTTCGAGTCGACCATGACAACGGTCGAACGGTACGGCGTCACCATGACGGATTTCGTGCCGTCCGTGTTCGACCTTTTCGTCGAGACGGTCGCGGGCAGGCCCGGTAGCGTCGGGCGGCTGGTTTCACTGCGCCGGCTGCTGCTCGGCGGCGAGGCGATGAACGCCGGTTCGGTCCAGAAATTCCGTGCCCTGCTGCCCCGGCTGGCCGTCACGAACACGTTCGGCCCGACCGAGGCGTCGATCGGCAGTGTCTTCCACGACGTCACCGACGAGGACGTGCGTGAGACACCCATCGGGAGACCGATCGCGAACACCGCGGTCGTGCTGCTGGGGGACGGCGGGCACACCGTACGGCAGGGAGAGGTCGGGCAGATCCACCTCGCGGGCCTGTGCCTGGGCGCCGGTTATCACCGCGATCCGCGGGCGACGCGGGAGTCGTTCATCGACAACCCGTTTCCCCAGGTGCCCGGGGACCGGTTGTACCGCACCGGGGACTACGGCTACGTCCGCCGGGACGGCCTGCTGATGTTCACCGGCCGGCGCGACGACCAGATCAAGATCGCGGGTGTCCGGATCGACCTGAACGAGATCGAGACCACGTTGCGGGACGCCCCGGGCGTCCAGCGGGTGAAGACCGTCGTAGCCGGCACCCGGGCGCAGCGGTCGGTCGTCTGCTTCGCCGTACTCACCGCCGGGCAGACGGAGAGCGGCCTGCTGGCATACGCACGAAGCAGGCTGCCGGCGGCCGGTGTCCCGCGGCGGGTGGTCGCGGTGGACCGGATGCCGTTGCTCCCCAACGGCAAGGTGGACCAGGTCGCCCTGCGCCACCGCCTCACCGACGAGCACCGCCGCACCGGCGAACACGGCCCCACCGGCGAACACGGCGCGCCCGGGGGGACAACCGCCCCGGCCCCCTTCCTGGAGGCCGAGATCCTGCGGCTCTGGCGGCTGTTGCTCCCCGACGCGACCGCTCGCACCGACTTCTTCCGCGCGGGCGGCACCTCGCTCACCGCGGTGCGGCTCGCGCTGGCCCTCGAGCGACGTTTCGGAGTACGGCTGGAGTCTCGCGACCTGCTGGGGGCGCCGACTCTGCGGGAACAGGCCGCCCTGATCGTGTCGGGTCCGGGCCACGCCGAGGACGGGACGCCGCTGGCGGACGTCGTGGGCCGGGACATCTTCCTGCACGAGCCGGCCGCTCCCCCGGCCCCCCGCCGGCCGGCCCCGGGCAGGCGTCCGGCGGGCCCACCGCGTCCGGAGACGGTCCTCCTGACCGGGGCCACCGGATTCGTCGGCGCGCGCCTGCTCGCCGAACTCACCCGACGAACCACCCGGACCGTGGTGTGTCTCGTGCGCGGCAGTAACGACCAGGAGGCGGGCAGGCGGCTGGACGCGGCGCTGCGGGCCGCTGGTCTACGGGTCGAGCGCGGCCGCGCCGTCGCCGTCGCCGGAGATCTCGGCCTGCCGCTGCTGGGCCTGCGGGAGGGGCGCTACCACGATCTCGCGGACGAGGCGGTGGCCGTCGTCCACGCGGGGGCGCTGATCAACGCGGTGCTCGACTACGAACGTCACCGCGCGACCAACGTCGACGGCACCCGCGAGGTGATCCGGTTCGCCATGACGGGCCGGACGAAGCGGCTGTGGCATCTGTCGACGGTGAGCGTGCTCGGCGACGGCCCGCCGGGGCCACCCACCGTCGACGTCTCCGGACGCCGGCACGGCCTGCCGGCCGACGGGTACAGCCAGTCCAAGTGGACGGCCGAGCAGCTCCTCGAACGCGCCAGGTCGCGCGGGCTGCCCGCCACGGTGTGCCGGCTCGGCGAGGTCGGCGCGGACTCACGCACGGGCGTGGGCAACCCGACGTCCCTGGTGACGCTGGTGCTGCGGCTGTGCCGGGCCCTCGACGCCCGGGTGGTGACCAGGGCGTCGGTGGACTGGGCGCCGGTCGACCGGGTGGCCCGGTTCATCGTCGAGGGGCTCCACCGCGATGAGGCCCGCGGGGAGACCTTCGACCTCCTGGGGCCGGGCCGGGTCCTGCTCAGCGAACTCATGGCCCGGCTTCCCGGCCCCGCCGCCCGTCGTCCGGAGACGGTGTCGTATGCGCAGTTCCACGAGCGGGCGCTGGCCCGTGCGCGCGAGGACGACCTCGTGGCGCGTTGTCTGCTCGCGCTGCCGCCCTGGACCGGTGACGGCGCCGATCCCGTCGCCGATGTCTTCACCGACGCCACGGCCAGGTTCCCCGCGCCCCGCGCCACGCAGCTCGCCCGGCGGTTCGGTCTGCCGTGGGCGGTACCGCGATCGGGGGAGATCGACACCTACCTGCGCTGGGTCGTGCGGGACGCGCCCTCGGCGGGCACCGACGGGGCGGTCGTCCCACCGTCCCCGGCAGCCCGGTCCGTCGACGTCTCTCCGCCCGTCCCCCACCGGTGACCTCGCCCGTCCGGCCCGCCCGGCCCCGCCCGTCTCCCATCCGTGAAAGGCGGCACCATGAAGGTCAACCTGTACTACGCCCCCTATCCCTCGCAGATCTTCGAAGGGGAGACCGACCCGGTCAACACGGAACGGCCGTTCAACCCGAGAAGCGCCCTGCCGACACTCGCGGCCGGGCTGCGCGCATTCTGCGCGTCCAACGGGCTGTCATGCGAGATCGAGATAGTGGATCTGCAGCTCGGTTCGCAGCGGGTCCCCTACAAGTCCATCCCCTACGGGCCACGGATCATGAACTGCTACCGTTACGGCGTCCCCTTCGAGGAGGCCGCCGAAAAGATCAGAGAGGCGGACGTCCACGGCATCACCTGCAACTTCACCAACAGCGCGCAGATCGTGGCCGATCTCGCGCGTTTCATCAAGCAGGTGAAACCCGGCACGACCGTCGTCGTCGGCGGTGTGGACTGCACCGCGCGCCCCGAGTACTACCTGCGCCGCGGAGTGGACGTCGTCGTGCTCGGCGAGGGTGAGCACGTCTTCGGCCGGGTGGTCGAGGCGGTCGCGAACCGGCGCGGCCTGGACGACATCCCCAACATCTGCACCGCCGACCGCCCCACCGCGACCAGGATCGACATGTCCGCCCTGGTGAACCTGGACGAGCTGGAGCCGATGGCGCTGGACCTGGTCGGCGACCTGTCGCTCTTCGACGACACCGCCGAGGGGCCGCCGCCCGCGGGCGTCCACGGGAACTTCATCTGCTGGGAGACCTCCCGCGGGTGCGCCTGGCGTTGTTCCTTCTGCAGCGCGCCGTCCCGGGGGCACTACCGCTACATGTCCGCGGAGGCGATGGACAGGCACCTGAAGTACTTCCGCTCCCTGGGCGTCCGCACGATCGTGTGGCAGGAGGACAATCCGCTGTCCCGAATTCAGCGGAAGGGCACCGGCGACTATCTCTACGAGCGGGGCCGGGAAGAACTGCTCCAGATGTTCGACCTCATCCGCGGCCACGGTTTCGCGTGGGAGTTCGCCAACGGCATCGAGTTCGGCAAGTTCATGCAGGACGGCCGTTTCGACCACGAACTGGCCGCCGCGCTGCTGGACAGCACGGTGACCGACGAGGGCTGGGTGGGCTGCTACCGTGTCCAGATCCCCCTGGACAACATGAACATCAAGAAGAAGCGCTTCCCGAAGCTGCTGGGGGTCGACGAGCAGGTGGACATCCTGGCGACGATGCTCACCGACCACGGCGTGGGGCACCAGACCTACGACCTCTTCATCGGATATCCCGAGCACGATCCGGAGGGCATCGACCTGTTCGGTGACTACTGCCTCAGAATCAAGAGTGAACTGTCCGCGCTGGGCGGCTCCACCTACCAGCCGTATTTCAACGTCTTCAACCTGGCGCTGCTCCCCGGCGCCACGGACTACACCAGCCTGCGCTCGCTGCTGGCTTTCGACATCGAGGAGCACCCGGAGCTGGTCGGCATATTCCTGTCGGCCGTCGAGACCGACCACTTCTCCTACTGGGACATCTACCAGAAACGACTGCACATGACGAACCTGCTGAACGACCGGGAACTGCACCGGCGCTACGACGGTATATACGCCGGCTGACCGGGCACCGGACGAGGACGGACAGAGGACGAGGCGATGCGCGTCACCCTTTTCTACGCGCCGTACCCCGGCCAACGATTCCGCGGGCAGGGCCTGACCATCAGTCCGGTCCGGGTCCGCAACCCCAAGAGCGCCCTGGTGACTCTCGCGGCAGGGGCCCGCAAGCACCTCGCGGAACGCGGTGTCGAGGCGCGGTTCCGTATCGTCGACGCCCAGGTCGGCGACGCCGAGCCGCAGCACTACGCGTCCTTTCCCTACGGCCCCGACATGATCGACTGCTACCGCCACGGCGGGGCCTTCGAGTCGTACGACGACGACATACGCGACGCGGACGTCATCGGGATCAGCAACAACTTCACCAACTCCGCGCGGGTCGTGGCGGACTTCGCCCGGCACATGAGGCGGGTGAATCCCGAGGCCCTGCTGGTGGCCGGCGGCATGGACGTCACCGCACGCTCCGAGTGGTACCTGGACAACGGCTTCGACGTCGCGGTGCAACTGGAGGGCGAGGTGGCCTTCGCCCGCGTCGTCGAGTCGCGGGCGCGCGGCATTCCCGTCGGCTCCCTGGTGCGTACCCGCGGGCACGGCGCGGGCGTGGTGGTCGTGGGCGGCCCACCGCTGGACCTCGACGAGCTCCCCCCGATGGCGCTGGACCTGGTGGCGGACCTCTCGCTGTACGACGACACCGGGGAGGGGACCCCGCCGCCCACGGTGCGCGCCCCCTTCACCTGCTTCGAGACCTCCCGCGGCTGCCACCGGGCCTGCGCCTTCTGCGCCACACCGATACGCGGCCGCTACCGGTACATGAGCCCGGACACCGTGGCGCGGCATTTCGCGTACTTCAGGTCGGCCGGGATATCGAACATCCTCTTCCAGGAGGACAACATCCTCTCCCGCATGCAGCGGGACGGGAACGGTTCCCCGCTGCATGCGGGCGGCCGGGACGAGGTGCTGGAGATATTCCGCCTGGCCCGCGCCCACGGGTTCTCCTGGGAGTTCGCCAACGGCCTGGAGTTCGGAAAGTTCCTCGACCCGGGACATCTGGACGAGGAGCTGATGGCGGCCATGTTCTGGAGCGACCGCTCGGGTGAACGCTGGTCGGGATGTTACCGTGTCCAGCTCTCCCTGGAATATCTCGGGGAGGAGCCAACCACCCGGTTCCGGAAGCTGCGGTCCTTCCAGGAACAGTTCGAGATAATCCGGGCGATACTCGATCTCGGTGTGATCTACCAGACCTTCAACGTGCTGATCGGACATGACGAGGACGACCGAGCCGCCCACGACCTCTACCTGGACCGCTGTCTACAACTGAAGGAGGAGCTGACCCGTCACGAATCCGACGCCACGCCGTACTTCAACATTTTCAACCGTACCCTGTTGCCCGGCACCGCGGACTTCCGGGCGAAGGCCGACCGGCTGGAGTTCGACATCGAGCGGGTACCGGAGGTCGTCAGTGTCTACCTCTCCCCGATGCCGTCCCGGCATCTGGGATATTACGATCTACTACAGGAGCGTCTACGGTTGACGAACGCACTGAACGGGTCGCTGATCGACCAGTACGACGGGACCCACCGGGAACCCGGTGACGCTTCCCCCGCGGGGCGGGATCCCGCCACAGCTGACATCACCGGCGACATCACCGGCTGACCGATGACGGATCCGCTCCCGACCGGGGCCAGGCTGTACATCGCGTTGTGGCGGCGGCCGGGCGTCACGCGGGCCCTGTTACCCGGCCAGCTCACGCGTCTGACCTTCGCGCTGGAGCCCCTCGCGCTGTTCTTCCTGGTCCAGCAGCGGACGCACGCGTACACCGCCGCCGCCGCGGTGCTCGCGGTGTTCTCCGCCGCCCTGGGTGTCTCCGGCCCCCTGCTCGGCGCCCTCATCGACCGCGTCGGGCTGCGACCGGTCGTCGGCGTGCTGGGCGTCGCGCACCCCGCCGTCCTGGTGGCCATCCTGGCGGTGAGCGGGTCACGGGTCGACGTCGGCGTGTTCGTCCTGACGGGGCTGGCGGGGCTCACGCTCGCCCCGGTGGGCGCGACGATCCGGGCCGCCTGGGCACAGCTCGTGCCACGGGGGCCGTTGCTCGACGCGGCGAACGCGCTGGAGGCCGTCACCGTCGAGGTGCTGTTCGTCGTCGGGCCGGCCCTGGTGGGGCTGCTCACCGCGGTCTCGACGCCGGCGGTGGCGGTGCTCGTGACCGGCGGCTGCCTCGGCGTCGGATCGATCGGTTACGCGACCTCCCCGGTGATGTCGCGGCTGTCCACCGGGACGCGGGAACGGCGGCGACGGCGGCACCGGGGGCCGCTGTGGCGCCTGCCGGGAATCGGTGTGGTGCTGCTGGCCGCGGCGCTGGTGGCGGCGGCGTTCGCGGCCCTGGAGGTGGCGATCCCGGCGACGGCGGGCTCCTCGGCGCTCACCGCGGCCGGCGGTGCCGTGCTGCTCGCCCTCGTCCCGGTTGGCAGCGCGGTCGGCGGCCTGTACTACGGCGCCGGCCGGCGCCGCGGCCGGCCGGCCGACCGCTACGCCGCGCTGTTGTGGCTGTGCTTCCTGGGGATGCTGCCGCTGGCGTTACCGCTCCCCCTGCCGGTGATCGCCGTCGCCCTGCCGCTCGCAGGCCTGCCGATGGCCGCGGTCAGCGCCGAGGAGTTCGGGCTGCTCGGGACGCTCGCGCCCGACGGCAGGACGAACGAGACGTTCGCCTGGGTGTCGACGATGATGGCGGTCGGCGGGTCGGCCGGCAACCTGCTGTCCGGGCTGGCGGTGGATCACTTCGGGCCCGCGGCGGGCCGCTGCCTGGCCCCGCTCGCCTGCGTCCTCGCCGCGGTGGCCGTCACCAGCCGGCGAGGATCCCTCGTCGGCGTCCCGCTGCCGGTCGGGCAGCGGGCCATGGGCCCCGCCGAGGCCGGGCACAGCCTGCCCATCCAGACCACCACCGAGGGTTCAGTCACCGAAAGTATGGTGAAGATGGCGGAATGACACCGCCGGAACGACGCTGACAGAATACGGACGTGGCAGCACACAGGATCGCCATCGTGGCGCCGTTCTCGACCGGTTCCCAGCTCGCCCCGGAGTTCGCGCGGCACGGCTGGGAGTCCGTAGCGGTCGTCGAGGGGGAACCACCGGCGTCCTACGCGGCATCCTTCCGCCCCGACGACTTCGTCGAGGTGGTCCAGGCCGCCACGGACCCCGCGGCCACCGCCGCGCTGCTGCGCCGGCTCGGCACCCACCAGGTGCTCGCCGGCTCCGAGTGGGGAGTGGACCTGGCCGACCAGCTCACCACGCTGCTCGGCCTGCCGGGCAACGCGCACCTGCCCGGCAGGCCCCGCCGGGACAAGTACGCCATGATGCGACGGCTGCGGTCGGCGGGCCTGCGGACGCCGGCGAGCCTGGTGACCGACGACGAGGAGCAGATGCTGACCTGGGCCGCCCACGGGCGGCACTGGCCGGTCGTGGTGAAGCCGCGCGACAGCGCCGGCTCGGACGGCGTCGTCTTCTGCGCCGGCCCGGCCCAGGCCCGCTCGGCACTGGCCACGCTCGACCGCGCGTACAACGCCCTCGGCCTGCGCAACGACGGGGTCCTCGTGCAGGAGAGGCTGACCGGGCAGCAGTACTTCGTCAACAGCGTGAGCATCGAGGGCCGTCACCACGTCCACGAGATCTGGCGTGACGACCGGCTGTTCGTGCGGGAGAAGCCGGTCTACGACAGGCAGCGGCTGCTGCCGGCCCGCGGCGACGTGCAGGACGTCGCCGTCCCCTACGTCCTGCGGGTTCTCGACGCGCTCGGGATACGGGAGGGGCCGGCGCACACAGAGCTGTTCGTCGACGACGACGGACCTGTGATCATCGAGTGCGGCGCCCGGCTCGAGGGCGGCGTCACCCCGCGGGGGCCGGTCGCGGCCACCGGTGACAGCCAGGTGAGCCTCACGGTGCTGCGCTACGTCGACCCGGCCGGGTTCGCCACCCGGCTCGGCACGCCGTACGACCTGCGCCGGCAGTTGCACGTCGTCTGTCTGACAGCCCCGTACGACGGGATCATGGCCGCCGCCGGGCTCGACGAGATCGCCCGTATGCCCGGTATTCTGTGCGGGTCGGCGCTGAACCTGCGCCCCGGGTCGCGGGTACGTCGGACGGTGGACCTGTTCACCTCGCCCGGGCACCTCTACCTGCTCGCCGACGACGAGCGGGAACTGGAGCGTGCCTATCGGCGTATCCGCGAGCTGGAGGTTCAGGGTCTCTACCTGCCCGCATGATCCCGGCCGTCCGGGGCGTTGCGACAGGCACCCACCCCATCTCGCGACGATCGCCATGGTGCGTGACTCAGCTCATCCGGGAGAATGCATGGATCGTTTCACGTACCGGGACGGCGTGCTGTACGTGGAGGACGTGGCCGTGGAGGACATCGCGGCCCGTTTCGGCACTCCGGTCTACGTGTACTCCCACGGCACCCTCGTCACCCACCTGCGGCAGGTGGCGGACGCCTTCGCCGACCTCGCGCCGCTGATCTGCTTCTCGGTCAAGGCGCTGAGCAACATCCACCTGCTGCGGGGCCTCGCGGCGGCGGGCGCGGGCGTGGACGTGGTCAGCGGCGGCGAACTGTATCGGGCGCTGCTGGCCGGGGTGCCCGCACAGCGGATCGTCTTCGCCGGCGTGGGCAAGTCCGACGAGGAGCTGCGGTACGCGGTGCGCTCCGGCATCCGCTGCGTCAACGTGGAGTCCGAGGGTGAAATGCGCGCCCTCGCCCGGGCGGCGGCCGAGTGCCGGATGCCGGCGGGGGCGGCCGTGCGGGTCAACCCGGACGTCGCGGTGGGTTCCCGCACCCCGGCCAAGACCACGACCGGGCGTCGCGGCGGCAAGTTCGGGATCGACCTCGACCGGGTGCACGAGGTGTACCGGCTGGCCGTGGACGATGAGTGGCTGCGGCCGGAGGGCCTGCACTTCCACCTCGGTTCCCCGGTCTTCCACCCGCGGGCCTACGGCGACGCCGTGGACAAGGTGCTGACCGTGACGGAGAAGCTGACAGCCGACGGCGCCCCCGTCCCGACGATCAACATCGGTGGTGGTTTCCCCGCGGACTACGAGGGATCCGGCGTCCCGGGATGGTCGGACTTCGCCGCCGTGATCGCGCCGAAGCTGCGCTCCTTCGTGGCCGCCGGCGGCACGGTCGTCATGGAACCCGGCCGTTCGATCGCGGCCAACGCCGGCGTGCTGCTGGCCAGCGTGCGCTACCTGAAGACCTCCGGCTCGCGGAACGTCGTGATCACCGACACCGGGATGAGCCACCTGATCCGGACCGCCTTCTACGACACGTTCCACTTCCTGTGGCCGGCCCGGCCGCGCAACGGACTGTCCCCGGTGGGCCGTACCGGCGAGCACGACCAGCCGGACCTGGCACGCTACGACGTCGCGGGCCCGCTGTGCGAGTCCAGCGACTACCTCGCGAAGGACCGGCTCCTCCCGTCGCTGCGGCCCGGGGACGTCCTGGCCATCTTCACCGCCGGCGCCTACGGCATGACGATGGCCAGCCACTACAACAGCCTTCCCCGCCCCGCGGAGGTGCTGGTCGACGGTGGGGACGTCCGGCTGATCCGGCGGCGTGAGACCTACGAGGACCTCGTCTCGGCGGAGGTGGATGCGGAGGCCGGGCCCGCCGCGGCCGGGACGACGAAGCCAGCATGACCCACCAGGTCGGCACCTACCAGGTCGGCATGGTCAGGGGCATAGCCGAGATCGGGGAGGAGACCTGGGCCCGGCTCGCCGCCGGGCGCAGCTTCTACCTGAGCTACCCCTGGCTGCGCTGGGCCGAGACGGCCGCCGGCGTCGACACCGTCTACCTGGCGGCGTACTCGCGGGACGCGCGGGTCGTCGGCGCCGTCCCCTGCTACCTGTGGGACGGTGGCACCGTCCCGTCCATGAACGCCGCCTACGACGTCGTGGCGGAACTGCTCACCCCCAACGGCGTCGCGCTGTCCCCGCCGGAGCGCCGGCGCTGGCTGCCCGCGTTGCTCGTCGGTTCCCGCGCCGGCTACCACGGTGGCGTGCTGGTGGATCCCGCGCTCGCTCCCCCGGAGCGGGAGCGGGTCCTCATCCGCCTGTTCCGGGCCGTGACGGAGCACGCCGCCGGCAGTGGCGCGGGCAGCGTCGCGATGCTCTACGTGCCGGAGACCCACGCGGCGGAGTGCGCCGCGGCCTGGCGCGTCGCCCTGGACGGAACACCGGGCCCGTACGCGGCACCGCTGTCCGCGGAGGCCACCGTCCGACCGGTCACCCGGGAGCCGTTCGCCACCCCGACGCTGTCCGCCCGTTCCCGCCGGGAGTGGTACCGGGAGGAACGGCGCTTCACCGAGGCCGCGGAGGCGATCGGTTCGGCGCCGCTGTCCGCGTGCGTGGCGGAGATCGGGCCGCTGCTCGGCCATACCCAGCGCAAGTACGGGGCGTCCGACTCGGACGAGGCGATGACCCGTTACCTCGCCGGCCAGGTGCCCTTCCTGGACTCCCACAGCCATGTCCTGCTGGAGTACGACGGCGGCGCGGTGGTGGGTTTCGCCCTGACGTATTCCTGGGGGGACGCCCTGGCCGTTCGGGCGGCCGGTTTCTCCGACCGCTGCGCTCCGTTCGCGTACTTCAACCTGGCCGTCTACGGGCCGGTCCGGCTCGCGATGGACCGGGGGCTCGGCAGCGTCGAGCTGGGCGCCGGCTCCTACCGGGGCAAGTTCCTGCGCGGCGCCGACCTGTCCCCGACGTGGTCACTCGTGGTCCCCCCGGCCGGCGCGCCGCCGGAATGGCTCACGGCCCTGACCGGCCCGGGCGGGGACTACCTCGCCGCGCGGGCCGTCGACGGGGCTCTCGGCATCCGGCCGGACAGCACGCTCACGGATCCGCCGCGGATCCGCTGACACGGCACTCGACGGCACGCCGGTGGCGACCGGTGGAGGAGAAGCATGCGGTATCGGCGGTTCGGGCGGCTCGGCTGGCAGGTCTCCGAGGTCGGCATGGGCATGTGGGGCATGGGCGGCGGTGTCCAGGGATGGACCGGAGCCCTGGATGACGAGAAGATCGACGCCCTCCAGCGGGCGGTCGACCTGGGATGCACCTTCTTCGACACGGCCTGGATCTACGGCCGCGGGCACAGCGAGCAACTGCTCGGGCAGCTGGTCCGGGCGAACCCGGACCGCCGGCTGTACGTCGCGACGAAGGTGCCGCCGAAGGATCTCGCCTGGCCGTCGACGCGGAAGTCACGCCTTGAGGACGTCTTCCCCGCCGACCATATCGAGGAGTACGTCGGACGGAGCCTGGACAACCTCGGGCTGGGCTCCATCGACCTCCTGCAGATGCACGTCTGGGAGGACTCCTGGGCCATGGACGAACGCTGGCAGCGCCCTCTGCTCTCCCTGAAGGAACAGGGCGTCGTGAAAGCCGTCGGGATCTCCGTGAACCGCTGGGAACCGTGGAACGTGCTGCGCACGCTGGAGACGGGGCTGGCGGACGCGGTGCAGGTGATCTTCAACATCTTCGACCAGTCGCCGCGGGACGCGCTGTTTCCCGCCGCGGCGGAGCACGATATCGCGATCATCGCGCGGGTCCCGTTCGACGAGGGGACCCTCACCGGCCGGCTGACCCGGGACACCCGCTGGCCCGAGGGGGACTGGCGCAACAGCTACTTCGTACCCGAGAACCTGGAAGCGAGCGTGGAGCGGGCCGAGCGCCTGCGCCAGGACATACCGTCGGGTATGTCGATGGCCCAGGCGGCCCTGCGGTTCATCCTCGCGGACCCCGCGGTGTCCACCGTCATTCCGGGGATGCGCCGGATCCGGCACGTGGAGGAGAACATCGCCGTCAGTGACGCTCCCCCGCCGACGCCGGAACTGCTGGACCGCTGGAGGCGCCACCGCTGGGACCGCACACCCACCTGGTGGTCCCAGTAGCTGGTGATCCCAGTAGGGGTGGTCCCAGTGCACGCTCGGGAGCCCCCTCCACGCCGGCCCCACGCGCCGGCCGGCGCGTGGGGCCGGTCAGGTGGCGACCGCCGCCAGCGCGCCGGGGCCGGGGAGCACACCGAGTTCGGCCAGCAGGGTCTCCCGTAGCGCCAGGAAGTCACCGTCCGCCCGGCCCCGGGCACCGGTGAGCTGGATACGGTGCTCGGCGGCGATCTCCCCTGTCCGCATGACCAGGACTCTGTCGGCGAGCGTGATCGCCTCGTCGACATCGTGGGTGACCAGCAGCACCGCCGGCCGGTGCCGGGCGACCAACTCCCGGACGAGCTCGTGCATCTTGATCCTGGTCAGTGCGTCGAGGGCGGCGAACGGCTCGTCGAGCAGCAGCAGTTTCGGCTCGCGGACCAGCGCCCGGGCGAGGGCGACCCGCTGCGCCTCCCCACCGGAGAGGGTGATCGGCCACGCCTCGAGATGGCTACTGAGGCCGACCTCCGCCAGCGCGGCGGCGGCCTTCTGCTGTCCCTCGCCCCGCGGCAGCCCGATCGCGACGTTGCGCCAGACCCGTTCCCACGGCAGCAGCCGGTGCTCCTGGAACACCACCGCCCGCTGCGCCGGCACGTCGACTGTGCCGGCGTCGGGCTGGTCGAGGCCGGCGAGGGTCCGCAGCAGGGTGGTCTTGCCGCAGCCGCTCTTGCCCAGCAGGGCGACGAACTCACCGGCGGCGATGTCGACGTCGAGCCCGTCGATGACGACCTTGTCCTGATAGGCGCGGCGCAGGCCACGGACCCGGACGAGGGACGCTCCCCCGGCGGACGCGGCATCCGCGGTCTCCCGCGGGACGGTGGCGGGCTGGGATGTCATTACCTCGCGTTCCCTTCAACCAGGTGTTCGGCTGGCAACCAGGTGTTCGGCAAGGCCGTGGAGCCGGGCCGTGCCGCCCGCGGCCCCTGCCCCAGACAGTGGCCGCTTCAGACGATGGCCGCGGCGGACGGCGCTACAGCTTGACGGCGTGGTCGGCGACGACGAGCTTGCCGGACAGCACCTTGTGGTCGGTCATCCAGTCCGCGCCGTACTGGAGCTTCTCGATCGCATCGTCGTCGATCAGCTTGAGCTTTGTGACGACCCTGTTGGCCGTCAGCTTCTGCAGGACGCCGTCCGGGTAGTTGGCCGCGGCGGTCTGGATCCGCACCGTCTCCTCTATGTGGTTCGCCTGCCACTCGTACTCCGCCACGTAGGCATTGATCACCTTGCGGACGAGGTCGGGGTTCTTCTCGGCGTATTCCCGGCGGACCAGATAGGTACGGAAGTCCAACTGCCGGGGCAGCTCGTCCTGGTCAACGAAGATGGGGACGGCGCCGTAGGTGACCTCGGCCTGCTCCCGCGGGCCGGACCAGATAGACCAGGCGTCGACCTTCCCCGTGGAGAACGCCGGTCCCGCGTCCGGCGGGTTCAGGTACACGAACTTCACCTGGTCCTTGGGGACGCCGTATTTCTCCAGGGCCGCCACCAGCAGGAACTCCCCGAGCCCGGCCTTGTTCACCGCGACCGACTTCCCTGCCAGGTCCTTCACCGAGCGGATTCCCGACTTCGGCAGGACGAGGATCGCGCTGGTCCGCGGCGACGACTCGCCGAATCCGACGTAGACCAGCGGGGAGCCGGCAAGAATGGCGGCGTCCGCCGGCGTGGAACTTCCCCCGAAGCTGAAGTCCGCGCTGCCTCCGGTGACCGCCTGCATGGTCGGGGCGTGGTTCGGGAAGGGGCCGAGCCACTGGACCGCGATGCCCTGCGCCCGCAGGTTCTTCTCCAGCTCGCCGCGTTCCTTCTCCGGCGACCCCGTCCCGAAGGTCAGCCGGACCGTGCTGGTGTTGCCGCCGCCGCTGCTGCTGTCGTCCGAGCCGCAGGCGGCCAGCGGGACTGCCAGCCCGGCCGCGGCGACGGTGGACAGGAAGGTCCGCCGGGACAGGCCGCGCCGGCCGATCACCACGTGCCGGCCGGTGCCGGCACCGGCGCCACGGGCGACGGTCGGAGTCCACAGGGAGTTCGCAGGAGACATCGGCTTTCCTTTACAGCACGAGACCATTCAATGGCCGACAGTTGTATTGACTACCTGGTGCGGCGGCGCACCTGGAAATTGCGCAGGTGGAACCGATGTGACCGGAACAGATGTGACCGGAACGGGTGATATCGGAACGGGTGATATCGAAACAGCTGGTCAGGCCGGAACGGCCGGGATGCCTGGTGTCCGTGGGCCGCGCGGGCCGGTGGCACGTCGTAAGAACAGCCGGCCGGCCGTGGCCGTGATCAGCTCCGGGCGTTCGCGTAGTTCGGGTGCCAGGAGAGCAGCCGACGTTCGAGTACCCGGGCGGCCAGGTCGGAAAGAATTCCGATGGCCGCGTAGATCAGTATCGCCAGCACGATGACGTCGGTCCGCAGGAATTCACGCGCGTCCATCGCCATGAAACCGATGCCGGAGTCGGCGCCGACGGTTTCGGCGACCACCAGGGCGAGCCACGCGGTGGTGATGGCCAGGCGGATGCCGTTGAGGATCGAGGGCAGCGCGCCCGGCAGCACGATCCGGCGGATGAGCTGACGCTGGGGCAGGCCGATGACCCGCCCGAGCTCAAGGAGTTTGGGATCCACCTGCCGGATACCCAGCACGGTGTTGAGGTAGATCGGGGTCGCGACACCGAGCGCGACCAGGAAGACCTTGCCGGACTCGCCGACCCCGAACCACACGATCACCAGCGGCAGGATCGCCAGGAAGGGCACCGCGCGGATCATCTGGATCGGACGGTCGAGCACCGCGTCCGCGAGCCTGGAGAAACCGACCGCGACGCCCAGGGCGAGGCCGATCCCGCCGCCGATCACGAAGCCGGTTGCCGCCCGCCGCAGGCTGATCAGCGCGTCCTTCGGGAGCTGGCCGCTGGCGGTGAGCTCCCGGGCGGTGGACAGCACCTTCGTCGGCGCGGGCAGCACCTGCGTGGAGATCACCCCGCTGCGGGCGAAGGCCTCCCAGATAACCAGTAGCACCAGCGGGCTGAGCCAGGAGATCAGCCGGTAGGGCACCCCGATGCCCCGGCGGCCCCCCGCCGGGGCGCTCCTGCCGGCGGGGGGCCTTCGGCCGGGCCGCCGGCGTCGACGCCGGCACCCGCCTCGGGCGTGGCACCCGCCTCGACACCGGCGTCGGTCTCGGCCCGAACAGCCACGTCGGGCCCGACGTCGGTGCTGTCCCGCGGGCCGCGGGCCACGGGATGCGTCTGCACGATCGTCTGGTCTGCCATGATTCTTCCTGGTCTCTCTACGGACGGTGACCGACAACGGCTGTCATGGTTGGTCACCCGCCATGACGCGACATCCGGGGCGTGACGGGCGGGCCCGGCCGAGGCGGGCCGTCAGGGGCACGGCTAACGGCGGTGGGGGCTGACGGCGCTACGGCTAATGGCGGTTGGAGGACGGTGGACGTTCCGGTGCCGGAAATCGGCCGCCGGCAGCCCGGGGAAGTCAGGAATGTACGGTCGTGGGATCCGTGAGCGACGGGTGACCCGGCGGATCGACTCGCCCTGCCCGAGCTAGGCTCGACAGAACGAACAGCGACAGCTACACACCAACGCGTAGTCCACACACCGACGGCGAATCAGTGGTGTGCGCGGCGACATAACTGTGGACTTTCGGGGAAACAGCCAGTAATCGTCAAGATGATCGGAATATGGCAGAAATCATAGTTCTCCACCTTGACGGTGGGGAAAGTTGTCAACTGTCCCGACGACAAACAGATGATCGCGACCGAGCGTGCATGGCCGGAGACTGATACGACAGAGAAGGCTCGACCGGGAACGTTCGACGATGTGAATCCGACGCCGCCGCCGCGGGGCAGCGGTTCCCCGCCGCGGGCGGATCCCCGTCGTCCGGTGTGGAGAATCCCGCAAGGACGCGGTGGGGGCACCGGGGACGCGCCGCGCGTTCCCCCGCTGTCAGCCGCTACCGGCGCCGGGATGACCGCCGAGGGGATGGCCGCCGTGCGGCTGATCGCTCCGGATGCGGCCGGGCCGGAGATGACCGGTCCGGTTGTAGTCGGCCAGGCGCAGGCGTCCGGTGTCCGCCACCCAGCGGGTGACGGACGCGTTGGCGACCGAACCGCTCAGCGCCACCAGTTCGCTCTCGGTCAGGCCCTCGAGGACGAACCGGAGTATGATCACGACAGCGTCGTGCGCGGCGACGAGCACCCGGCGGCCGGCCTGTTCCCGGCAGACGTCCCGCAGGAAGCTGCGCAGCCGCAGCGCCACGTCGGTGAGGGACTCGCCGCCCGGCGGCCGGTAGTAGAGCTCACCGAGATGGGCCCGCCGCCGCACCTCGTCGGGGAACCGGGCCTGCCTGGCCGCCGCGGGCAGCCCGCTCAGCACACCCGTCTCGCGGTCCCGCAGCCGCTCGTCGAGGACGGGTGGGGGCACCGCCCGGCCGGCACGTGCCAGTTCGTCCCGCACGATGTCGGCGGTGTCCCGCGCCCGGACGTACGGCGAGGACTCGATGATCTGCGGGATGCGTTCCGGCGGCAGCGAGGCGAACCAGCGGCCGAGGTCGCCGGCCTGCTCCCGGCCGAGCGGCGACAGCGGGATGTCGGGATTCCGCTCGGTGATGCCGGCGTCCTGGCTGCCGGCGGCATCGGCCGCGGCGAGGGCCGCATTGCCGGTACTCTGCCCGTGCCGCACCACGACGAGTTCCGCCGGCACACCCCACGCGATGGCATCATCCGTTGTCGCTATGTGCATGATCACAGAGTATCCGCGATACTCGAACCACGGCCGAACCACAGCCGCGACAATCGAGTCGTGATTCGTCCCGGAACCGGCCGGAACCCCGGGCGGGACGGACCCGATCCGTGCTGCCCTGAAACATGGGCAGGACGAAACCCGGGCGATCACACGATCAGCGGAGGGCCGCTCGACGCAACGTCAACCGGAACGTCAGGCAGATGCGCGACACCACACCTGTAACGGCGCCGTGAAATCGAGATCACAGATGCTCATGCAATCGACAACGGGTAGACAGTACCGATGAGCACTTTCCGCGTGTGGGTGCCAGATGCCAAGACGGTGAGTGTAACCACCAGCACGGACGGTCGCGAAACCGTTCACGAAATGATGACCGACGAGGGCGGCTGGTGGTGGGTCAACGTGCCCGCGGCCGGGCACGGCACCGACTACGCCTTCCTCGTCGACGGCGACGTCGACGAGCTGCCCGACCCCCGCTCGGCCTGGCAGCCGGACGGCGTCCACGGCCGCTCGCGCCTGGTCGACCACTCGCTGTTCTCCTGGTCCGACAACGCATGGCGGGGCATCACGCTCGCCGGCAGCGTCCTCTACGAGCTGCACATCGGCACGTTCACCCCGCAGGGCACCTTCGACGCGGCCATCGCACGGCTCGACCACCTCGTGGCGCTCGGGGTCGACGCGGTCGAACTGCTGCCCGTCAACGCCTTCGCCGGCCGGCACGGCTGGGGGTACGACGGCGTGGACCTCTTCGCCGTGCACGAGCCCTACGGCGGCCCGGACGGGCTCAAACGCTTCGTGGACGCGGCCCACAACCGGGGCATCGGTGTGATCATGGACGTAGTCCACAACCATCTCGGGCCGGACGGCAACTACCTGTCCCGCTTCGGCCCCTACTTCACCGACTCCCATGTCACGCCCTGGGGGCCCGCGGTCAACCTCGACGCGCCCGGTTCGGACGAGGTCCGGGCCTTCATCGTCGACAACGCGCTCGGCTGGCTGCGGCACTACCACTGCGACGGCCTGCGGCTGGACGCGGTGCACGCCTTCGCCGACAACCGGGCCGTCCACCTGCTGGAGGAGATCACCACGGCGGTGCACGGGCTCGCCGCCCAGCAGCGCCGGCCGCTGTTCGTCATCGCCGAGTCCGACCTGAACGACCCCCGGGTGGTCACCACCCGCGAAGCCGGCGGACACGGCCTGGACGCGCAGTGGTGCGACGACGTCCACCACGCCCTGTGGGCGGCCCTGTCCGGCGAACGCCAGGGCTACTACAGCGACTTCGGCGGCCTCGCCACCCTCGCCAAGGCGATGGAGCACGCGTTCGTCCACGACGGGACGTACTCGACGTTCCGGGGACGCTCCCACGGCCGTCCGGTGCCGAACCACCTGCCCGCCCACCGTTTCATCGTGTTCCTCCAGGACCACGACCAGGTCGGCAACCGGGCGATCGGCGACCGGGCGAGCGCGACGCTGAGCGCCGGCCTGCTCAGGGTCGGCGCCGCGCTGCTGCTGACCTCCCCGTTCACGCCGATGCTGTTCATGGGCGAGGAGTGGGGCGCGACCACGCCCTGGCAGTTCTTCAGCGACCACGACGCGCCGGGCCTGGCCGACGCCATCCGCAAGGGCCGCCGCGGCGAGTTCGCCGCGCACGGCTGGGGGCCCGACGAGATCCCCGACCCCCAGGACGAGGCGACGTTCGTCCGCTCCAGGCTCGACTGGTCGCAGCTCACCGCCCCCCGGCACGCCGGGCTGCTGCAGTGGTACCGGCGGCTGACCGCGCTGCGCAGGACCCTGCCCGACCTCACCGACCCCGCCCTGCCGTCGGTGCACTGCACCTTCGACGAGGACGCCCGGTGGTTCGTGCTGCGCCGTGGGCAGGTCGCCGTCGTGTGCAACCTGTCCGACCGGCGCCAGCCGGTGCCGGTCGAGGGAGTTCCCTTCGACATCCCGGCCGCCTCCGCCACCGGTTTCACCTTCATGCCAGGACGCATCGAACTGGACGCCGAATCAGTCGTGATCGCCCGACTGCTCTGAACACGCCGGGACCCGTCCCGCCGGCCCGGCGGGACGGGTTTCCCGCAGGCTGCGTTTCCCGCACGCTGTGTTTCCCCGCAGGCCGGGAAATCCGTCCCGCGGGCGGCATGAATCCGCGTGGGGACGCGCGCCTCGGTGCGCCTCGCGAGCCGCGTGCACTCGTACCCGATCCGTACTGACGCACGCTGACGCGCGCGAATCCGCGCCAATATGCGCCGGTCCGCGCCGGTTACCGCCGGTCCTGCTCCTCGGACCCGGACAGCACGAGATACAACAGCCCGAGGATGCAGACGGCCAGTACCAGCACGACGACCAGCAGAACGACGTAGTCCGTCATCCGTCCCCATCCCCCTCCGGGTCGCCCTCGACACGACAGGCCGGCAACGACACGGACCCGGCCGTGGCCACCGCCCGGCTGTCGGTCGGCTCCCCGCGCGGCGGCGTCCGCCGATGTCCGTCGACAGCTGTCGGCGATGTCCACCGGCATTCGCCGACGGTACATCCACCGGCACGCCTGGCCGGCCCGGTGCGTTCGACCAGCATGGCGGCAGAGAACAAGTGTCCCGCCACCGGTGCGACGGGACAACCACCGGGACGTGCCCGCCCGCGGGGCACGCGGCACCTACGCGAAACGTGGGACAGCGGGAATGGGGGCGTGCCCGCCCGCGGGGAACGCGGTCAACCGCCCAGACCCGGGCAGGACCGTCGTGACGCTGCCCGCCGGCCGTTCTTCACGGCCGGCCTCGGCTCGTCGGGGCAGGGCCCCGCCCGTAGGAACGGCCGGTCCGCGGCCAGGCCGCTCTACGCGGCCGGTCGGCCGCCGCTGCTCGCCGAGCCTTCCCGGACGACCATCTCGTCGGCGCCGCCGTCACGGGCGAGCGCGGACAGCCGCGACACCGCGCGCTGGAACTTTTTGCGGTGCGGCCCGGCGAACATCTCCGGGGAGAACAGCTCGTCGAAGGGCCGGCCGGACACCGCGACGGGCACCGACCGGTCGTAGAGCCGGTCGGCGAGGACGACCAGCCGCAACGCCACCGCCTGGTCAACCACCTGGGCCACCCCGTGCAGGCAGACCAGGCCGACATCGTCGACCAGCGCGCCGTAGCGGGACGGGTGCAGTTCGCCCAGGTGCGCGCACAGGCTGGCGAAGTCGTCCTCGCTGGCGGTGGGGGTGGCCGCGGCGCGGCGGCTGACCTCCTGGTCGCCCAGGGGCACCGGGGGCTTGGGCAGGCCGCGGTGCCGGAAGTCCTCACCCTCGACCCGCAGGACGTGGAACTGCGCGGACAGCCCCTGGATCTCGCGCAGGAAGTCGTCGGCGCCGAACCGGCCGGCCCCGAGATCCTCCGGCTGGGTGTTGCTCGTCGCCGCCAGCCGGACACCGGCCTCCACCAGCCTGGTCAGCAGCGTGGAGACGAGGACGGTGTCACCGGGGTCGTCCAGCTCGAACTCGTCGATGGCCAGCAGCCGCAGGCCGGCGAGCGCGTCCACCGTCCGGGCGAACCCGAGCGCGCCGACCAGGGAGGTGATCTCGACGAACGTCCCGTATGCCTTGGGCCCCGGCACGGCGTGCCACAGCGAGGCGAGCAGGTGGGTCTTGCCGACCCCGAAGCCGCCGTCGAGATAGACCCCGGGGCGGGTGGGGCCCGCGCCGGTGGCGGCCACCGGCCCGCCGTGGCGGGTGCTGCGTCCACTGCTGTTACGACGGCCGAAGCGCAGCAGGCCGCGCCCGCCGGCGGACTCCCCCGCCCGGCCGCCACCGGCGACCCGGCTGGCGAACTGGCCGAGTGCCACGACGGCGGCGGCCTGGCTCGGCTCGGCGGGATCCGGCCGATAGGTGTCGAAACGGACGTCGTTGAACCGCGGCGGCGGCAGCAGGGCCGCGACCAGATCGTCCGGGAGTACCTCAGGATGGCGGTCGACCAGACGTTCCGGCATTTTCTCACCCTACGAAAAAACACCGGGCTGATGTTGTCCCAAGAAGTGTCACGCGAGCGAGCTCACATCTTTTTCGCCCCGAACACTGTGACTTCCGATCTCCCGTGTCCGATCCGGTTGCTTTTCAGGAAGGAACAACGGACGGCGCCGGCCCGGACAACCCGGGAAGGCACGGCACAACCCAGGAAGGCACGGCGGCCTGGCACACCCCGTCGAGAATAGAGTTGTCGGAGTGCGCCACCTGTTGTCCGGCAATGCCGATGTTGTGGCCAGTACCCACGCGGTGGGCAGCGCCGATGCCGCGGACAGTACCGATCTTGCGAGCACTGCCGATCTTGCGGACGGTACCGGCGTCGCGACCAGTGCCGGAGCCGGCGCCGCGGACGCCGTCGACCTGGACGTCTGCTACCGGTTGCCGCCGCTCGCCACCGGGCAGGTGCACGTCCGGTCGAACTTCGTCTCCTCGATCGACGGGGCCACCGAGGTAGACGGCCGTTCCGGCGCCCTGGGCGGGAGCGCCGACCGCCGGGTCTTCCGACTGCTGCGGTGGCTCGCCGACGTCGTCCTCGTCGGCGCCGGCACCGCGGTCGCCGAGGACTACGGGCCGGTCGTCGTCCCGCCCGACCGGCGCGAACGGCGGGTCGCGGCCGGGCAGAACGCGGTCCCGCCGATCGCCGTCGTCTCCGCGGCCCTGCGACTGGAGCCGTCCGCCCGGCTGTTCGCCGCGCCGGTGCGCCCGCTGGTGCTGACCTGCGAGGCCGCGCCCCCCGCCCGGCGGGGGGCGCTCGCGGAGGTCGCCGACGTCCTGATCTGCGGTGAGCGGACGGTGGATCCAGCCGTGGCCCTGCGCGCCCTGGGCGAGCGGGGGCTGGGCCGCGTCCTGTGCGAGGGCGGGCCGTCCCTGCACGCCGATCTTGCGGACGCCGGCCTGCTCGACGAGCTGTGCCTGACCTTCGCCCCGTTGCTCGCCGGCCCCGACCATCTGCGGATGGTCCGCGGCCGGCGCTGGCGGGCCCCGCTGACGATGACGCTCGGTCACGTTCTCGAGGAGGACGGCAACCTGTTCCTGCGCTATCTGCGCCGCTGACCAGCCACGCGACCGCCACGGCGGATCGTGCTCAGAGGAGCATGCCTGCGCCGACCGTGGCCCCGGTGGCCTCGTCGATGAGGATCACGCTGCCGGTCGCGCGGTTGCGCCGGTACGGGTCGAAGCACAGCGGCGTGGTCGTCCGCACCGTCACCCGGCCGATGTCGTTCAGCCGCAGCTCGGCGGCGGACTCGTCCCGGTGCAGGGTGTCGACGTCCACCCGGTAGGCGATATTTTTGATCACGCTGCGGACGGACCGGGTGGTGTGCTTGATCGCGAGCCGGGCCCGGGGCCGCAGCGGCGCGTCCACCATCCAGCAGACCATCAGGTCGACGTCCTGGCCGACCGTCGGCTGGTTCGCCGGCCGGGCGATCATGTCCCCGCGGGAGACGTCCAGGTCGTCCTCGAGCCGGATCGTCACCGACATCGGCGGGAACGCCTCCGCCACCGGCCCGTCGTAGGTGTCGATCGCGGCGATGCGCGAGGTCAGCCCGGACGGCAGGACGATCACCTCGTCCCCCGGCCGCAGGACACCGCCGGCGACCTGGCCGGCGTAGCCGCGGTAGTCGTGCAGCTCGTCGGTGCGCGGCCGGACCACCCACTGCACCGGGAAGCGGACGTCGATGAGGTTGCGGTCGGAGGCGATGTGCAGCTCCTCCAGATGGTGCAGCAGCGAGGTGCCCTCGTACCAGGGGGTGCTCGGCGACCGGGAGACCAGATTGTCCCCACCGAGCGCGGAGATCGGGATCGTCGCCACGTCGACGATCTCCAGCTTGGCGGCGAACGCCCGGAACTCGTCCTTGATCTTCTCGAACACGGCCTCGTCGAAACCGACCAGGTCCATCTTGTTCACGCACAGGACAAGATGCGGGACCCGCAGCAGCGACGCGAGAAAGGCGTGCCGCCGGGTCTGCTGGAGCACCCCCCTGCGGGCGTCGACCAGCAGCAACGCGAGGTCGGCGGTGGAGGCCCCGGTGACCATGTTGCGGGTGTACTGCACGTGGCCGGGGGTGTCGGCGAGGATGAACGACCGTTTCGGGGTGGCGAAGTAACGGTAGGCGACATCGATGGTGATGCCCTGCTCACGTTCGGCCCGCAGCCCGTCGGTGAGCAGCGCCAGGTCGACATAGCCGTCCCCGCGTTCCCGGCTGGTGCGTTCCACCGCGGCCAACTGGTCGGAGAACAGCGACTTGGTGTCGAACAGCAGCCGTCCGATCAGCGTGGACTTGCCATCGTCGACAGAACCCGCGGTGGCGACCCGCAGCAGTTCTCTCATCACACCTCTCCAGCACGCGTCAGGGCACCCGCAGCCAGCACCCACGGCACATCCGTCACGGCCATCGGGACCGTCACGGCCATCAGCAGCACAGACATCGCAGGACCGGCCATCGCAGGGCCGGAAGAACCAGAACCGGTACGGCCATCAGCGGGCGGCCGTCAGAAGGCCATCAGAAATAGCCCTCCCGCTTGCGGTCCTCCATCGCCGCCTCGCTGACCCGGTCGTCGGCCCGGGTCGCGCCACGTTCGGTGATCCTGGTGGCCGCGACCTCGGCGATCACCTCGTCGATCGCCACCGCGCTCGACTCGATCGCACCCGTGCAGGACATGTCCCCCACCGTCCGGTAGCGGACCTGGCGGGAGAGCACCCGCTCCCCCGCCAGCGGCGGCGTCAGCGCGGTCACCGCGAGCAGCATGCCGTCGCGCTCCACCACCTCCCGGGTATGCGCGTAGTAGATCGACGGGATCTCCAGGTTCTCCTGTGCGATGTAGCGCCAGATGTCGAGCTCGGTCCAGTTCGACAGCGGGAACACCCGGATGTGCTCACCCGGCCGGTGCCGGCCGTTGTAGAGCGACCACAGCTCGGGACGCTGGTTCTTCGGGTCCCACTGGCCGAACTCGTCCCGGAAGGAGTAGACGCGCTCCTTCGCCCGGGCCTTCTCCTCGTCCCGCCGCGCCCCGCCGAAGACGGCGTCGAACCTGTTCTCCTCGATGGTGTCGAGCAGCACCGGCGTCTGCAGCTGGTTACGTGACGCGCCGGGACGGGTGTCCTCGGTGATGGTCCCGGCGTCGATGGCGTCCTGGACGGAGCCCACGACCAGGCGGGCGGACAGCTGCGCGGCCCGGGCGTCCCGGAACTCCATCACCTCGGGGAAGTTGTGGCCGGTGTCGATGTGCACCAGCGGGAAGGGCAGCTTCGCCGGCCAGAACGCCTTCTCCGCGACCCGGAGCATGACGATCGAGTCCTTGCCACCGGAGAACAGCAGCGCGGGACGCTCGAACTCGGCCGCCACCTCGCGGAAGATATGGATCGCCTCGGACTCGAGCGTCTGCAGATGGGTGAGCTCGTAGCCGATCGCGGGCACGCGGAATCCCTCGTCGAGAACAGCGGCGAAAGCCGGCGGATGATTCCACCCAACGTAGCCCACGCGGCGGCCCACGGGACAGCGACTCCGGCGGGCATGCGGCGACCAGCGGATGGTTACCTTCAGTCGCCGATCGCCAATCGCTGATCACTGGCTGATGGCCGCCGGCCGGCGGCTGGCCGCTGGCCGCTCGTGGCCGGCCACCAGGCGGCACCGACCAACCGGCACCGGTCAGCCGGCACCAGTCAGCCGACACCGGTCAGCCGACACTGATCAGCCGGCACCAGTCCGTCGGCACCGGTCAGCCGCGGGCGACCAGCGCCAGGATCCCGGCGGCCAGCTCGGGACGGCAGACCAGCAGATCCGGCTGGTACGGATCCGGCCGGTTGTAGACCAGCGCGGATCCGTCGAGCCGGCTGGTGTGCAGGCCCACCGCGCGGGCGACGGCCACCGGCGCGGCCGAGTCCCACTCGTACTGACCGCCGGCGTGCAGGTAGGCGTCTGCCGTACCGCGGACGACCGCCGCCACCTTCGCGCCGGCGGAACCCAGCGGCACGACCGTGCCACCCAGCGCCTCAGCCACCGTGGTGACCAGCGCGGGGGCCCTGGTCCGGCTGGCCACCAGCCGCGGGCCACCACCACCGGCAGGCGGGGCAGGAGCGACAGGGGCGGCGGACCGGGCAGGTACAGCGGACGGCCCGCCGGTCGCCAACGTGATGCCCTGCGCCGGGAGCGCGACAGCGCCCGCGGCCAGCTCGCCGTCCTGCCACAGCGCGACGTGCACCGCCCAGTCGGAGCGGCCCGGCTCGCTGAACTCCCGGGTCCCGTCCAACGGGTCAATGATCCACACCCGGCGGGCGGTGAGCCGGGCGGGGTCGTCGATTGCCTCCTCGGACAAGACCGCGTCCTGGCCGCGGTGACGGGCCAGCGCAGCCGCCAGCAGCGCCTGCGAACGGGCGTCGCCGGCGTCCCGCAGCGCGGCGGGATCGGCGAACCCCAGCTCGACGCGGATCCGCAGCAGCAGCGCGCCCGCGTCGGTGGCCAGCCGCGCCGCCAACGCGGCGTCATCGAGCACGGGAACATCGGCAGGCAGGTCGCGGACGGCCGGACCACCAGATGCCGGACCACCGGATACGGGACCACCAGATACGGGAGCAGCGGATACGGGATCATCGGATGGGGAATCGCCAGGGGCGGGCCCACCCGTGGCGGCGTCTGCGGATATGCCGGGGACTTCCCCGCCGGCGCCCGCCGGCCGCTGGCTGCTCATCAGCGGAAGTGTGCCACCGATTGTGATGGCAGGCGGCGCGCCAGCCCGTCACCAGCGGCGGGATACGCGCGCCAACCGTTACCGTCACCGGTGTGCGTACCACCGGTGAGAGGACCGCACTGCTGGTCGACGAAGCGCGTGCCGCGGAACTGACCGCGGCCTCGCTGCGCTGGCAGTCAGTGACACTGAGCGCTGTTCAGCTCGCGGAACTGGAGCTGCGGCTGTCCGGCGGGTATCCACCACGAGACGATCCCCCACCGGACCACGGACACAACGGCCCGGCCAGCCCGGCCAGGCCGGCCAGCCCGGCCAGCCCGGCCTGGAGACCCTCGGCGGTGGCCTCCCCGGCACCGATCTCCCCAGCGCCGATCTCCCCGCTACCGGGCTCCCCGCCGGCGGCACCGGGACACCCGCCGGCCTCGCCGCTGCCCGCCCACTACCCGGCACCGCAGTACACCGTGGATGCCGGGGACGCCGGTACCCAGGACGCCGAGAAGTTCCAGCCCGGTTCGACGGTCGCCCTGCGGGACTCCGAAGGCGTCATGCTCGCCGCGCTGCATCTGACCGAGGTCGTGGGCTCGGCCCTGTCCGGGACGGTCGAAGGGTTGCGACTGCCCGAGCATCCCGACTATCCGGAGCTGCGCTTCACCCCCGCGGCGCTGCGCGCGGAACTGCTCCGGCGCGGCTGGACCGCCCCGAACGAGCCGGCGCCCGTCGCGGTATGGGCCGACGGCCTGCTGCACACCGCCGACCTGGACCGCATCGAGGCGTTGGGCGCCGCCGGCGGCGCTGTCGTCGTACTCGCCCCGGTCGGTGGAGCAGACCCCGCCGATGCCCGTCACCACCTGCGCATCCGGTGCCTGAAGGCGGCGCTGGCCACGCTCAGCGACGTGCGGGCCTTGCTCGCCCTGGTACCGGTGCAGCCGGTCACCCGCCTGACGGAGTCGGTCGCCTTCGGCCCGGACACCGTCATCCGCTTCGAGACCGTCACGGATGGCGGCAGGCCGACGGCCGCTGGCCACGCGGTGTCCGGCCGGGCCGCCACCGCCGGCCGGCAGCCAGCCGGCCGGCCGGGCACCGGCCAGGAACGAAGCACCGGCCGGGGAGCCGGTGGCCGGGATGGCAGTAGTGGTGGTGGCGGTGGCGACGGCCAGTACCAGCGCAACGCCGGCCAGGAGACCGACGACCGCGACAGCGAGCCTGCCCTCGCCGGGGAGGTGGCCTACCGGACGCAGGTCTGCCTCGCCTACGGATTCAGCGCGATGACCGTGGGCCCGGCGCCCAGCGCCCCCGGCGCGGCCGCGCTGTCGATGCTGCTCGACCGCGGGACGCGGCTGCCCCCGGCGCTGACCCCCCCGGCGGTGGCCGCCGAACTGGTCCGGGCGCAGCCGCCGCGCAGCGAGCGGGGCCTGACCGTGCTGTTCACCGGGCTGTCCGGCTCGGGCAAGTCGACGCTTGCCAAACTGCTCGTGTGCCGGTTGCTGGAACGCGGGGACCGCAGGGTCACCCTGCTCGACGGGGACGTCGTCCGGCTGCACCTGTCCAAGGGGCTGGGATTCTCCCGTGAGGACCGCAATGCCAACGTCCTGCGGATCGGCTTTGTCGCGGCGTCCGTGACCGCCGTCGGCGGCACCGCCGTCTGCGCCCCGATAGCCCCCTATGACGACGTTCGCCACCAGGTCCGGACGATGGTCGAGGACAGCGGCGGCGGGTTCGTCCTGGTCCATGTCGCCACCCCGCTTCAGGTCTGCGAGGCCCGGGACCGCAAAGGCCTTTACGCCAAGGCCCGCGCCGGCATCATCCCGACCTTCACCGGCGTCTCCGACCCCTACGAGGAACCCACCGACGCCGACATCGTGATCGACACCGTGGACGCCTCCCCCCACGACGCCGTCCAGACCGTCCTCAGTCACCTGCGCACCGACGGTTGGCTGGCCCCCTGACCCACCCGCGCCAAAGACCCCACATCAGCGCGCCGGTCAGCCGGTCACAACCTGTCCGACACATGAAACCTGTCCGACGTGCGAAAGCGAGGGCGGAAACGGCTGCCGTGGTGACCGTTTGTTCCCTCACTTTCACAGTCGAACATTTCTCGATCATGGATTTTCGGCGGACGGCGCCGACGGGGCATGCGGGGTGCACGTATGGCCGGGCCTGTGTGGCCGGGCGTGTGGTCAGCGTCGTATGGTGCGAGGGATGGCCATATTCGAGGAACGATGCCGGGTGTTGCGCCATCCGGGTGGCCGGTGCCGGGCGGGGCATGGCCGGCAGTGATCCGACCAAGTGGTCTGACAGATCAGCGGTCCGACAGACCAGCGCCCTGAATCAGCGCCCCGAAGGAGAACACCCCACGTGGATCTGGCGCTGGGCGGGAAGATCGCACTGGTGACCGGTGGTTCCCGCGGGATCGGGCGGGCCGTCGCGCACCGGCTCGCCGCCGAAGGCTGCGGGGTCGGAATCTGCGCCCGCACCCGCGACGATCTCGCCGCCGTCGAGGGTGAGCTTGGGCGGTTGGGCGTCCCGACGTTCACACACACCGCGGACGTCACCGCCGCCGGCGGGGTGGAGGAGTTCGTCGACGGCGCGGCCGGCGCCCTCGGCGGGGTGGACCTGCTGGTCGCGAATGTCGGCGCCACCGTGGGCGGCGGCCTGCTGGAGTCGACGCCGCGGGACTGGGCGGACACCTTCGAGCTCAACGTCGGTCACGTCGTGCGCGCGGTCCGCGCGGCCGTCCCACACATGCGCCACCGCTCCGGCGGGGCGATAGTGGTCATCGCGTCGATCTCCGGGTGGAAACCGGCCCCACGCGCCCAGTACGGCGCGGCCAAAGCCGCCGAAATCTACCTGGCGGGCGCCTTCGCCTGTGAACTCGCCGCCGACAACATCCGTGTCAACACCGTCAGCCCGGGCTCGATCCTGATACCGGGCGGCGGGTGGGAGGCCTACCGGCAGCGCAACCCCGCTTCGTTCGCCGAGTTCGAAGGCCGGAACTTCCCCGCCGGCCGCCTCGGTACCGCCGAGGAAGTCGCCGACGTCGTCACCTTCCTGCTCTCCGACCGCGCCCGCTGGATCAACGGCGCGCACATTCCCGTGGACGGCGCGCAGGGCCGCCCCACCGCCAACGGCTACTGACCACGACGCGGCCACTGACCGCAACATTTTCGGATCATCGAATTCGATTCGATCAAACGACCGGCCAACACCTGAAGATGAGCGACAGGGCGAGCCGAGATGGCGGACCACCGGCAGGAGGAGAGCAGGTGCCGCTGATCCGTTCACGCACAGCTGGACAAACGGAACCTGTTCGTCTCGGAGCGAATCTCGGCGAACTGGACCGATTCTCGGTGAAGTTGTCAAGCTGATCGTGCTATGCGGCGGCAGCGGTAAGGGGCGGTGGTGCCGGCTGGCAACAGCGGTTGTCGCGCAGCGGCGCCCAGAGCACGTTGACGCTGCGGCGTGCGAGGACGAGGTCTGGCTGCCGCTCCGAGGCGATGACGACATCGTGGATCGAGACGTAGATCGAGACGCGGGCCGAGACGCGGGCCGCGGTCCAGGGGCCCTCGATAGCCGTAAGTAACTCTAAATATCTATATGGACACCTTCCGCATACAGTCCGGGATGTACGTGCGTGGAGAGCCGAGAGACTGACCGCCATTGGGGTGGAAATGTCCAAATAAGCGACTATATTCGTACGTATGTTCGATACCGAGGTGAGCGATCCGGCCCCGGTCGCTACGGCCGCTCCGACCCCGGCCGCTCCGGTGAGGTGTGCTGGCTGCGCGGGGTGTGCTGGCCTGCCGGCAGGGGAGGGCGATGACGCGGCCGGGGCCCGTCGTCGGCACGCCCACGCCCGCGAGGATCGACAGGTCCATCTTCGCCCCGCCGAGGACGGCATGGCCGAACTGTGGGCGCTGCTGCCCGCGGTCGATGCCCAGGCCGCCTACCAGCGCCTCGACGCCCTCGCCCGCCAAGCCGTCGACAGCCCGGACGAGACCCGTGGCATGGGCGCCCGCCGCGCCGACGCGTTCGTCGACCTGCTCCTCGGCCGTGACCGCGGCAGCGACGTGACCATCGAGGTCGGGGTACTCGTCTCCGCCGCCGCCCTCGCCGGCGACGGACATTCCACGAGTAGCGAACAGGGCACCAGACGCATCAGCATCAGCCGTCCCCGGAACAACCGTCTCAAGGATGGACGCCCCAGGAACGGACGCCTCCACAACAGAAAAATCCGGAACAGTAACATCAGCGACAGCCGTCACGGGGACAGGTGGGAACGGTGTGAGAAGAAAGAGCAGCAGCCACGATCCGGGCACGAACAGAACCGGACGGGACAGCGTTCCAGATATCGGCCCGCCGCCCTTCTGAGATCGTCCTGCCGCCGCTTTCCAGAGGCGGCATGGAAGCCGTAGGTGGATTCCGTCGTGATGGCAGCGGGACTCATCTACGGGCGCGGAAGTTATAGGTAGAAAGGGTCGCGAGAACAGCGATTTCTACCGGCGGCTGGCGGATGCCGGTCGAGAGAGGTCCGTCGGCCGGGCAGGTCAGCGCGGGGCGGGTGACTACGATCAAGATCGATCCGGCCAGTCGCGGCTCACGCCCGGCGTGCGCTCAGCCCTACCGGCTGTCTGGCTCTGCCGGCTGCCCGGTCACGGTAACAACACCAGAAGACGGGCGTCGGACATTTCAGACGAGACAGGTGGCGAAACGTAGGTTCCTACTACTAGACTGTCGCTGCTTAGTTCTGGTGTGTCTTGTGTCTGGGTGAGAGGGTTGGGTCTGGCAGGTCTCCCCGTCCCTCTGCCGGTCAGGACTGTGTCGTGGGTTCGCAGAAGAAGTGGCCGGTCACCTTGACCGAGGCTGATCGTGACGAGTTGGTTCGGGTGACCTCGACGGGGGTTCATCCGGCGTCGATGATCCGGCGGGCGCGGGTCCTGCTCGCGTTGGACACCTCGGTCGGCCCGGTTGCCTCCCAAGAAGAACTCGTGGTCCGGGTCGGGGTCTCGGGTGAGACGCTGCGGCTGGTCGCGAAGCGGTTCACCGAGACCGGTGGGGATGTGGGGGCCACGATCGGTCGGAAGGCACGGGAGCTTCCCCCGGTGCCTTCCCCGGTGACCGGCGAGGTTGAGGCCAGACTGATCGCGCTGGCATGCTCGCAGCCACCGGCTGGTTATGCACGCTGGTCGCTGCGGCTGTTGGAAAAGCACGTCGCGCTGGTCGCCGACATCCCGGACCTGGACCATTCCACCATCGGCCGGGTCTTAAAAAAACGAGGTTGCGTCCTCATCTGAGGAAGTGCTGGACCATCCCACCGAGGGCGAACGCGCAGTTCGCCGCGCGGATGGAAGACGTTCTGGCGGTCTACGCCCGGCCCCACAACCCGGGCGTGCCCGTGGTGTGCATGGACGAGAAGCCCTACCAGCTGTTGGCCCACGCCCGCGACCCGATCCCCGCCACGCCAGGGCGTGACCGGCGCGAGGACTCCGAGTACGTGCGCCACGGAACCTGCTCGATCTTCTGCTGGGTCGAGCCACTCGCCGGCTGGCGCCGCGTCCAGGCCACCCCACGGCGCACCAGGATCGACTGGGCACACCACGTCAGGCGCCTGCTCACCCTCGACTACCCCGACGCCGAACGGGTCGTGCTGGTCATGGACAACCTCAACACCCACGACATCTCCTCGCTCTACGAGGCCTTCGACCCGGCCGTCGCGTTCGCACTCGCGCAACGACTCGAGATCCACCACACCCCCAAACACGGCTCCTGGCTCAACATCGCCGAAATCGAACTCGCCGCCCTGACCCGCCAATGCCTCGACCGCCGCATCGACACCCTCGACGTCCTGAACACCGAACTCGACGCCTGGCAGACAGCCGTCAACGCCAACCAGCGCCAAGTCAACTGGCACTTCACCACCGATGACGCCCGCACCAAACTCCGCCACCTATACCCCACACATTAGCGGCGACAGTCTACTAGCGGAAGGTGATGGTCCAGCCTTCGCGGGCGGCCTGGGTGCCGGTGTAGGAGACGCCGTCGACCTTCAGGCCACGCCGGTCCAGCAAGGTGATCAGCCCACCGCCGTTGCCGAGCCGCATGGGCGGGGACACCGTCACACGCAGGGCATCGCCGGCGGCGATGACGAGATCGCGCAGCACATGACGATGTTTCTGCTGGTCCGCGAGCGCCCATCCGGCGAGATCGATGTGGAACGGGCTGGTGTTCACCAGGGTGACGCTTTCCGTCTCGGGCGCGGGGCCGGCGGGATTGGCCAGCGCCGCGACGATACGGACCCGCTGGTCGGGCTCGCCCGGCGCCGGCCGGGGAGCCGGGCCCACCTCGGGCAGGTCGGGAACGACGTGCCCGCTGCTGTCGTCGGTGTGCCAGCCCTGGGACTGGAAGGCGAGGAAGACCGCGGCCCACCCGCCGGTGTCGGGAAAACGGAACAGCAGGCCGCCGTCCTGCCATACGCCAATGCCGCTCAATTAGGCTGGAGGGGCGTCCGTCCATCCCGACACGCCAACGCCCGATCCCGCATCGATCAACTTCTGAACACGGCATCCAGTCACGTTCCTCAACGTCGATCAGTAGGCGGCGGAGTGCTCATGCCGCGATTTCGGCCGGTCGGCAGATAGAATCCAGATGTGGTGCGCCTTCGCCAGGTAGTTGAATTGCCAGCCGTTGACAACGACCGGCTGACCGACCGCATCTCGATCGGTGTGCTCGCCAGAATCGTTCCCCGGGACCTCGTCGAAGAGGTACTGGTGGAAACGAAGCGGCAGGAACGGCGTACCAGGCTGCTGCCAGCCCGGGTCATGGTGTACTTCACCATGACGATGTGCCTGTTCTTCGACGATGACTACGAAGAAGTCATGCGTAAACTCGCCGGTGCGTTGAGATGGCTGGGGAACTGGCAGGGTGACTGGAAAGTCCCGACCACCGGGGCGATCTCGCAGGCACGGATCAGGCTCGGTGCCGCCCCCCTGAAGGTCCTGTTCGAACGTGTCGCTGTGCCGGTCGCGGGGCTGGGTACCAAGGGCACTTGGCTGCGTTCCCGGCGGCTGATGGCGATCGACGGGTTCTTCCTCGACGCCGCAGACACCCCCGAGAACGTGGCCAGGTTCGGGCGGTCCACCAACGGACACAAGGCCAGCGCTCTGCCCCAGGTCCACGTCGTCGCGCTCGCCGAATGCGGCACGCACGCGATCGTCTCCGCCGCGGTCGGTCCCCGTGCCAGCGACGAACGTGCTCTCGCCGCCACCCTGCTCGACGCCTGCGAACCCGGGATGCTCCTCACCGCCGACCGTTACTTCTACAGCTTCGACCTCTGGCAGCAGGCGCTCGACACCGGCGCGGACCTGCTCTGGCGAGTCAAATCCGATCTCACGCTACCGGTCATCCGGTCCCTTCCCGACAGCTCCTACCTCTCTATCATCGTCAACCCGAAAATCAGAGGGAAACAGCGGAACCAGATCATCGCCGACGCCCGCGCCGGCCGCGACTTTCCCGAGGACTCCGCGACACCCGTCCGCGTCATCGAATACACGGTGCCTGACCGCACAGGATCCGGAACCGGAGAACTGATCTGCCTCATCACCAATATCCTCAACCAGACCGACATACCAGCGGTGGAACTCGCCACGGCCTATCACGAGCGCTGGGAAATCGAAAACATCTTCGATGAGATTAAGACACACCAGCGGGGCGAAGCCCGCGTCCTACGCTCGAAACTCCCGGACCTGGTGGAACAAGAGATCTGGGCGCTGCTCCTCAGCCACTACGCAATCCGATGTCTCATGTGCGAGGCCGCCGACGAAGCCGACGTCGACCCGGACAGGCTATCCTTCATGCGATCACTACGCGTCGTCCGCCGCCAGGTCACCGACCAGGCGGATTTTTCCCCCTGAGGACCACACGCACGCGCTCCGGGAAACCTTCACAGAGATCACCGAACGGCTTAACCCCGTGCGCCTCCACCGCACGTACCCACGCACCATCAGACGAGGCCGACACAACGCCTACCGAGTCAAAAGCCCAACAGACACCGGCACCAAGCATGATCAATCACCGAAGATCATCCTCGCTCGGGCCGCTTAACTAAGCGCCATTGTGCCATACGCCGTCGTCGCCGCGGAACCGCCCGCTGTTGCCCTGGTTCATGTGAACGTCGTGGATGCCGTTGCCGGACAGGAAACCAAATATCTTGTCAGGGGTGTTCGGCTCCGGCCCCCAGCGCTGCCCGAACGCGTACACCCGCGCCGCCGGATCCGCGATCGCACGGATGACGAAACGGTGGAGCCTGTCGGCGAGGTCGTTGTCCGGACCGGGCTGTGTCGCCGGCAGCGGCCGCATGTCGAGACGGTTGAACAGGTTGCCCCGGATGTAGTCCAGAGCCGGTCCGCCGGGCCGGCTGGAAAGCGTGGTGAAGCCGTCGGGAAGGGCCTGCAGCAGCCGCAGGACCGGATGCCGGAAATCCTCGTCGGCGACGAACAACAGGTCCGCCGGCTGCTGGCTGGACAGCACGTTGACCGCGATCCGGAAATCGTCGCCAGCGGCCCGTAAATGGATCTGGTAACGCGGGGTGCCGGTCCCGCCTTCGGCACGTTCGTCGACGACCTGCCCGACCAGCACCCCATAGCCGCGCAATGGCATCCGTTCTCCTCCGAACGCTTGGGCCAGTCCCCCGACCGCCTGCCGTAGTTCTGTCACCAACCGCCATCCGGAATGCCACGAAAGCGTAAACAGACCGCCTGTCACCGTCAACCGATACCGAGTCGGCCGACAAGGGAGTTGACCGATGGCAGGCCGGTCGATCGATATGAGTCGGCTCCGCTACGGATCGGCCGACGTAACAGTCAGGTCCGGGTGCCGCGACGGGTGGATCGGCGACACGCCACACCCGCCGCGACACAGCCAGCATGTGTCGCACCAGCAATCGATCACAGCCGGCGCATACGCCGGCAGCAGTCGACGAAGGCCCGCGAGACGCTGTCGAGCGGGACGCCGGTGAGCACGCTGTCCGCCACGGCGTTCGCGGCGTACGCCACGGCCAGCGCCCGGGCGGGGGCGTCCAGCACCGGCCACGGGTCGGCGTCGGGCGGCACGGCCCGACCACCGGCAGCCGTGTACCCGCGCAGGAACCGGCCCCACGCCGCCGGCGCCAGCACACCGGCGGCGTACCAGGCGGCCGGCCGGGCGAGATCCCATACCGGGTCCCCGGCGCCGAGGTCGTCGACATCGATGATCCGCAGCCCCTGGCCGTCGAGCCGCAGCAGTTGACCCAGATGCCAGTCCCCGTGCACGAGTACGCCCCCGGCTGTGGGGGTGGGGGGCACCCGGGTCGAGTAGTGGGTCATGCGGGTCGTATGCGTCGTACGAGCTGTGTGGGTGTGACTCGAGCACGGGCGGGCACCGGGCCCAGGCCCAGGCCCGGTCCCGGCCCCGCGGTGGGTACCGGCCGTTTCCCCGGGCGGGAGCGTCGCGTACGCGGCAAGAACCTCCCCCACGGCAGGGTCGTTGCCGGCCGAGGCGGGCAGCCCGGACAGCTTCGCCATCGCGCGCTCCACGCCCCGGCGGACCCTCGCCGGCGGGACGGGCCCCCGCGGGGGTACCGCGTGCAGCCGGGCGAGCAGGGCTGCCGCCTGCTCCCACGGCAGATCGTCGACGGCCGTCTCGGGCACCGCCGTGGGATCCTCCGGATACAGGGGTATGCCCACCGGCCAGGCACTGACAAGCCGGCCGCGGGCCTGAGTGAGCAGCCCTGGAGCGTCCGCGCCCGGAATGGGCAGGGGCGCAAGCAGGCTGTCGCTCAGCCGGGGATCGGCCGCCAGCCGTAACCGCAGCGCAAGCTGCGCCGGATCTGTCCCCGGCGCGTGGGCCTTGAGGACGGCGTCGCCGTAACGCACCAGCAGCCTGTCGTGGCGGGCGGAGAGGACGACCGCGGCGGCTGGCTCCCGCTCCCCCACGATCCGCCGGCCGACCGCCGTCAGCGCGGCGACCAGCCCGGCATCGGCGGATCCGCCATCGGTGCGCTCACCCATCCGCAGGCCCGGGAGTCGGACGCTCGGCGTTCACGAACCGATTCAACCAGCTACCCCGGACCGGCGGCGAACACCAGCCAACGGGCACCGGACGGCCGGATACCGGGCAACCGGGGCGGGCCCGGTCCGCATACGCCCATACCTGGCCTCGCCTCGGATACTCGGATACACAGCCGCCAGAGGCACGGCCACTCCGACGGACGGTCAGGTCCGCGCATGCCCGGACCTGACTGTTCCGTCCCTGCGTCGCCACCGTTACCCTGCGGTCGCGGGCATGCTCGTGTCGGCCTCAGGGGGTTGCGGAACGTGGTGGATGCCGGGGTGGGGGCGGCGAGCGGGGTGCGCGTGTTCATCTCCTACGCGCACGACTCGCCGGACCACGGCGACGCGGTGCGCAACCTCTGGCTGCTGTTACGCCGCTGCGGCGTGGACGCGAAGCTGGACGTGGTGGCCGCGCAACAGCCCCGCGACTGGACGCTGTGGATGCTGGCGCAGATACGTCAGGCCGCATTCGTCCTGGTGATCGCGTCCCCGGAATACCGGCGGCGGGCGGAGGGGGAAGGGGACCCCGCCCAGGGGCGGGGCGCGCGCTTCGAGGGCCTGCTCATCCGGGACGAGTTCTACCGGGACGAGACGGCCGGTCGGGCGAAGTTCCTCTCGGTGCTGCTGCCCGGCCGTTCGACCGAGGACATTCCCGCTTTTCTCAGCCCGTCCGCGGGAACGCATTATCGGGTCACGGACTTCACCCAGGCCGGGATCGAACCGCTGTTGCGGCTGCTGACCGCGCAGCCAGCGGAAACAGAGCCGCCTATCGGGACGGTGCCGGTGCTGCCCGCCCGACCCACGGTGATCTCCGGCAGAACCATCGAAACCACCGGAACCGGCGGGGCCAGTGCTACCGCTGAAACCGGTGCGACCGGTGCGACCGGTGCGACCGGTGCGACCGGTGCGACCGGTACGACCAGCGCGACCGGTGGGACTGGCCTGGCTGCCAGACCAGTGGTGTTCGTCAGTTACACAGAGGCGGACGAGCGGTGGGCCGCGTGGATCATCCATCAGCTGGCGGCCGAGGGATACCGGCCGCGGGCGACGACGTGGCAGCCGCCACCGGGCGAGGGAGCCGCCGCCTGGCTGCGCCGGGAGCTTGCCGCGGCAGCCTTCGTCCTGCCCGTTCTCTCCCCGGACTACGTGAACTCGGACTGGGCGGCGGCCGAATGGCAGGCCGCGCTCGCGACGATGACCCGGGACGGGCGTCCCCTTCTCGTGCCGGTCCGCGTCGCGCCGTGCGAGGCACCGCCGCTGCTTCGCGGTGTCGGCCGGGTCAGCCTGGTGGAGCAGGCGCAGGCGCAGGCGCGCCGTACGCTGCTCGACGGCCTGTCCGCCGCCGCCGGTCGTTCGGCGCAGCCGGCGCTGCCGCCGGCCTACCCGGGGCTGGTGCGGGGGCCGGCCCCCGCACCAGCGGATGCCGACGGCGCCGAGCCGCCGGCCTACCCGGGCCCGGCCCCACAGAAGATCACGTCGGTGTTCGTGCGCTGGGTGGAACAGGCCGCCCGGGTCCGCTACCCGGACGCGACCATCCAGCGAATGACGGCCGACAACGGGACCGTCTACTTCGACGTGAACGGCCTGCGGGACGGCGAGTGGCAGCGTTGGCCGGTCGGGATCAGTGCGGACGGGCTTGACCAGGACACCCTGGCCGCCTTCTACGAACAGGTCGTCGTCCGGTACGAGTTGTTCGTCGGCGAACCGGTCGAGTCGGAGCTGGTGTACGGGGGAGCGCTCGCCGAGCAGGGCCTCGTCGGCCAGGCCCGCCGGCGGTGGATCCGGGTGCGCAGCCTGGCCCAGTTCGAGGGACGGTGGGATCCGCGCCGTTACCTGCTCCGCCAGACCGCCCGGTTGGAGACCGACCCGGCCTACCCGCCCTCGCTGTACGTGCCGCAGCGGTCGGTCCTCGCCGACGGCGTGGCGGAGACCGCCGCGCAGGACGACGTGCTCGCCGCGGCCGTGGACTGGCTCGACGTCGAGGAGGCCCGCTTCCTGCTGGTGCTCGGCGACTTCGGGCACGGCAAGACGTTCCTGCTGCACGAACTGGCCCGCCGCCTGCCGGCCGAGCGTCCCGGCATGATCCCGATGCTGGTCGAGCTGCGGACGCTGGAGAAGACCCACAGCGTCGCCGACCTGCTCTCGCTGCACCTGACGAAGACCGGGGAGCACGGGGTCGACGTCCGGACGGTCCGCCGGATGCTGGAGCGCGGCCGGATCATCCTGCTGCTCGACGGCTTCGACGAGCTCGCCCTGCGGGTGACCTACGACCGGGCCGCCGAGCACCTACGCATGATCATGTCGGCGGTGACGGGCCGGGCGAAGGTGGTGCTGACCAGCCGTACCCAGCATTTCGCCAGCGACGACCAGTGGCGGACCGAACTCGGCGAGCTGGTGCGGCGCCACACCGCCAGCCGGCAGATCCGGCTCGTCGACTTCGACCAGCGGCAGATCCGGGAGTTCCTCGTGCGACTGTTCGAGCGCCAGATCGCCGCCGAGGCCCGCGGCGCCATCAGGAACGCGACCGCGGACGCCACCAGGGACACGGCCCGGCACACGACCGGAAACACGGACGCCAACGAGACGCCGACGGGCGCCCCTGACAGGCCGGCGGTGCCGGATTCCCAGCTCCCCGGGCTACTGGCGGCACAACAGCGGGCGGACGCCCGGCTGAAACTGATCCACGGCATCCGGGACCTGCGAGAACTGTCCGTAAACCCACGGATGCTGTCGTTCATCGCCGAACTGCCCGAGAGCGACCTGCGCGCGGCCAGCGCGCCCAACGGCACGGTCAGCGCCGCCGACCTCTACGCCCAGCTCGTCGAAAGGTGGCTGGCGAACGAGGTCGCCCGGCGGCGCTTCCAGACGCTGACGGCCGGGCAGCTGCGCCAGGCGGTGGACGCCCTGGCCGTCACGCTCTGGGAGAACGGCGAGGACGCCACCGACCTCGCCGGGCTGTCGGACACCGTCCGGACCGCCCTGACCGATCTGGGCAAGGTCAAACTGGACGCGACGCAGGCCGCGTTCATCGTCGGCTCGGGCAGTCTGCTCATCCGGCGGGAGGACCGGTTCTCCTTCGTCCACCGCTCGGTCATGGAGTTTCTGGCGGCCACGGTGGCCGCCCGCGAGCTCGACGGTGGCCCGCCCCACGGTGGCCCGCCCCACGGTGGCCCGCCCCACGGTGGCCCGCCCCACGGTGGCCCGCCCCACGGTGGCCCGCCCGGCGGTGGTCACCGCGCGTCGTCGTTGCTGGCCCGGCGGAACATGTCCCAGCTAATGATCGACTTTCTGGTCGGCCTCGCCGACCGGGCGGCGCTGAGGGGCTGGGCCCAGCGGGTGCTGGCCGACCCGGGCGCCGACGGCGCCTCCCCGGTGAACGCGCTGGGGGTCGCCCGCGCCCTCGGGCTGCCGGTCGCCGGCGCCCACCTTGCCGGCCAGGACCTGCGCGGCCAGGACCTGGCCGGGCGCAACCTGCGCTTCGCCGACCTCACCGGGGCGGTGCTCGCCGGGATCCGGCTGCCCGACGCCGACCTCACCGGTGCCAACCTCTCCGGTGCCGATCTCCACGGCGCCCGGCTGATCCGTCCCATCCTCACCAACGTGCAGCTCACCGGCAGCCGCTGGCAGCGGGCCGCGCTGGTGCACCCACGGCTCGACGTGGCCAGCGCCGCCGCACCCGAACTGGCGGCCGCGGCGGTCCTCGGGCGCGACCGCGTCGAGGCGATGCTGCTGCCACCCGCCCGGGAGCCGCGAAGCATCGTCTTCGCCCCGGACAGCACCCTGCTCGCGGCCTGCTGGGGGCGGCAGGTACTGCTGGTCGACCCCGACGGGCTGCGCCCGCTGCGGACGCTGACCGGCCACACCGGCACGGTGCGCGCGGCGGCGTTCTCCCCCGACGGCACCCTGCTCGCCACCGGCGGCGACGACCGCACGGTCCGGCTGTGGGACACCACCACCGGCCGGCAGACCCGCGAACTGTCCGGCCACACCGGCCCGGTGCGCGCGGTGGCGTTCTCCCCCGACGGCGCCACCCTGGCCACCGGCGGGGACGACACGGCGGTACACCTGTGGGCGGCCACCGCGGAACCCGACAGCCGACAGCCCCGCCGGATCATCGACCACGCCCACGGCAGCCACGGCGCTCATGAGGCCCACGACAGCCACAGGTCGCACGACGCTTACGACAGCCACGGGTCACACGATGCTTACGGGGCTCACGGCACCTACGGGACTCACAGCACCTACGAGGCGCGGGAGGCGGGGGCGCGGGACGACCGTCCGGGCGGGCGCGACCGTGGCGCGCCCAGGGTGCGGGCGGTGGCGTTCTCCCCCGACGGCACTCTGCTCGCCACCGGCGGCGACAACGGCACGGTACGGCTGTGGGAGGCGACGAGCGGACGGCCGGCCAGGGTGCTGCCCGGCCACACCGGCGCGGTGTGGCCGGTGGCGTTCTCCCCCGAAGGCACCACCCTGGCCACCAGCGGGGACGACCACACCGTCCGACTGTGGGACGCACCCACCGGCCAGCAGACCGGTCAGCTCACCCGCCACACCGACCATGTGCACGCGGTGGCGTTTTCTCCCGACGGCACCACCCTGGCCACCGGCGGGGACGACGGCACGGTGCACCTGTGGGACGTCGTCTCCAGCCGTCGGACGGCGATGCTGCACGGCCACGCCAGCGCGGTGCGGTCGGTGGCGTTCTCCCCCGACGGCACCACCCTCGCCACCGGCGGCACGGACCGCACGCTGCGGCTGTGGGATCCGCTGGGCGGCCAGGAGACCGGCCGGCTGGCCGGCCGCGGCGACCCGGTGTGGGCGGTGGCGTTCTCCCCCGACGGCACCACCCTCGCCACCAGCCACAGCACCGCCAGCTACAACACCGCGCACGGCGGTAACGGCGGCCATCCCACCGTCCGACTGTGGGAGGTGACGACCGGACGGCTCACCGGACAGCTCACCCGCAGCGCCGACGCGACCACAGCGGCCGCCGCGGTGACGTTCTCCGCCAAGGGCGCTCTGCTCACCACCGTCCATGCCGACGCCCTGCTGCGCTGGGACATCGTCACCGGCCGGCGTGGCAACCGCCTCGCGGGCCATGCCGGCGTGCCGTGGCCGATGGCCGTGGCGCTCTCCCCCGACGGCACCACCCTGGCCACCGGCGAACCCGATGGCGGCATACGCCTGTGGGACATCGACGCCAGCCACCCGATCGGCCGGCTCACCCGCCCCACCGACCCGACCACCAGCCACGGCGGTGCCGACCAGGCCGACCGAGGCAGCCGGAGCGGCCAGGGCGCTACCAGCCACGGCGGTGCCGGCCGCACCGCCGCCACGGCGATCGCCTTCTCCCCCGACGGCGCCACCCTCGCGGTCGGCGAACCCGACGGCACCATACGTTTGTGGGACATCACCACCGGCCATCCAATCGGCCGGCTCACCCACCCCACCGACCAGACCAGTCCCGACCGGACCACCACCAGCGGCGCTACCGACCGCGGCACAGCCGACCGGACCGGCCACAGCGGTACCGCCCGGGGCAGCGCCGGCGGAGGCGCTGCCGGCAGAGACAGCACCGGCAGGGGCAGCGCCGGCAGAGAGGACGGTGCCGGCCATGGCGGCGACGGCCGCGACGCCGCCGCCATGGCGATCGCCTTCTCCCCCGACGGCGCCGCCCTCGCAGTCGGCCGCGACGACGGCACCGTGCGGCTGTCGACCATCGCCACCGGCCGTCAGGCCGGCCTGCTGACCGGCCATATCGGCGCGGTGCGGGCGGTGACGTTCTCCCCCGACGGCAGCCTGCTCGCCACCGGCGGTGACGACGGCACTGTGCGGCTGTGGACCATCGGCGCTGGCAGCAGTACCGGCAGTACCGTCGCCACCATGGTCAGCTTCGCCGCGGGCGGGTGGAGCGTACTTCTGCCGGACGGCAGTGTCAAGATCGACGGTGATCCGGCGAACTTCCTGTGGTGGGTCGTGAAGCTGTGCCGCCTCGAGCCGGGCGAACTCACCCCGCTCGGACCCGACGCCCCGATTCCCGGGCTCGAGCGCATCCCCCGCTCCCCGATCCACCCGAACGGCCGGAATCGTCGACACTGGTTTCCGTGACGCATTTGCCGGAACCGTCCGGCACCGGCCGCCGCCAGCGGTAAAAAACGATACAGCGACTTTTTCACCGTCCACTCCGCGGTTACGATACATTCGTGCGGAACTTCGGGGGGACGAACAAGGCTGTGACGAACAAGCCAGCCACGAACACGACAGCACGGCAGGACGGATGCCGGCACCGGTACAACGCCGAAAGCCGCCCTGCTTCGGACTCCCGTCCAGGCGTACCCGGTGCCCAGGCAAAGGACCGGTGCGCATGACGTCCTACACGCAGCTGTGCCACCAGGTCGCCGGCATCCGGACGGGTACCGTTCCGGATTGGTTGACGCAGGCCCTCATGGATGCTGCGGCCACCCCCCGGGAGGCGACGGTGCTGCGCCATCCGCTGGGATTCCTGTGTATTCCGGTACGGCGTTTCGAGGAGGGCGGGGTCTGCGTGCACGTGTGGACCCGGCAGGTCCGCGCGGCACGTCCGACCACCTCGTCGGTGCACTGCCACAGCTGAGACCTGCGCAGCCTCGTGCTGGCCGGCGAGGTCCACAACCATCTCGTGCGGATCACCCCCGCGGCCGGGACGCCGCCCACCCACCGCCTCTTCGAGGTGCACAGCCACGGCGACGTGGACGAACTGCGGGCGACCTCGCGCCTGGTGCGCTACGGCCCCGGCACGATGGAAAGCCATCGAGCGGGCGACCTCTACACCATGCCGGCCGGGATGTTCCACTGGACCGAGGTCCCCGGCGGGGAAGCGACCACTCTCATGCTGGCCCGCAACCGCCCGGACCACCGTGATCGGTCGATCGGGCCGCTCCATGCCCGCGACCACTGGGTACGGCGCGGGCGCTGCGACACCACCGAAAGTGGCCAGGCGGCCCGGACCGTCCTGCGCCTGCTCGAGCGGAGGCGACCGGCCGCACGGCCGGTGTGACCGGCGCATACCCGCCCCCGCCCATGCCCCCGCCGCCCGGCCCGCGGCCGGCGCCGCCCCGTGGTCTGCCCGGCGCTGGCCCGACCCGGAGCCCGCCGGCAACCGGAAACCAACCGAAAAGGACAAAACAATATAAATTTTAACAAAACTCCAAAAAACATCCGATGACGCGGCGTGCCGGTCCTGCCACGCGGTATCCCCTGGGCCATACTGGGCAAATGGTGTCGCAAGCCCATCCGACCCGAGCGGGCAGCCCCCTGGACTTCTTTATCAGCTACTCGGCGGCCAATGAACGCTGGGCGTCCTGGATCGCCTGGGAGCTGGAGAGCGCCGGTTATCGAACCATGATCCAGGCTTGGGACTTCGTTCCAGGCAGCAACTTCAAGGAGTTCATCGACCGCGGGGTGAGCGAGGCAACTCTCGTCATCGCGGTACTGTCCCGCAGCTATATGCAATCCAGGTGGGGGAACCTGGAATGGCAGGTCGCACTGGACCCCGACACCTCGAAAAGCAAGCTCGTCACGGTACGCACGGAGGAGTGCGAGCTCGACGGACTGCTGTCCATGATCACATTTGTCGACCTGGTCGGTGTCACCGACCCCCGGAAGGCTCGCGAGCTGTTACTGAAGAAGGTCTCCGACGCGCTGCGGGGACGCGCGAAACCCGAGACCGGCCCCGGCTACCCGCTCGCGACGGACGCCCAGGCCGTCCCCGCGGCGGAGATCGACGAGCTCGTCCCACCGAGCCGCGTCACCACCCGGCGCCTGCCCGTAGTGGCGCCGGCCTACCCACTGGCGGCGGCCCCGGCACGCGGGCCGCGGCCGTCCGTCACGGTGCTGCACCTTGCCGCGCCGCGGATACCCCGGCGAGGGGCAGACGGTGTCCGCTCCGCCGGGGAGCTGCAGGCACGCCTGTGGGGTGATGTCACGCGGCTCATCCACGCCGGCGCCCCCCACCCGGACCTGCTCGTCGTCACCGGCGACCTGACCAGCACCGGTCACCCCCGGGAGTTCGAGGAGGCGCTGACGTTCCTGGCCGGCCTGCGGGCGCTGCTGAGCCTCGAGGCGCACCGGCTCGTGCTCGTCCCGGGCAGCCACGACATCAACCAGGCGGCCGCCCGCGCCTACTTCGCCAACTGCGACGCCGACGACATCGAGCCGCAGCCCCCCTACTGGCCGAAGTGGCGGCACTTCGCCAACCTGTTCCGGGAGGTCTACCAGGGCATCGAGGGCCCGCTGTTCGACAGCGCGCAGCCCTGATCCCTCTTCCACGTCCCCGACCTGGACGTGGTCGTCGCGGGTCTGAACTCCACCATGGCCGAAAGCCACCGGGACAGCGACCGTTACGGCTACGTCGGAGCCGCCCAGGCGGCCTGGTTCGCCCACCAGCTGCGGCCGTTCGAACAGGCGGGGGTGCTGCGGATCGGCGCCGTCTTCCACCCGCCGGCGCCGCCGGGCGGCGGGCCTGGCGAGCAGGCCGTCGACGAGTCCGCCGTGCTGCGCGACACCACCGCGTTCGACCGGCTCCTCGGCGGCCGGCTGAACCTGCTCCTGCCGGGGCTGCAGTCACCGGGCGCGGGAACGGGGGCGGGGACGGGTGGCACCGGCCCGTCGGCGTCCGGGGCCGCGTCGGTCCCCGGTGCGCTGAAGTCCGGCCTGCCGGTGGTCTCGGCGCCCGCTCCCGGCCGGCTCCAGCTGTTGACGATCGACCCGGACGGCCTGACCCGGTGGACCGACGGTGACGGCCCGGCCCGGCCGGTGGGCGGCACTGCCCGGGCCGGGGCGGCGGGGCGGCTGCGCCGCACCTGGCACGCCGTCGGCACGACCTTCCCCGGCACGGTAAGCGGCAGCGGGTCGTATCCCACGATCAACGTCTCCGAGGCCGGGGGCGGTGGCGATTCCGACGCCGGCGCCCCGCACGAGGCGCCCGACCCGCTCCTGACGCAGCTCGAGCGGATCGCCGACGTCTGCCGGACCCGCTACCACCAGGCCAGGATCCGCCAGATCGGGGGCGCCGTCCCGCATCTGCTGGTCACCTACGACGACGACGGCTACGTTCGGCAGCTGCGCATCGGCGCCCACCTCGGACCGATCGGCCTGGCCGAGGTGGAGGCCTTCGTCCATCACGTGCACGCCCTGGCGCCCGATCTCCACTCGGAGATCGTCACCGACCTTCCGGTGCACCAGACCCTGCGGGAGGAGGCGCTGCGCCGCCGGGTGCGGGTACGCAGCTTCACCGAGTTCCAGGGGCTGCTGGACCTCAGCGACTTCGTGGCGGACCAGACCGCCCGGCTGGTGGACGACCCGCGCTACCGGGCGGAGCTGTACGTGTCGCAGCGTTACCGCGATCTCATCGGCGTGGACCGCGCCGTCCATGAGGGCCTCACGGACGAACTGCTGCGGCTGCTCGGCCAGGACGACGGCCGTTTCATCCTCGTCCTCGGGGACTTCGGCCGGGGCAAGAGCTTCGCCCTGCGGGAGGTCGCCCGGCGCATACCGTCCGAGCTGCCCCATCTGACACCGATCTTCATCGAGCTGCGCGCCCTGGACAAGGCGCACAACGTCGACGGGATGGTCGCCGCCCACCTCGCCCACCACGGGCGGGACTTCATCGACCTGAAGGCGTTCCGCTACCTGCTGCGCAGCGGCCGTATCGTCCTGCTCTTCGACGGGTTCGACGAGCTGGTCAGCCGGGTCACCTACGACCGGGCCGCGGACCATCTCGACACGTTGCTGGCGGCCGCCAGCAACGACGCGAAGATCGTCGTTGCCAGCCGGACCCACCACTTCCAGACCAACTCGCAGGTGTTCACCGCGCTCGGCGCGAAGGTCGGCCTGCTGCCGCAGCGCCGGGTCCTCAACATCGAGGAGTTCGCCCCCTCGCAGATCCGTACCTACCTGGTGAACCGTTACAACGGTGACGAGGCGGCCGCCGACGAACGGCTCGACCTCATCAAGCGGATCCAGGACCTGGGCGGACTGTCCCGCAACCCCCGGATGCTGAGCTTCATCGCCGACCTGGACGCCGAACAGCTCACCAGCGTCGCGAGCGCCCGGCACACCCTGTCCGCGGCCGGGCTCTACCGGGAGATCCTCACCACCTGGCTCAGGGGTGAGGTGGTGCGCACCCAGGGGGTGCCGGGCGCGCCGGTCACCCTAAGCCTTGAGGACCTGTGGACGGCGGTGACGACCCTCGCGCTGCGGCTGTGGGAGTCGAACGAGCCGTTCCTGCGGCTGGCCGAACTCGGCGAGGTCGCGGCCGCCCTCACCGGGCTGGCCGGCGGCAGGCTGTCCGCCCAGCAGACCGTCCACGCCATGGGAGCGGGCAGCCTGCTGGCCCGGACCGACGACGGGCTGTTCGGTTTCATTCACCTGTCGGTGACCGAATGGTTCGTGGCCAACGATGTCGCCCGACAGTTCGCCCGCGGGGTCACCGACCCGCCGCTGCTGTCCAGGCGCCACTTCTCCCAGCTGGCCATCGACTTCCTCTGCGACCTGGCGACCGCGGAGGCGTCCCGGGCCTGGGCCACCCGCGTGCTCGCCGACCCGGACGCCGCGGAGGTGACCAGGGCGAACGCGCTGAAGGTCAGTGCCCGGCTGCGGACCCCCATCCGCAGCGACCTGCGCGGGGTGTCACTGCGCGGCGAGGACCTGTCGTACCGGGAGATGCGGGCGGTGGACCTCACCGACGCCGACCTCACCGACGCCATCCTGACCGGTGCCGATCTCACCGGCGCGGTCATGCGCGGCACCCGGCTGGTCGCCGCCCGCCTCGACGAGGCCGACCTGAGCGGGGCGGACCTCACCGGCGCCGACCTGACCCGCGCCCGCCTGCTCGGCTCCAGCCTGCGGGGGGCCCGCATCGACGGCGCCCGGCTGCGGCAGAGCGCGATCGTCGGAGCGAGCGCGGACCCGGCGCTGCTCGCCGACGCGCGGCGGCAGGGCGCCGCCGTGGCCCCAGGCCAGCAGGTGCACGTCGGTCTCGTACCGTCCGCGCTCGGTGTCTCCTTCGGCTTCGAGACCGGCCGGATCCCGGACCCGGTCGTCTACAGCCCGGACGGCGGGATCCTGGCGATCGCCAGCGAGGAGGGCGGCATCCTCCTCTGCGACGCGGCCACCGGCCGTCCGCTCCAGACGCTGCAGGGCCACCACAGCCGGGCATACATCGTCCGTTACGCGTCGGAGGTGCTGGTCAGCGGCTCGAACGACACCACCGTCCGGTTGTGGGAGCCGACGAGCGGCCGCTGCCTGCACACGCTGGGCGGTCACCGCGACTGGGCCTGGCCGGTGGAGCCGAGCCCAGACGGCAGCCTGATCGCCGTTGGTGACAGCAGCGGCACCCTCCGGCTGTGGGACACCGCCGGCGGCCAGGTCCGCGCGCTGCTGCCCGGGCACGCCTCCCGGGTGTGGACCGCGGCGTTCCACCCGGACGGCAGCCTGCTTGCCACCGGCGACAGCGACGGCACCGTGCGGCTGTGGCAGACCGCGACCGGCCAGCTGCACCAACGGATATCAACCGCGGCGGAGGTCTTCCGGCTGGCCTTCAGCCCGGACGGCAGCCTGCTCGCCACCGCCGGCGACGGTGGCGGCGTCCACCTGTGGGACCCCGCCACCGGCGAACTCCGGGAGGACCTCGTCGGGCACGAACGGGCCGTCTACACCCTCGACTTCCATCCGGACGGCCACCTGCTGGCCACCGGCGACATAGCCGGTGTGGTCCGGCTGTGGGGTGTGGCCGGCGGTACGCAGCGGCGGATCCTCACCCGCCACGGCGCGGCCGTGTACCGGGTCCTGTTCAGCCCAGACGGGACGCTGCTGGCCAGCAGCGACAACAACCGGGTCATGCGGCTGATCGACCCGGCCACCGGCGAGCAGCGCCACGAGCTGACCGGGCACAAGGGGGCGGTCTGGCCGATGGTGTTCCGCCCGGACGGCGGCCAGATAGCGACCAGCAGCAACGACCGGACCGCGCGGCTGTGGGACCCGGTGAGCGGCGCGTGCCGCGTGCTGACCGGGCACGGCCGGCGGCTGAACTCGGTGCGCTTCAGCCCCGACGGCTCCCTGCTGGCCACCAGCGGCAACGACGGCGAGGTGTGGCTGTGGGATCCACGGACCGGGCAGCGTCACGGGGAGCTCACCGGTGCCGCCGACCGTCTCACCTCCGCCATCTTCACTCCCATCGGCCGGCGCATCGCCGCGACCAGCAGCGCCGGTGGTGTGCACCTGTGGAACCTCGACGCTCCCGGCACCCAGGACACCGGCGGCTACGAACGGGAGCTGCGGGTCGAAACCGACCATGTGTGGGCCCAGGTGTTCAGCCCGGACGGGGAGATAATCGCCACCGCGAACGACGACGACTCCGTGCGCCTGTGGTACCGCGGGACCGGCCGGCACATCCGGACCTTCGAGGGCCACAAGGGACGGGTGCGCTCGCTCGCGTTCGCCCCGGACGGCCGGCTGCTCGCCACGGGCTGCGACGACAGCGGGGTACGGCTGTGGGACACCGAGACCGGCGAGTGCCGGCGGACGCTCACCGGCCACACCGACCGTGTGTACGCGGTGCTGTTCACCCCGGACGGCAGCCTGCTCGCGAGCGCGTCCAACGACGGCACGGCCCGGCTGTGGGACGCCGCCACCGGCGAGCTGCTGCGGGTGTTCGCCCAGCACCGGGGACGGCTGTGGGCGGCCGCGTTCAGCCCCGACGGCACGGTGCTCGCCACCGCCGGCGACGACCTGGTCGTCCAGCTCTGGGACATCGCCAGCGGAGGCCGTCTGGATACGCTGGCCGGGCACACCCGCCGGATCTGGTCGCTGGACTTCAGCCCGGACGGCACCCGCCTGGCAAGCTGCGGCGACGACGGCACGGCCCGGCTGTGGAACGTCGGCCGGTCCGGACCCACCGGCCTGGCGGTGACACTGGTCGGCCACGAGAGCGGGTGGGCGGCACTGGCGCCCGACGGCGGCTACAAGTTCGGTGGCGACCTCGCCGGCGAGATCTGGCACGTAATCGGCATGTGCCGCTTCGAGCTGGGCGAGCTCGACCGGCACCTGGACGCGGTACGGCTGCTGCCGGTCGAGGCGCCCTTCTGACCCTCAGCTCCGACCCTTCGGGTGGATCCGTCCCACCACTGGGCGCATCCGGAGCTTCTGTCACCAGGCGCTAGCATGTGTGCGGTGGCGGCCGTTCGGATCATTCTGTTGGCCGCCGCCGTACTCGGCGTGTTCATACGCCCGGCCCGGATCCCGAACTGGGTGGTGCCAGCCGTCGCCGCGGTGACACTCCTCCTCATCGGTGGCATGGCCGGCGACAAGGCGGTCGACGCCGTCCGGCCGCTGGTGTCACCGCTGGCTTTCCTGCTGCTGGCCGTGCCGCTCGCGGCCATGCTGGACCGGCTCGGGTTCTTCTCGTCGGTGGCCGCGCTCGTGGACACCGGCCCGAACCCACGACTGGGCCTGTGGGTGCTCGCGGCGGCGGTCACCACGTTCCTCAACCTCGACGCCTCGGTCGTGCTGCTCACCCCGCTCTACATCCGCATCGCGCGTCGGCACGGCTTCAACCCGACCATGCTGGCGATGCAGCCGGTCCTGCTGGCCTGCCTGGCGTCCAGCGCGTTGCCGATCTCGAACCTCACCAACCTGATCGCCGCCGATCGCTACGACCTGGGTGTCGCCGACTTCGTCTCCCGGCTCGGGCCGGCGTCGCTGGTGGCGGTGGTGGTCGGCTGGTACGGCTACCGCCGGATCGACACCGCCACGGCCCTGCACGACCAGGTCAGGGACCCGGTGGATCCGCGCGCACTGCGCCTCGGCACGCCGATCGTGGTTTTCGTCGTCCTGGGCTTCACCGTCGGTGACCTCTTCGGCGTGCCGGCCTGGGCGGTGGCGCTCGTCGCCGACGTCGTGCTGTTCGCCCTGACCCGCACGGTCCGGGTCAGCGACCTTCCGTTCGGCGCGGCCGCCCTCGCCGTGAGCCTCGGGGTGGTGGCCACGGCGGCCTCCCCGGAGCTGGGCCTTGGCGCTCTTTTCAGCGGGTCGGACTGGCTCGCGCAGGTACGGGTGGCCGGGCTCGGCATCCTGGGCGCCAACACGATCAACAACCTGCCGGCGCTGCTCATCGGCCTGCCGGAGATCGACGCGAATCCCGACCAGCTGTGGCCGCTGCTGTTCGGTGTCAACTTCGGGCCGGTGCTCGTCCTGCACGGCGCGCTCGCCGGCCTGCTCTGGCGTGCCACCGCGGCCCGCCTCGACGTCCATGTCAGCCCCTGGCAGTACACCGTCCTCGGCGTGCGGATCGGCCTGCCGGCGCTGGTCGCCGGCCTTGTCGTCGTCGTCGCGACAGGAACATTTCTCGGATAACCAGAGCGGTCATGAAATGATGGCCGCGGGCGACACAACAGGGCTGTGCTTTTCGTACTTCCAGCGGCCGGTTCGCCACTTCCCAGCGGTTCCCGGCCGCCGGTTCGTACTTCCGGCGACCGGAAAACGCCGGTGCCGATACCGGGACACCGCCCACTATGAGCTGCGACACTGTTCGGCAACACATCCGGCCAGCCATACGTTGTGTCGGTATCCGGTGTGCCGGCGCTCCGGTACCGCCGGGAATCCGTTCACACCGGTTGTGCCGGCGCGGACGGCCTGACCATTTCGAGCGGAGGAAGCGCAGTGTCCTCTCCCACCACCGTCACCCTCGACGTCGTGCTCCTGCCGCCCCCTCCGCTGCGGCGGCAGGCGGTCTCGTCGAGCGCGGGCCTGGCCCGGCGGATGGCGGCCAATGGCTATCCGTCGCACTTCCGCCTCGGCGCGGCATACCCCCACGACCCGGCCGGCGGTGTCTGCGAGCCGCACGTGTCGCTGTTCATGCTCGCCGTCAGCCCCTCGGAGATACCCCTGGTTGTCGACGCCGTCCGCGCGGTGGCCCAGGCCCTGCCGCCGCTGTACGGCGAGGGCGAGGAGTATCGGCACAACCCGCAGGGCGCGCCGGAGCTGTACTTCCGCCGGTCACCGGCCTGGGTCGAACTGCAACGCGAGGTCATCAGGAGAGTCGAGCCGCTGCGCCGGGGACGGCTGCGCGAGCTCAGCCCCGCCGGCGAGCGGCTGCACGACGTGCTGGCAGGCCGTGTCCCGGCCGATCCGGCCGCGGTGAGCCAGCTCGCCCGCTACGGCTACGACGAGGTGGCCGCGCCCGACGGCGACCGCTTCAACCCGCACGTGACCCTCGCCTGGCCCGACGACCCGAACTCACGCATCGCCCTGACCGGCCTGCCCCCTGCGCGCACCTACTCCGGCCCGCTGTCGGACATCGCGGTGTACGGCATGAGCCCATACGGCACCTGCACCACCGACCACGGTTCGTTCTCACTGCGCGATCAGCGCCGGCCGGCCCCGGCCGTGAAGCCCGTGAAGGCCGCGGCCGGTCCGACGCTCGGAGCCGATCGTCACCGCCCGGCCGTCACCGCCCGGCCGTCAGCGTCGGGTTTTCTCGCCCCGTCCTGACGTCTTCTCAGCCGGTCCTGACACCGGCGAGAACCAGCGATCCCCCGAGCGAGGGGAACACCCGCGCGAGGACCCGTGACGAGACGTTGCGCGCCTCTCCGCCCAGCACCACGTAGTTGGAGCGGAAACCGACGACCCGGAAGCCGCAGACGTCGAAGGCCCGGACCAGGGACGAGTACGTGAACGGGCGTATGTGCAGCTTCAGGTAGGGATGCTGGGGGTCGACCTGACGGGGGCTTCGGCCGATCAGGAAACGAATCCGGTCCTGGAGGGTCGCGAGGTTGGGCGTGGTCACCACGAGCACCCCGTCGGGGGCCAGAATCCGCCGGCATTCCGTCAGAAAGACGACCGGGTCGAAAAGGTGCTCGACGATCTCACCGGCGAAGATCCCGTCCAGCGCCCCCGACCGGAACGGGAGAGGGCGGGTGAGGTCGGCCCGTACCAGCGGGATGTGCCAGCGGGCCGTCCGGCCGGGCTGGTGGGCGCCGAGATCCACCATGACGGCCCGGGCGCCGTGTTGGGACAGCTTTTCGCTGACGGTTCGCGTCCCGGCGCCCAGGTCGGCTACGAGCGGCCGGGTACTCCGGCGCCGGGCCTCCTGTATCAGCAGGTCGGTCGCGTCCGCCACCCGGCGGGAATGGTAGGGCGTGGCCAGATAGTCGGCGACCTGTGTGCCGTCGGTGTAGGAACGCAGGTTCGCGGCAACGATCGGGTCCATACCGTCCCTCGCTACCGTCTCTCGCTCGGCCCCACACGCGTTTTTCACTCAGGCCCGCGCACCTGCCGTCAGCATGTCGGCGCGGCCACGACACCGCGCGGCCTGTGACAGGAGCCGCAGCCGTGCGCGGCTGTGGGCAGGGGCCGCGCCCCCTGCGCGGCTGCGGCAAGAGGGCCGCGCCCCCTGCACGGTCCGCGGCGGGCGGTCGCGGCCCCGCGAGGCCTACGGCAGGGCCGCGACGAGGTCGGCGATCGGCTTGCGGACGCCGGTGAAGAACGGCGTCTCCAGGCGGGTGTGCTCCCGTGCCCGGCTGGCGCGCAGGTGCCGCAGGCAGTCGACGATCCGGTGCAGTTCGTCCGCCTCGAAGGCCAGCAGCCACTCGTAGTCGCCCAGCCCGAACGCGGACACCGTGTTCGCCCGGACGTCGGGGAACTCCCGGCCCATGATCCCGTGCTCGGCGAGCATGCCGCGGCGTTCGTAGTCGGGCAGCAGGTACCACTGAAGCGACCTGTTGAACGGGTAGACGCACACGTACGCCTTCGGGTCCTCGCGCCGGACGTAGGCGGGCACGTGGTTGCGGTTGAACTCGGCCGGCCGGTGCAGGCCGACCGCCGACCACACCGGCGCCAGCGCCCGCCCGAGAGCGCTCTGGCGGAACCGCTGGTAGGTCTCCTGGAGCAGGTCGGGGTCGGGGCTGGTCCACCACAGCAGGACGTCGGCGTCCGCACGGTAGCCGCTCAGGTCGTAGACACCCCGGGTGTAGACGTCCTTGGCGAGAGCCCCCTCCAGCAGACTCTCCACCTCGGCCGCGATCACCGTCCGGTCCGCGGGCAGGGCCTCGCGCGCCGCAAAGACCGACCAGGAGGTGTAGAGCAGCTCGGCGTTGAGCTCCCGGGCGGAGGGGACGGGACCGCCTTGGGAGGTCCCGGTCTCGGGAGTCTCGGTGATGGCTGTGGGAGTCTCGGGCATGGCCTAATTGTCACCTACCGGGCCGGCCGGGGCCTGCCAGTACCCCACGGACCGGGCCACCATCCGCGAACGGGTCGCCGTCCGAAAACCTGCCGGCGACCGAACGGGCCAGCATCCGCGGACGGGCCCGCAGCCGAGATCGCGTCACTGGCCGATCCGGAGCGCGTCGTCGGAACGCAGCACCGTCTCCGCGGCGGCCTCGCCGGAGCGGACACAGGCCGCAATACCCACCCCGTCGTACCCGGCGCCGGCCAGCGCGAGGCCGGCGGGCAGCATCCCGCGTACCACCGCCGTCCGCTCGAGGTGGCCGGGCAGGTACTGCGGGAGCCCGGTGTCCCACCTGGTCACCCGGCTGGCCAGCGGTCGGGCAGTCAGGCCGGTCGCGGCGGCCAGCTCGGCCGCGACGACACCGGCGAGCTCGACGTCGGAGCGTTCCAGATCGCTTTCGTCGCCGGCCCGGCCGACGCTCGCCCGCACGATGCTCAGGCCGGGGTCCGCCGACAGGTGCGGCCACTTCGCGGACAGGAACGTGGCCGCCTTCATCACGTTGCCCTGGCGCGGCGGGACGAGGTAGCCACTGCCCGGCGGCAGCTGTACCCCGCGGTAGAGCAGCGTGATCAACGCCACCGACGTGTACGGGACCGCGGCCAGCGGCGCGGCCACGTGCGGCGCCACCGGGCTGAGCAGCCGCCGGGCCTCGGGCACGGGTACGGCGAGGATCACGGCGTCGGCGTCGACGTCCCAGGCACCCGGTCCGTCGACGGCATTGGCTTCCAGATCGGCTCCCAGATCGGCTCCCGGGCCGGCTGCGGGGCCGACGTCGGCTCCGGGACCTGAACTCGCGCCGGTGTCACCGCTGGCGCCGTCCGGCACGGCCCGCGGCCCGCTGCCGCTGCCGCTGCCGCTGCCGACGAGGCTCAGCCGCCAGCCGGCGGCGGTCTGGCTGAGCCTGCGCACGCGCGTCCCCAGCAGGATCTCCGCCTCGCTGGCGTCCGCGACGGCCGCGGCGAAGCGGCCCAGGCCGCCGCGCACCGAGGCGAACACCGGGGTGGTCGCGGGGTCGGCCGGTGCCGTGCGGGCCCGCACCCGGTACGCCCCGAGCAGCAGCGAACGGCTCTCGGACATGATCGGGGTCAGCTGCGGGACCGTGGCCCGCAGCGACATGGCGTCGGCCCGCCCCGCGTACACCCCGCCAAGCAGGGGATCCACCAGGCGTTCGACGACCTGGCGGCCGACCCGGGCGCCCACGAAGCCGCCGACCGTGGGATCGGCCGGCAGTGGGGTGCGCGGCAGCACCAGATCGGCCGCGGCACGCACGAGCCCGGTCGGGGAGAGCACCCGTGACCGCAGCAGGCCGACCACGTCGGTCGGGACGCCGAGCAGGGTCCGCGGAGGCAGCGGACGCAGCCGGCCGGAGATCAGCAGCGACGCGCTGGTGGTGGCCGGATGGACGATGTCGTGGCCGAGGCCCACATGACGGGCCAGCCGCACCGCGTCCGGCACGCGGACGAGGAACGACTCGGCGCCCTCCTCAAGCTCCAGCCCCTCGAACGGGGTCGTCCGCAGCTTGCCACCGACCCGGTCGGTGGCCTCCACGACGGTGACCTGGGCTCGGCCCCGCAGCGCATGGGCAGCCGCCAGGCCCGCGACACCCGCTCCGACCACGACGACCCGCATGCAGACCCGCTCCTCCCGTTACGGCCACCTCGCCCGATACACCTGGCCTGATACACCTGGCCCGTACACGTATGACCCGTACACGCCTGACCACCGTCCGCGTGCCGACCGCCGCTGTCCAGCGGCGCGCCGGCCCGGGCCGACCGCCACATGTTGCGTGACCCGCACCAGTTTCCTCCCGCGTCCGCCCATCCGACCGCGACGGGCAAAGATTGCCCGGCAAGGGTGAGGAAAGGCACCCGGCCACCCACACGGCGTCACATGACGCCACAACAGGTCATACATCGCTTACAGAAAGCCTACGCAGCGCCGCATCGGACGCCACAGGCGCCACACGGCGCCGCGCGACAGATGCCCGGCCATGGCCTCCCGCCGACCAGCCGGGCCCAGGCCGCCCAGGCCGCCCGGAACGACGACCAGAAGAGCGGCGACCAGAAGAGTCGGCGCGACGTCCCAGGCACCCGGTCCGTCGACGGCAGCAGCGCTCAGAAGACGGCCAGCGGGCGGATGGCGCTCGGAAACGGCTGGTGCTCAGAAATCGTGCACCAGTTCGACGATGTGGGCGAGCACGTCCGGATCGGTCTCGGGGAGCACCCCGTGCCCGAGGTTGAACACGTGGCCGTCCGCCTTGGCGCCGCGGGAGCACACGTCATGGACCTTCTCGGCAAGGACGTCACGTGGCGCGAAGACGGCGGTCGGATCGAGGTTGCCCTGCACCGCCCGGCCCGGGCCGATCCGGTGGGCGGCCTCGTCCAGCGGGACCCGCCAGTCCACCCCGACCACGTCGGCCCCGGCCTCGGCCATGACGGCGAGCAGCTCCCCGGTGTTCACCCCGAAATGGATGCGGGGGACGCCGTCACCGGCGAACGCCTCGAGGACCCGCCGGCTGTGGGGCAGGACGTAGCGGCGGTAGTCGGCCTCGTCCAGCGCCCCGGCCCACGAGTCGAACAGCTGCAGCGCGCTCACCCCCGCGTCCACCTGGACCCGCAGGTAACCGATGGTGATGTCGGCGAGCCGGTCGGCCAGCTCGTGCCACACCTGTGGTGCGCTGTACATCAGCTGCTTGGTGCGGGCGTGCGTCCGGCTCGGCCCGCCCTCGACGAGGTAGCTGGCCAGGGTGAACGGAGCCCCGGCGAATCCGATCAGCGGGGTCGGCCCCAGCTCGCGCACGAGCGTGTGGACGGCTTCGGTCACGTACGGGACGTCGTCGCCGGCGAGTGGCCGCAGCCGGGCCAGCGCGGCGCCGTCCCGGATCGGCTCCGCGACGACCGGGCCCACCCCGGCGACGATGTCGATGTCCACCCCGATGGCGACCAGGGGCAGCACGATGTCGGAGAACAGGATCGCGGCGTCCGTACGGAAGCGGCGTATCGGCTGTAGTGTGATTTCTGTCACCATATCCGGATCACGGCAGGAGTCGAGCATCGCCGTGCCCGCGCGCAGCCTGCGGTACTCGGGCAGCGCGCGGCCCGCCTGGCGCATGAACCACACCGGAACATGCTCGGCTGGCTCGCCCCTGCAGGCACGCAGGAACGGCGCGTCGCGCAACTCGGGACGTGCCCCGAATGCCCCACCCGCCCCGGACGTTCCACTCGGTTCTGTCGGATCCGCCGCTGGATCCACTGCTGCCGCACACATGACCCTGATGGTTGCACGTTCATCGCGATGGATGCTCCCGACAGGGAGAGCAGCCCGGTCGCGACCTCCGTCACGCCCGCCGCCGCACCCTGGACACGGCACGGGCAGGCGGGCGGGACAGACCTCACCGCAGCGGGCGCCCAGGCCCGCAGGCACGGGGACGAGGACGGTGGCGGGCAGGGACAGGCAGGGACGGGCAAGGCGAGATACTCGGTTTTTTCGACGAACACCCCGGGCTCGCGGGCACGGGGGCACGGGGGCACGGGGGCACGGGGGCACGGAACGGCGCGACGCGCCACCGCGTCCGGGCATCCCCGGAGGGTCGACAGGCCGCCCCGGGAACGGTTTATCTTCGACAGCACGTAGAACAGACCGGCCACCGGATTCGCAAGCCCTCCCACCGGCGGTCGCCCGAAGGCGGCGCGACCATGCCGCCGCTGCGACGACCATGCCTACCGAGCCTGCCGACCCGACCACACCCGCTGACCCGACCACGCGTGACGAGCCGATCATGTGCGATGACCGACCACGCGTGACGACTCACGCGTCATGACCATGGAGGCCGAACATGCCAGCCGACGGTGACCACCGACGGTCCGACAGTGGCGACCAACTGCTCGCCGCCGCCCGGCTGATCTCGATTGCCGAGGCGACGTCCTTCCTACTCCTGCTGGTGGCGACCGTGATCAAACATACGGCCGATCATCCCGGCGGGGTCAGGGTACTCGGGCCGATCCACGGCGTGCTCTTTCTCGCCTACTGCGCGGTCATCGTCGCCGTCGCCACGGCACATCACTGGGCGACGCGGCGGACGCTGCTGGCGCTCGGCGCGTCCGTCCTGCCGGTTGCTCCCTATTTCGTCGAACGCCGCTGGCTGCGGCCATCGGCGTCCGACCGCACCGCCGATGCCGCCCACACCGGACCGGGCACCCCCGCCACATCGGCATCCGAACCCGCGTCCTGAAGCCAGGCCCCCGAACCGCCGCGGTCACCTCCCGGGCCAGCCCCGGGAGGTGACCGCGGGCCGTCCCGGCAGGGGCGAACCCGCCGTGACGGTCACCATGGCACCACGAAACGGCACGAACACCCCAATGGCCGCGCAACATAACCGTTACCGCGATGACTTGCATACCGGGCATGATGCACGTGCACGACACGCCGACCCCGAATACGCGGAGATGGGGCCTGTCCGTGCCACCGTCAGGGAAGTCGGGATGGGACGAGAGGGTCCGTGATGTCCACGCGCGCCCTCTGTGTCGTGAGCGTGCCCTGGGGAGTGGTGTCCGGATGGAACAGGTCCTTGTGGGCGGTGACGAGCTGACCTTTCTGATCTGCCCGCAGTGCGGTGACGAGCGCGGTTTCGAGCAGCCCCCGTGTTCCGACGGACACGACGCGGACTGCCCCGACCGTGCCTGCGTCGACTGCGGAACGGCCGTGTTCCTCAACCCCGGGCAGCCGGACTCCCCCGCCGCCCGGGTACCCGCGCGGGAGCCGGAACCGTCTGGTGGATCAGCACACCAGCAGCGGCTGCGCCGTGTCGCCTGACCACATGTCGCCTGATCGGTCGACCGCCACCTGTCGGTGGGTTTCCTGCCGGCTGGTCCGCGTCCCGCTCGCCCGTACCGCCGCCCGCGCCGCGTCGCGCGTCCACGCTCCGTCGCGCGTCCACGCTCCGTCGCGCGCCCGCAGTCAGGACGTCCTACCGTGACGTCCATGGGTGCGCCGCTGTCTCCAGACGGCGGCCCAGCTGTCTTCGTCGCGGCCACGGCGGCGCTGCGGGACGCGATGGGCCGAGTCCGTCCGGAGGTCGCGGTACACGAGATCCAGGCGCCGGCGCGACTCGCGCCGTACGCGTTCGCGGCCGCCGGCGGGCTCTCGCGGGACGGTGACGAGGCAGCCTCGGGCCGGCTGATCCTCCTGTTCGACCCGGCCGGGCACAGCGCATGGGAGGGCACGGCGCGGTTCGTCTGCTATGCCCGCGCGGCAGTCGACCCCGAGATCGCCACCGACCCACTGCTGCCCGAGGTCGTCTGGTCGTGGCTGCGGGACGCGATGGAGGCCAACCAGGCCGGCTACCGGGCGATCGGCGGCACGGTGACCATCACGAACTCGAAACGGTTCGGCGTGCTGGCGGCGGACGGCGACAACTCGGATGTGGAACTGCGCTGCTCCTGGTCACCGGAATGGCCCGGGACGGCCAACGGTTGCGATCACCGCGTGTGGCGGCCCGCCGAGGCGGCGGCCCAGCTCCACTCCTTCGCCGACCTGCTGGCGGCCATGGTGGGCCTGCCGCCGCGAGTACGCGGAGTGGTGCCCCTGCCGTCCCGCCATCCGTGCTGACCCCGGCTCGACGCGGTCCCGGTGCCGGCCCCGTCCACCCCGGCTCCACACCATCTCGACTCCACACCATCTCGACACATTGAGCGACGGAATGACTTTCCAGAGTGAAAGAAGGCCCCCGATCCGGGACAAACCGCCGTCCCTGGTCGATCCGGTCGGCTTCCCTGTGCCCGACCAGCACGCTTGGACGCTGTTCGCGACGTACCATCGCCGATCGTGACGTCGACGGTTCCGGACTCATCCCACCAACTCGGCCAAGGGCCGGACAACAGCGCGGGAGCGGCCCGCCCGTTGCTGGAACCCGCCGAGGGCATACCCGCCGTGATCGTCGACCGGACGGCACTGCTCGCGGCGGCGGCACGGCTGGCCGCCGGCACGGGCCCGGTCGCCTTCGACGCCGAACGGGCCTCAGGCTACCGCTACAGCCAGCGGGCCTACCTCGTCCAGATACGCCGCCGTGGCTCGGGCACCCACCTTCTGGACCCGGTCGCGCTCGCCGACCTCACCTGTGTGCAGGACGCCGTCGGCGACGCCGAATGGGTTCTGCACGCGGCCAACCAGGACCTGCCCTGCCTGGCCGAGGTCGGCCTGCGTCCGAGCCGGCTCTTCGACACCGAGCTGGCCGGCCGGCTGCTGGGCTACGAGCGGGTCGGACTCGGGATCATGGTCGAGAAGGTGCTGGGCTTCACCCTGGAGAAGGGGCACTCCGCCGCCGACTGGTCCACCCGGCCCTTACCCGAACCGTGGCTGCGCTACGCCGCGCTCGACGTCGAACTGCTCGTCGAACTGCGCGACGCCCTGGAAACCGAGTTGGAGACGCAGGGCAAGCTGGCCTTCGCCCGGGAGGAGTTCGCCGCGATCGCGGCCGCTCCCCCACGGGAACCACGGCCGGGCCTGTGGCGGCGCACCAGCGGGATCCACCGGGTCCGCAACCGACGCCAGCTCGCCGCGGTCCGCTCGATGTGGACAACCCGGGACCGGATCGCCCGCGAACGCGACATCGCGCCCGGCCGGGTACTCCCGGACAGCGCGATCATCGAAGCGGTGCTGGCCGCTCCCGCGGACATCGAGGCCCTGACCCGGTTGCCGGTCTTCTCCGGCCCGCGCCTGCGCCGCACCGCGCGGACCTGGTTCACCGCCCTGCGGGAGGCTACCGGGCTGCCCGATGACGCTCTGCCCGCGCCCGCCTCGGCGAACGCCGACACCCTACCGCCACCGAACCGGTGGGCCGACCGCGACCCGGCCGCAGCCGCCCGGCTGACCCGGGTACGCGCCCGTCTCACCGCGATCGCCGCCGAGCGGACCATGCCGGTGGAGAACCTGCTGGAACCGGCGCTCGCCCGCCGGCTCGCCTGGTCACCACCGCGTCCGGCGGCCGACGAGCAGCCGGTCGACGACCAGCCGGCCGACGACCGGCGTGTGACCACCGAACTGGTGGCCGGGATGCTGCGGGCCGGCGGCGCCCGGCCCTGGCAGGTGACGCTCACCGCCGGGCCGATCGCGGACGCCCTGGCCGAGCCGCCGGCAGAACCGGCAGCGGCAGAACCGGTGGCAGCAGCCGAGCCGGTGACGGAAGCAGCGGCCAGGCCAGCGGCGGAGCCGGCAGCCGAACCGACGAACGGCCCGGGCGGAAGCGCGTAGCCGTCCGGGCTGCTCTGTCGGACTGCTCTGTCGAGCCATCGCTGTCGGACTGCCGCTGTCGCCGGCCTGGTCAGGGCCGGTGTCGAATCATGATCGACGCCAGGTCGGGGCTGGTGCCAGGCCGGCGTCGGTGTCGAACCGGGATCGAGGCCGAATGGGGTTACCCATGGGTAACCTTCTGCCGTAGGCTGACCGTGTCGGCGGTCACGCCGGCACCGGTACCGTCCTCCCGGTAGATCGCCGTCCGTCACATGCGCTCCGCGAACGTGACCGGACCGGTTTCGATAGCGACCTGCCGGGTCTCCCCGGTCAGGAGGCACAGTGTTCCAATCTGCCAGGGACTCCGTCCGCGACGTCGTGTTCGTCGACGGCGTCCGAACCCCCTTCGGCAAGGCCAAGGGGGTCTACTCCGAGACACGAGCGGACGACCTGATCGTCAAGGTCATCCGTGAGCTGCTGCGGCGCAACCCGGCACTGCCGGCGGAACGGATCGACGACGTGGCGATCGCCGCGACCACCCAGACCGGCGACCAGGGCCTGACCATCGGCCGGGTGGCGGGCATCCTGGCCGGGCTGCCGCAGTCCGTGCCCGGCTACGCCATCGACCGGATGTGCGCCGGCGCGGTCACCGCCGTCACCACCACCGCGTCCGCGATCGCCGTCGGCGCCTACGACGTCGCGATCGCCGGCGGCGTGGAGCACATGGGCCGCCATCCCATGGGCGAGGGCGCCGACCCCAACCCGCGCTTCGTCTCCGAGAAGCTCATCGACACCTCCGCGCTGGTCATGGGCCAGACCGCGGAGAACGTGCACGACCGCTATCCGACGATCACCAGGGAGCGGGCGGACGCCTACGCGCTGGCCTCCCAGCGGAAGGTCGCCAAGGCTTACGCCGACGGGCTGATCCAGCCCGACCTCGCCCCGGTCGCCGCCCGCCACACCGAAAGCGGTTGGGAGCTCGTCACCACCGACGAGCCACCCCGCCCCGACACCACCCTGGAAGGGCTGGCCGGCCTGAAGACGCCGTTCCGGCCGCACGGCCGGGTGACCGCGGGCAACGCCGCCGGCATCAACGACGGCGCCACCGGCTGCATCCTCGCCGCCGGGGAGGTCGTCGAGGAACTCGGGCTCACCGCGAAGATGCGGCTGGCCGGGTTCGGTTTCGCCGGCGTCGAACCGCACGTGATGGGCCTCGGCCCGATCCCCTCCACCGAGAAGGCGCTGGCCCGCACCGGCCTGTCCATCGACGACATCGGGCTGTTCGAGCTCAACGAGGCGTTCGCCGTCCAGGTGCTCGCCTTCCTCGACCACTTCGGGATCGCCGACGACGACCCGCGGGTGAACCCCTTCGGCGGGGCGATCGCGCTGGGGCACCCGCTGGCCTCCAGCGGCGTCCGGCTAATGACCCAGCTCGCGCGCCACTTCGCCGACCGTCCCGACGTCCGCTACGGGCTGACCGCCATGTGCGTGGGCTTCGGCATGGGCGCGACCACCATCTGGGAGAACCCCCACTTCACCGGCAACGCCGGCGCTACCAGCGGCAGGAGCGCCGCCAGCACCGCCGCGCGGACGCCCGGACGGACAGGAGGAGCCCGATGAGCGGGACGCCGGCCACCGCCCTCGACTTCCCCGGCGAGGTGGTGACCCAGGCCCACGTCCGCTACGTGGTCCTGCCGGGCGTGGCCGGGCCGCTCGCGCTGGTCACCCTGGACAACGGCCTGGACCACACCCGCCCGTCGACCTTCGGGCCGGCCGGCCTGCGCAGCCTGCTCGCCGCCGCCGACGAGATCGAGGCGCACACCCCGGCCGTGTCGGCGATCGCCGTCACCGGCAAGCCGTTCATCTTCAGCGTCGGCGCCGACCTGGCCTTCCGGTCGTCGCTGCGCGACCCGGAGGCGGCCCGGGCCGGCATCCACGCGATCGGCGAACTCGGCCACGCGGCGTTGCGACGGATCGGTGAGGGCCGCTTCGGCGGCCGCAAGGTCCCCACGTTCGCGCTGGTCAACGGCGCGGCCATGGGCGGCGGCCTGGAAGTGGCGCTGCACTGTGACTACCGTGCGCTGTCATCGGACGTCACAGCGCTGGCGCTGCCGGAGGTCTTCCTCGGCCTGGTGCCCGGTTGGGGCGGGACCCAACTGCTGCCCAACCTCGTCGGTGCGGACCGCGCGGTCACCATCGCCATCGAGAACCCGCTGAACCAGAACAAGATGCTGCGCGCCGCGCAGGCGTTCGCCCTCGGCCTCGCCGACGTGCTGCTCGAGCCGGCGGACTTCCTCGAGGAGGCGCTGCGCTGGGCCGCCCGCGTCATCCGCGGCGAGATCGACCCGGCGGCGGCACGGGCGCCGGTGCGGCGCGGCCAGGTCTGGGCGGACGCGGTCGCCCGCGGCCGGGCGCTGGCCGACGCCAAGCTGCACGGCGCCGCCCCGGCCGCCTACCGGGCGCTGGACCTGCTCGCGCTCGCCGAGACCGCCGACCGGGGCACCGGCTACGCGGCCGAGACCGAGGCGCTGGCCGACCTCGCCGTCAGCGAGGAGCTGACCGCCAGCCTCTACGCCTTCGACCTGGTGCAGAAGCGGGCGAAACGCCCGGCCGGCGGGCCGGACCCGGCTCTGGCCCGGCCGGTGACCAAGGTCGGCGTGGTCGGCGCCGGGCTGATGGCCAGCCAGCTCGCGCTGCTGTTCGCGCAGCGCCTTCAGGTGCCGGTGGTGCTGACCGACATCGACCAGGCCCGCCTCGACGCCGGCCTCGCCACCGTCCACCGTGAGATCGACAACCTGCTGACCAGGAAGCGGATCTCCCCGGACAAGGCGTCCCGGCTGCACGGCACCGTGAGCGGCTCGCTGACCAAGGACGCGTACGCCGACGCCGACCTGGTCATCGAGGCCGTCTTCGAGGATCTGGCGGTCAAACAGCGGGTGTTCACCGAACTGGAGGCGGTCGTCTCCCCCGACACCCTGCTGCTGACCAACACCTCGGCGCTGTCGGTCAGCGACATGGCGTCCGTGCTGAGGCATCCGCAGCGGGTCGCGGGGCTGCACTTCTTCAACCCGGTGGCGATCATGCCGCTGGTCGAGGCGGTGCGGGGCCGGCAGACCGACGACGCGGCGATCGCGACGACGCTCGCGGTCGCGAAGAAGCTGCGGAAGAACGCGGTGCTCACCGCGGACACGCCCGCGTTCGTCGTCAACCGCCTGCTCACCCGGTTCATGGGCGAGGTGCTGGCCGCCATCGACAACGGCACCCCGGTGGAGGATGCCGACCAGGCCCTCGAGCCGCTGGGCCTGCCCATGTCACCGCTGGTGCTGCTCGGGCTGGTCGGCCCCGCCGTCGCCCTGCACGTCGCCGAGATCCTGCACGCCGCCTACCCGGAGCGCTTCCCCGGCACCGAGGGCCTGGGCCGGCTGGTGGCCGCCGGCAAGACCAGCGTCTACACGTGGGGCCCCGACGGCCAGCAGGTCGACCCCGAGGCCGCCGAGCTCATCAGATCCGCGGCCAGCGGTGACACCCCGGTGCTGACCGGCGAACAGGTGCGGGAGGCGTCCCTGGCCGCGCTCGCCGAGGAGATCCGCGCCCTGCTCGACGAGGGCGTGGTCACCGAGGCCGCCGATGTCGATCTGTGCCTGCTGCTCGGTGCGGGCTGGCCGTTCCACCTCGGCGGCATCACCCCCTACCTGGACCGCACCGGCATCAGCGAGAAGATCACCGGCCGCCGCTTCACCCCACCCGGCGTGGCCACCCTGTCCTGACCCCTTCGCCCCGCCCCACGCCCCGCGTCCCCGATCCGGCCCGGCTCGGCCTGGTCGGTGCCCTCCCAACACCGACCAGGCCGCCATACCCAACAGCAGGCGTCTGCTGTCATGATGCTTTCGTGCGGACGACAGTGACTCTCGATCCGGATGTGGCGGCAGCCCTCCAGAAAGAGGTCCGCGAACAGGGAATGTCGTTCGAAGAAGCGCTGAACACACTTGTACGTGCCGGTCTGGCGAACCGCCGTCAGGATACTCCGCCCTGCCGGACACCCGCCCGATCGCTCGGGCTACGACTTGACATCGACCTCGACAAAGCACTGCGGCTCAGTTCCGAGCTTGAGGACGATGAGATCATCGGTAAAATTCAACCGCGCGACTGAAGCCGCCTGGGACAAACCTCCTGATACACGTGTCGATGACACAGCCGCCTGACTGCTCAGGCCGGGCGGAGTTGTCGGTGGTGGTTGGGAGCATGGTCGGCATGGCGAACTGGAGTGAGGTGGAGGCCGCGGCCCCGCGGCTGGCAGCGGCGGTCCGGGGGCGGTTCGAGGTGTACGGGCTGGCGATCCTCGCGACTCTCCGGCGCGACGGCTCGCCCCGGGTGAGCGGGATCGAACCGCTGTTCGCCCTCGGCGAACTGTGGCTGGGCATGATGCCCGACTCACGCAAGGCGATCGACCTGTCGCGGGATCCGCGATGCGCCCTGCACAACGCGACAACGGACAAGAACGTCGCCGACGGCGACGCGAAAATCACCGGCCGGGCGCTGGCGGTGACCGATCAGGAAAGTCTCGACGCCTATCGGGCGGCCTGGGCCGCGTCCGCGGAGATCCCCGTACCGGAGCCGTTCGCCCTGTTCAGGGTCGACGTCACCGAACTCGCGACGATCGGCGTCGGCGACGAGGAGCTCGTCATCGGCTTCTGGCGGGAGGGCGGCCCACCCACGCGGACGACCCGTAAATAACGGTCTGGGAACTCGGGGCCGATCGGCCGGTTTTCGTCCATCATGGGCCGAGCCGGGCGTTCGGTGGCCGTCGGCGATCGGCGATCGGCGAACGCCGACGCTACGGAGAGTCGTCGTCCGACTGTCGATCGCCGTTGCCGCCGTGCCGGGGCGTCCAGCACATGGAAACCATCCGTCCGTCGGACACGGAGAAGCCGGCGACCGCAGGTTGTGGAGGTGGCGCGCATGGCGGTACGCGAGATTGCGGCGACGAGGACGATCCCCGCCACCGCGGAGCAGATCTTCGGGCTTCTCACCGACCCGGCCCAGCATCCCGTGATCGACGGCTCGGGAATGGTACGTGCGGTGCGTCCCGGAGGCGCGAGGCGGCTGACGCTCGGGTCGAAGTTCGGTATGGACATGAGAATGGGTGTGCCCTACCGGATCGAGAACACGGTGGTGGAGTTCGAGGAGAACCGCCTGATCGCCTGGCGGCACTTCTTCGGGCACCGCTGGCGCTGGCTGCTGACGCCGCTGCCCGACGGGCGCACGGAGGTCACCGAAACCTTCGACTGGTCCACCGCGCGCATCCCGCGGCTCATCGATGTCAGCCCCTTCCCCCGGAAGAACAGGGCAGGTATCGAGAAGTCCCTCGACCGGCTGGCCGGACTGTTCTCACAGTAGAACACTCACAGTGAAACAAGATTCTCACAGTAAAACCGCGTCCGACGCCGTATGGACGATCCGCCTGTGGGGCGGGAAAGCCGTGGGGTGGGGAAACGTGCCCGCCCGTCGGAGCCTGGCGTGAAAAACACCGTCGGACGTTCTTCGGTCACCCCGGTCGCCGGCGGAGCCGACAGAGCTGACAGAAACCGAGTGACGGAGACGGGTGCGGCAGATACCGGCCGGCTTTTCGATGTCGACTACCTGACCGAGGATGTATGGCTCGGCGCGGGGGGTGAGAGTACCGCGCCGGCCTGCGCGGCCTGCGCGCTCCGCTCGGTGGGCGTGCCGGTGGGGGCGGGGCGTAGAGCCATGCCGACGCCCGCCCACACCAGGTCGGCCACGGTCGCGAACAGGCGGATGATCAGCGCGAGGACGGTCGCCGGCCCGGCCGCGAGCGCCGGCGCCAAGGTGAGGACGAGCACCGCCTCGCGCACACCCGCACCGGCCGGCAGCACCAGCACGAGAAAACCGGCCGTCCAGGCGAAGGAGTACCCGCCCACCGACAGCAGCAGCAGACGCACGCCGTGCACCGACGGCGTGAGGTCGCTGGCGAGCAACCAGGTCGCCACGCCGAAGAGCACGAAACCCGCCAGCAGCCAGCCGGCGGCGGCCAGCACATGGCGTCCGCTGGGCTGCTGTTCCAACGGTGGGCGGCGCAGCAGCCGGAACGCGAACGCCAGCAACGCGGAGAGCACCGGCGGATACAGCACGGCCGCGAACATCGGGACGGCCAGCAGCACCAGCCCGTAGTGACGCAGCGCGCCCGCCGACACGAACGGCAGGGTCACCGCGGCGGCCACCCCGCCGCAGGGGACCGCCAGCGCCAGCACGATCAGGCTGGCGGACGCGGCCTTCGGACGCGGCACTCCGTAGTCCCGGGACAGCTCCATCTGGGCTAGCACCGGCCACACGCTGCCGGGAACGTACTTGCCGACCTGCCCGACGAAGAAGATCCGCAATGCGGCCCGCAGCGGCAGCTCCACGCCGAGCGATGCCAGCAGCGCCCGCCACGACAACACGGTCGTCCCGACCGCCAGCACCGTGACGAGCCCTGAGGCGACCAGCCCGAACGCGGTCAGCTCCCCGAACGACGCGCGGACCTCGTTCCACTGGCTGACCAGAGCGACAACAAGCAACCCCGCCGCCACCAGCAACGCCACCCGCACCAGCCACCGACGCGCGTCCCGCCGCCGACCAGCCTCCGAGGGCTGTCCCTCCCCAGCAAGACGGCCCGGCTCCGCGGGACGGGCTGGCTCAGCGGGACGGGCTGGTTCCGGCTGGCGGCCGGCATCCTGGTAGGGATCCGGCTCCGACCGGCTGTGCGCCTCTGGCTGGTGGCCCGGCTCCGGATGGCAGCCCCGTTCCGAGGGAGGGCGGCCCGCCGGCTGGCGACCGCGGACGCCGACAGGCCGCATCCACCGCATTGCCCCAGCCTAGAGCCCTGCCCCCGCACGTCCCCAACGGCACACAAGAAGCGTGTTCACATCACTTCCATCACACTGGAACATCAATCCAGCATCACAGATCTGACCGAAAGCCCCTTGTTCTCCATACGGAACCCCTCGGGAATATCCAGCGATCTTTATAGGTGTGACGGTAGATAGAAAACGTCGTCGTGGTGACGGAAACCACCTACGGCTGTGGTCGGCACCCGCCATCCGTAGGTGGAGGACGCTGCCGTGGCGACCGTTCCCACACTCGGCCACAAGTCTCACACTCGGCCGCGAGCAAGCGAGCGGGACGGCGGGCGGATCGCTGTGGCCGGAGCGGTGGTCGTACGGCGTGGACGGCGTTCGCGGTCAGCCATGAGGAGCATGATCGGCGCGAGTTTGTCGTTGTGTACGGTTTTTGGTCCGCTGGGCGTACACAGCGACAAACTCGCGCCGATCTTTGACGACCGCCGGATTCAGCCGAGGCTGTAGGTGAAAACCGTCCTTACAACAGCACTTTTCACCTACAGCTTCCGCTGTTGCAGGTGGAAACCGTTGTCATGGCAGCGGTTTCCACCTACGGCTTCCGGTTGACCGGGGTCAGCGTTGGCCGGCGGGGGTTTCCTCTTCGGCCTCGCCGGTGGTGAGGGCCGGGGCGCGGCTGGCGGCCAGCTCGACGATCCGACGGGCGAGCTCCTGGGCGGACAGGCCGATGTCGGCCATGACCTGGTCACGCTTGCCCTGGTCGAGGAAGGTCTGCGGGATGCCGAAGTCCCGCAGCGGAACGTCCACGTCGGCGTCGCGCAGCAGCTGCGCGAGCGTCGAGCCGACCCCGCCGACCCGGCCGTTGTCCTCGACTGTGACCACCAGCGAGTGCGCCCGGGCCAGGTCGACGAGCACCGGGTCGAGCGGCTTGACCCACCGCGGGTCGACGACGGTGATCCCGATGCCGTGGCTGGCGACCCGTTCGGCGACCTGCAGGCAGGTCGCCGCCATCGCGCCGACGGCCACCAGCAGCACCTCCCGGGTCGGGGTGACCTCCGGCGAGCGGTAGATGACGTCGACCGTCCCGACCCGGTCGATCGCGGGGATGTCCGCGTTGATCTTGCCCTTGGAGAACCGCACCACCGACGGCCCGTCGGTGATCGCCACCGCTTCCCGTAGCTGGGCGCGCAGCGTGGTGGCGTCCCGTGGCGCGGCCAGTGACAGCCCGGGCACGAGCTGGAGGAAGGACATGTCCCACATGCCGTTGTGGGACGGCCCGTCCTCGCCGGTGACACCGGCCCGGTCCAGGACGAAGGTCACCGGCAGCCGGTGCAGGGCGACGTCCATCAGCACCTGGTCGAACGCGCGGTTGAGGAACGTCGCGTAGACGCACACCACCGGCTTGATGCCGCCGAGGGCCAGGCCCGCGGCCGAGGTCACCGCGTGCTGCTCGGCGATGCCCACGTCGAACACCCGGTCCGGGAAGGTGCTGGCGAACTTCTTCAGGCCGACCGGCTGCAGCATGGCGGCGGTGAGCGTGACCACGTCCGGCCGCTCATGGCCGATCTGGACGATCTCGTCGGCGAAGACACTCGTCCAGCTGGTGCCACCGCCGGCCGCGGTGGGCTTGCCGGTGCTCGGATCGATCACTCCGACGGCGTGGAAGCAGTCGGCGTCGTCCTGTTCGGCGGCCGGGTAGCCGAAGCCCTTGCGGGTGACGCAGTGGACGATGACGGGCCCGCCGAAGTCGCGGGCGCGCCGCAGCGCGGTCTCCAGCGCGTGGACGTCGTGCCCGTCCACCGGCCCGACGTACTTCAGGCCGAGGTCCTCGAACATGCCCTGCGGCTGTATGACGTCCTTGATGCCCCGCTTGATGCCGTGCAGGGCGTCGTACAGCGGCGGGCCGACCAGCGGGGTGCGCCCGAGGACCTGCTTGACGACGTCGAGGACCTGCTCGTACTCGGGAGCGAGTCGCAGCGAGGCCAGGTGGTCGGCCAGCCCGCCGATCGTCGGGGCGTAGGAGCGCCCGTTGTCGTTGACAATGATGATCACCGGGCGGTCCGCGGCGGCGATGTTGTTCATCGCCTCCCAGCACATGCCGCCGGTCAGCGCGCCGTCACCGACGACCGCCACGACCGAGCGGGACTCCCCGCGCAGCGCGTACGCCCGCGCCAGCCCGTCGGCGTAGGACAGCGCCGTGGACGCGTGGGAGTTCTCGATGATGTCGTGCGGCGACTCCGCCTGGCTGGGGTACCCGGACAGGCCACCGCGCTGACGCAGGTTCACGAAGTCGTCCGCGCGGCCTGTGAGGATCTTGTGGACGTACGACTGGTGACCGGTGTCCCACAGGATCCGGTCGTGCGGCGAGTCGAACACCCGGTGGATGGCCAGCGTCAGCTCGACGGCCCCGAGGTTGGGCCCGAGATGACCGCCGGTACGGGCCACCGCGTGGATGAGAAAGTCGCGGATCTCCGCCGCCAGAGCGGGAAGGTCCTCGGCTGTAAGTTTTTTCAGATCGTGCGGATTGCGAACGGTCGACAGAAGCGACACTGGCACTTCCTCTCCGTGCACTCCCTCCCCCCTTCGTGAGGGGATCCGGCCCGGGACGCGCTCAGTCTACGCAGGTCAGGGGATCATTCACGGTCACGGAGCGGACATGTGAGCACGTCCCAAACGGGCCCCAACCAGGGCAGCGAGCGCTTACGATGCGTCGTTTACCCTGATCCGCGGCTACGCCGGAGCGTGCACGCCCTGTTTTTCCCCGGCGTGTCCCCGTGCTGACGGACCCATTACCAGGGTGTCCGCTCGCCGTCATCCCGGGCCCGTCCGTCACCGGCTCCCGCGGCCCGGGGCGACCATGATCGCCACGCACTCCACGTGGGCGGTCATCGGGAAAAGATCAAAAGCCCGTAACGTGACAAGTGAATAGCCCTGTGTAACTGCCACGGCAAGGTCGCGCGCAAGGGACGCCGGATCGCAGGACACGTACGCGACAGCCCGCGGGCGCAGGGCCAGCAGCGCCAGCATCACGGCCCGCCCGGCGCCCGCCCGGGGCGGGTCGAGGACCACGATGTCGGCGCCGGTGCCGGCCAGCCCGCGCAGGGAGCCCGGCGAGACCCGGACGCCGCGCAGCGACACCTGCGGCAGGTCGCCGAGGCTGCGCGCGGCCGACGCCACCGCCGCCGGATCCGACTCCATCGCCACGACCGTGCCGTCCGGGCCGACGGCTTCCGCGAGCGCGGCGGCGAACAGGCCCGCGCCGGCGTACAGATCGAGCGCTCTCTCCCCGGCGCGGGGTGCCAGGCCGGTGAGCACCGCGTCCACCAGCGTCTCGGGCGCGCCGGGATGCACCTGCCAGAACACCCCCGGGCCAAGCCGGAACCGACGCCCGCGCACCACCTCGACGATCTCACTCTCGGCTTCGGAACCAGCTCCTGGACCGGACGGAACGCCAGCATCGAAGCCGGAAACACCAGCGGTGGAGCCGGAAACGGAGTCAGCGCCGACAGCGGCTGGGACACCAGCGGCGGACGGGATGCCAGCGGCGGACGGAACGCCGGAGGCTGGACCGGCTCCGGCACCGGCGGACGTGCCCGGAAGCCTGGTGATGACGACGACGCCGCTCGACACACTCGCGGCGACCTCGATCTCACCCACGGAGATCTCGCCCACGGACTCGGCCTGAACTGCGATACCGGTACGGGGGTCGGCACGAGGGCCAGCTCTACCGACGGCCGTGTCTGAGTCACCGGCGTCACCGGCGTCACCGCCAGCGCTGGCATCACCGGCGGCGCTGGCATCGCGCGGCGGGAGGACTCGGCCGGCGACCGCCGCGCGCACCAGCGGGTGGGCGATCAGGCAGTCCGCGGCGGGAACGATCTCGTGCGAGCGGTGACCGCGCAGCCCGACCTCGCCCTGCCCGCTCAGCGCGTACCGCATCCTGGTCCGCCAGCCCAGACCCTCGCCCTCACCCGGCGACCGCGTGTCCGGTGGCAGCGCGTCCAGTGGCAGCGCGGATGGTGCTGGCGTGGACGGCGTTGGCGCGGATGGTGCGGGTGGTAAGGCGTTCACCGCCTCGACCTCGACGGGACGGTCCAGCCCGGCCAGCCGGCGCAGCTGCTCGCGGACCACCGCCGCCTTCAGCCGCCGCTGCGCGGCGAGGGAGGCGTGCTGCCAGTCGCATCCCCCGCACCTCCCGGCCCCGGCGTGCGGGCACGGTGGGACGACACGCTCCGGCGCGGCGCGCAGCACCTCGACGGCGTCCGCCCGCCAGTACCTGTCGTGTGAGGTGTCGGTCAGCCTGGCCCGTACCCGCTCGCCCGGCAGAGCATGGCGGACGAAGACCACCCGGCCGTTGTCACGGGCCACACAGCTCCCGCCGTGTGCCACCGGCCCGATCTCGAGCTCGATCACGTCCTCGGCCGCACTCCCGATTTCGATCATCTCCCGGGGCCGTCGAGGACCGTTCCCTCGACGGCCGGCCCGCCGTCGGCCACAGGGTCGTCGTCCGCGGCGGGCTGGCGCGGCGCCAGCCGTCGCACGATGGCGAAGGTCGCGAGGATCGCCACGCCGAACAGGGGCAGGCCCAGAGCGATGTTGGCCGCGCCGAGCCAGCCGGGCTCACCGGCGAGGTAGAGCAGACCCTGGACGGCGAAACGGACGGCGAAGACCGCGATCCAGACGCCCGTCGCCCACACCGCGGCGCGCCGGGTGTCGGCATGCCGGCGCCAGTTGGCGTAGCGGGGATCCAATGCCGCCATCACATAGCCGGCGAGCGGACGGCGTACCAGCAGCGACAGCAGGCCGACGGCCGCGAACACGGCGTTCTTGGCGATGCTGGGCAGGAAGAACCCTTCGGCGCTGTGCGTGCGGGACGCGACGAAAGCGGCCACACCGACCGCGAACAGACCGGAGAACGCCTGCTGGACCGGCTCCCGCCGGACCAGCCGCAGCACCACGAGGGCGAGAGCGACGGCGATCGCGACCACGATGCCCGCGGTCAGCCCCGCCTGGGAGTTGACAGCGACGAAGGCGGCGGTGGGAACGGCTCCGTCGACCACCCCTCGGACACCGCCCACAGCCTCGGCCAGCGACACCGGTGGCTGACGCGCCGACGGACGCCGGTCGCGACTGGGCGCGCTCACGCGGCGGTGGGCGGCCCGGGCGACAGCGCGTGTCGCGGGTCCGCGGTCGCGGGGCGACTGTCGGAACTCGTCATGGCAACCGCCTTCACTGATGTGTGTCATCCACTGGTATGCCATCCACTGGTACGTGTCATCTGGCGTGTCATCCGCTGATGTGCGTCATCCCCCGGTGTGTGCCGTCCGCAATCGGCGCAACATACGCCGGTGTGACATCCGGGAAACGAATCAGCCCGGCCCCGTGTGCCCGCGTCCCACTGGTAGCCCACCGGGAGCCAGCGGAACCGGGCCCGGGCCCGGGTCCGCTCTCCGGTGTTCCCAGGAGCCGGGCGCGGGAAAATCGGGAAAACACGACCGTGCCACCATGGGCCCGTCCGCTCTCGCCCGTCCACGCTCCGGCGCCCTCGACCGACCTGCCCGCGGGTGACCGCAACCGGCTTCGACAGACATCGGTGAACATCAGCGGATCCTCAACCGACTTCCGCGATCCGCACGCCCGGGGCCGGCATCCGGCCCGTCGTCGTCGCGACACCGCCGACGACCTCGCGTGGATCCGGACCCGGCTCGGACGGGTCGCCCTGGCCGTCCGAGCCGTGCGGGTCGGTGATCTCCCGGGGCAGTTTCAGCGGCAGTGGGTCACGCAGCGGCATCGCCTGGTCGCCACGTACCACCACCAGTCGGCGTAGCGCCTCGACCAGCGGCGGGGCGGAGGTCGGGTCGAGCGCGGCATAACCGGTGAACACGACCCGCAGGAACCAGCGCGGGCCGTCGATCCCCACCATGCGGCCGGGTATGAGCTCCCCCGGTGTGCCGGTCGGCAGTTGCAGGCGCAGCTCCCTGCCGTAGAACCCGTCGGTCTCCTCGGCCGTCCCCGCGGCGGCGCGAAGGGAGTCGACGATCTCGACGCGCACCTCGTCCCACAGGCCGGCGCTCTTCGCCGCGGCGAACGCCGACAGCTCCATCCCGCTCTGCCCGTCCGTCAGCGTCACCGTGAGCAACTGCCCAGAGGCCTGGTCGACCTGGAACTGCACCTGGACCCCGTCGATCACCGGAATCCGCAGTGACCCCAGATCGAGCCGGCGGACGTGGTCGTCCGGGGCCTCGTCGGCGTCGTAGGGACCGTCATGATCGACCGCCGTCGAGTCGTACCCGGTCTCGTCACGGTCGTCCCGATGCTCCTGCGGATCCTGCCAGCCGCGACCGGCACGCCTACGACCTCGCCGGAACACCGCGGCCACTTCCTGTTCTCACGATCAGCTTTCCTGTCGTCACGATCGGCTCCTCACGTGTGTGATGGCCGGGTGTCCCCCTCCGGCCTGGGGCGGCACCGACGGCGCCGTCCCAGGCCGGAGGGAGCCGGCTGCGGATCCGCGAGCGGATCCCGGGCCGGGGTCAGGGTCAGGCGAAACCGCCGGTCGACCCGAAGCCGCCCACGCCACGCACCGTCGGCGGCAGCTCGGCGACCTCCTGGAACGCCGCCCGCTCCACCCGCTGGATGACGAGCTGGGCGATCCTGTCACCACGGCGCAGCACCACCGTCTCGCGCGGATCGGTGTTGACGAGCACGACTTTGATCTCACCACGGTAACCGGCGTCGACCGTACCCGGCGCGTTCACGATGGACACCCCGTGGCGTGCCGCCAGGCCGCTGCGCGGGTGCACGAACGCCGCGTGCCCCTCGGGGAGGGCGATGGCGACCCCGGTCCCCACCAGGGCGCGCTCCCCTGGGGGGAGCGTGACGTCCCGCGTCGTGACAAGGTCCGCACCGGCGTCGCCGGCATGGGCGTAGGCCGGCAGCGGGAGATCCGGGTCGAGCCGGTGTACCAGCACCTCCAGCAGGCCGGCTCCGGCCTCGGTGCGGGACCCCGCGTGCGGCACCCCGCTGCGGGGCCCTTCGGGCTGAGGCCCCCCGGTATGAGGCCCCTCGGTGTGAGGTCCCCCGGTGTGAGGCGTGGTGAGGTTGTCCGTCGCGGTCATGAGCCCCTCGTGGTCTGGCGGATGCGGGCCGCCACCGGCGACGCGCCGGAGCGCGGCGGGACGCCGAAGTAACGACACATCGAAGACTAGCCGGCCGGAAAGCGCGCGATCATGACTGTCCGCGCGAGACCACGGCGGAGGCTGCCGCCGCGCCGCCCCGTCCGACTCCGTCCGGCCCCGTTCGACCCCACCCGCCAGCACTCGACACTGCCCGCAGCCCGAACGGCTCGCCGCGCGGCCACGGCGGAGCAGATACATCAGCGCACCGGTACGAGTACACATAGCGCTACAGGCACAGCTACAGGCACCGCGGTACGCCAGCACGGCGGGGGAAGGCGGATCGGCGCGGGCGCGTCCGCGTGGCTGCGGACCGGTGAAGCTGGCGACCCCGCGGGAAAGGCAGGCACCAGCGGGCGGGAAAAGACAGGTACCGACGGCCGACCGGTGACGGACGGGCGCGAGTGATGGCCGCCGCGGTGGATACTGACCGACATGCGCTACGAGGAACGGCTGGCCGTGCCCCGGCTGTGGCATGTCTGGGCCGCGCTCTGCGCCGGCGTCTTCGGAAGCTACTTCACCGTGTACACGGGCTCCGGGTGGATCCGGGCCGCCGTCTACGTCGGCATGTTCGTCGGGATGGAGGCCGCGCTGTGGGCTCTCGGTCGGGCGCGGCTGGCCGTGACCGACCAGACGGTGGCCGCGGCCGGCCGAGTGCTTCCCCGGGACGGTGTGCGCGATGTCGCGGCATGCTCCGACATCCGCACGGCGCTGGCGCCGGGAACGTACGCCGTGACCAGGCCGTGGATTCGCACCGGCGTGTGGATACGCACGGCCGGCGAGGTGTGGGTGCTCTCGTGCCGGCACCCTGACAGGTTCGTGGCGGCGACGGGTGTCCGCGGCCACCCGCTGACCGGCGCCGACAGCGGCCGGCCGGGGTAACTGTCAGCGGGGTGGCTGTCAGTAGTGAACGATCGCCAGTAACGGATGGCTGTCAGCAGCGGATGCCGTCGGCCGGACGGCCTCCAGCGGACCTTGGACCTCCGACGGAGGAACAATCATGATCCTCTCGGTGCAGGCCGCCGGGGCATCTTCACGGACGGGGGTACGACAGTGTCTCAATCGGTAGCGAAGATCGGCTGGAAGATCGTCGGAGGTGTGGCGGGAGCGGTCGCCGGGTCGGTGGCGAGCAAGGCCGTCACCCTGGCCTACAAAAAGATCCGCAAGTCGGACCCGCCACTCAGCCCGGTGCATCCCGACACGGCCTGGGTGGACGCGATCAGCTGGGCGGCGGCCTCCGGGGTGGCGGTCGGCATCGGCAAGCTCACCGCTGAGCGGCTGGCCGCCCGCAGATGGCTGGAGGCGACCGGATCGCTGCCGCCCGGCATCCGCGAGCTGGAGTAGCCACAAGCTGGAGTAGCCAATAGTCCATGGCCGTACCCCGCAAGCCGCCGAGGCGGCGGCCGGCCGCACCTGCCGCAGCCCCCACCAGCGGGGCCCAAACACAGCAGTCGCAAACACAGCAGCCACAAGCACAGCCCACCCCGCCGCAGCCGCGGGAACTCTGGTCGGCACGGGCCACGTCCGACTGAAAAGTCACGGCCGCCGGCGATCCGTGGGCCGCGGTGGCGGCCATCGGGGAAGATGGCGACCGTCGGGAGACGCGCTCGGGGAGACACACCAAGGCAGACGCACCAAGGCCGGTTGCCGCGTGCCGTCCCACGGGACGCGACGCCGTCCGAAGGACCCGAAGGAGATGTCCGTGGCTGTCTACGCGCTCGGTGACCGGGTGCCCGAGATCGACCCGTCCGCCTACGTCCACCCGGACGCGACCGTGATCGGCAAGGTGACCATCGGCCCCGAGTCGACGATCTGGCCAGGCGCGGTGCTGCGGGCCGACTACGGCGAGATCCACATCGGCGCCCGCACGTCCGTGCAGGACGGCACGGTCGTGCACGCGACCGCCGAACTCCCCACGATCATCGGCGACGACTGCGTCATCGGGCACATCGCGCACCTGGAGGGCTGCACCGTCGAGGACGGGTCGCTGGTCGGCTCCGGCTCGATCGTGCTGCACCGGGCCGTGGTCGGCCGGGGGGCGCTGGTCGGGGCGCAGGCGCTGGTCGGCAACAACGTGCAGGTGCCGCCGCGGGCGCTGGCCGTCGGCGTCCCCGCGAAGATCCGTCCGGACGCGGTGGCGGAGAACGCCTTCGCCGCCGGGGCCGCGATGTACACCGCGAACGGCAAGCGCTACCGCGAAGAACTCCGCCGCATCGACTGACCCACACCCACCCACCCGCGACCACGCCGATCACAGCTCGCATCCGACACCCAAACGCCCCCACCCACCGCCTTCCCCAGATCAAAAGATCGAGTACGAAAGTGGCTGCTACAGCAGCCACCTGTCCCCTCATTCACATGATCCATACGATAGCCCACGGGCAAGGATGTGAATTTGGTGCTGCTGCGACAGCGCTGGATCCACATCCTTCCGCTATTTCGGAGGGACGGCCCGGAGGAGGGACGGCCGGGCGGCCCGGGCATCGGAGGGGCAGCCCGGGCAGAGATGCGGTCGGAGAGGGCGGGTGGGGGTAGACGGGGTGACGTCAGTCGCGGTCGGCGGGTGGGTCGGTGGCGAGGAGGTCGTGGAGGGCGTCGAACAGGGCGGGTGGGGCGGCTATGACGAGGTCGTTGGAGATCGGCCGGCCGTGCAGACCGCCGACCCGCAGGCCGGCCTCGGTCGCTACCAGCGCCCCGGCGGCGTGGTCCCAGGGGTGCAGGCCACGCTCGTAGTAGGCGTCCACCAGGCCGGCCGCGGCGGCGCCGAGGTCCAGCGACGCCGCGCCCATCCGCCGGATGTCACGCACCCGGGGGACGACCCGGGTCAGCACCGTCACCTGAGCGATCCGCCGTTGCACCGTGTAGCCGAACCCGGTCGCGACGAGCGCGTGCGCCAGGTCCGTGACGGCCGACCCGGACAGCGGCACACCGTTGCGGGCCGAACCGTCCCCGAGCGCCGCGGTGTAGGTGACGCCCAGGGCGGGCGCGTGCACGACACCCGCCACCACCTGCCCGTCGACCTCGGCCGCGATCGACACCGCCCAGTTCGGCAGGTTGTAGAGGAAGTTCACGGTGCCGTCCAGCGGGTCGACGATCCAGCGCACCCCGCTGGTGCCTGGGTCGTCGGCGCCCTCCTCGCCCAGCAGGCCGTCACCTGGACGTGCCTCGCGCAGCCGACTCGCGACCAGTTCCTCGGAGGCCCGGTCGAGCGCGGTGACGACGTCGGTGGGGGACGTCTTGGTCGTCTCGGCCACGACGTCACCGCTGCGGCCCCGCAGCAGCAGGTCGCCGGCCTCGTGGGCGACGTCGAGCGCCAGCGCGAGCAGGTCCGCCGGCCGCGGCCGCCCGGCCGCCGGGGCGCGGTTCGCCGGGGCGCGCTCGGGTACCGCAGCGGAGGTCGCGACGGCGGACGCGGTGGGGGCGGACGATGCGGTGGGGGCGGTGTCCTCGCCGGTGTCATGCACGGGATACATCCTGCCAACCCACACGCCCCGCCAGCCCGGCTCGCCCGCCACCGCCGGCTGCCTGCCGACGCGATCCCACCGCCGCGGGTGGCCGTCCGGGCAGGACGCGGACGCCGCGCCAGGACGAGGATCGGTGGAGGCACGAACCCGAGAAGGACGAGAGGGATCAGGCAGGGGGCCTGGTGAAGCCCGTGTCCGAGCTCACATTGTTCGACCCGTAGGATCGTTACCTGTGGTGACAGAAGAAGGCAGGAACCAGCACGACTCGGACGGCCGGGAGCAGCCCGCCGCCGACCGGTCCGTCCCTGGACGCTCCGTTCCCCAGCGGCCCACCCTCGACGGCGTCGAGGCACGCTGGTCGGCCGTGTGGCAGGAGCAGGAGACCTACCGGTTCGACCGGAGTGCCGACCGGGCCCGGGTGTACGCGATCGACACCCCGCCCCCGACCGTCTCCGGCTCCCTGCACGTAGGCCATGTCTTCTCCTACACGCACACCGACGTCATCGCCCGCTACCAGCGGATGCGCGGCCGTGAGGTCTTCTACCCGATGGGGTTCGACGACAACGGCCTGCCGACCGAGCGCCGGGTGCAGAACTACTTCGGCATCCGCTGTGACCCGTCGCTGCCCTACGACCCGGATCTCACCCCGCCGGCCAAGACCGGCAAGGAGCAGGTCCCGGTCAGCCGCCGCAACTTCGTGGAGCTGTGCGAGCGGCTGACGATCGAGGACGAGAAGGTCTACGAGCAGCTGTGGCGCCGCCTCGGCCTGTCCGTGGACTGGTCGATGACCTACGCGACCATCGACGCCCGTTCCCGGGCGGTGGCGCAGCGGGCCTTCCTGCGCAACCTGGAACGCGGCGAGGCGTACCTGGCGGAAGCGCCCACCCTGTGGGACGTGTCCTTCCGGACCGCGGTGGCGCAGGCCGAGCTGGAGGACCGGGAGCGTCCGGGCGCCTACCACTCGCTGGCATTCGCCCGCGCCGACGGCGGCGGGGACGGCGAGAACGTCGGTGGGGACGTCGTCGTCGAGACCACCCGGCCGGAGCTGCTGGCCGCCTGCGTGGCCCTGGTCGCCCATCCCGACGACGAGCGCTACCAGCCGCTGTTCGGCTCCACGGTGCGCACTCCCCTGTTCGACGTCGAGGTGCCGGTGCGGGCACACCGGCTGGCCGACCCCGAGAAGGGGTCCGGCATCGCGATGATCTGTACTTTCGGTGACCTCACCGACGTCACCTGGTGGCGTGAGCTGCAACTGCCCACCCGCGCGGTGATCGGCCGGGACGGCCGGCTGCTGCCCGACCCGCCCGAGGCGATCGTCTCGGCGGCGGGCCGGGCGCGCTACGCCGAGCTGGCCGGGCGCACCGTGCACGCCGCCCGCGAGCGGATCGTGGAGCTGCTGCGCGAGGCCGGGGCGCTGCTGGGCGACCCGCGGCCGATCAACCATCCGGTGAAGTTCTACGAGAAGGGCGACCGGCCGCTGGAGATCGTCACGACCCGCCAGTGGTACATCCGCAACGGCGGCCGGGACGAGGACCTGCGGGCGCAGCTGCGGGCCCGCGGCAGTGAACTGCACTGGTATCCCCCGCACATGCGGGTCCGGTACGAGAACTGGGTGGACGGCCTGACCGGCGACTGGCTGATCAGCCGGCAGCGTTTCTTCGGCGTGCCGTTCCCGGTCTGGTATCCGCTGGACGACGCCGGTGTCCCCCGTTACGACCGGCCGATCGTCCCCGACCACGCGGCGCTGCCGGTCGACCCGTCCAGTGACACCGCGCCCGGCTTCAGTGAGGACCAGCGCGGGGTTCCCGGTGGTTTCGCCGCCGACCCGGACGTGATGGACACCTGGGCGACGTCCTCGCTGACCCCACAGATCGCCGCCGGCTGGGGCAGCGACGACGACCTGTTCGCCCGGGTGTTCCCGATGGACCTGCGCCCCCAGGCGCACGAGATCATCCGGACCTGGCTGTTCTCCACCGTGCTGCGCAGCCACGCCGAGTTCGGCACGCTGCCGTGGACGAACACGGCCATCTCCGGGTGGATCCTCGACCCGGACCGCAAGAAGATGTCAAAGTCCAAGGGCAACGTCGTCACCCCGCTGGACCTGCTCGAACAGCACGGGTCGGACGCGGTGCGCTACTGGGCCGCCTCCGGCCGGCCGGGCACCGACACCACCTTCGACGTCGGCCAGATGAAGATCGGACGCCGGCTGGCCATCAAGCTGCTCAACGCGAGCCGGTTCGCCCTCGGCCTCGGCGCGGTCGAGGACGCCGGCACCGTCGGCGAGCCGCTCGACCGGGCGCTGCTGGCGACGCTGGCGGAGGTGGTGGACTCCGCGTCCACCGCGCTGGACAACTACGACTACACCCGCGCGCTCGAGCTGACCGAGTCGTTCTTCTGGCGGTTCTGCGACGACTACGTCGAGTTGGTCAAGGGACGCGCGTACGGCTCGTTCGGCGAGCCGGGCGCGGCGTCCGCGCGGGCCACCCTGGCCATCGCCCTGTCCACGGTGCTCGCGCTGTTCGCGCCGTTCCTGCCCTTCGTCACCGAGGAGGTCTGGTCGTGGTGGAAGCCCGGGTCGGTGCACCGTTCCCGCTGGCCGGAGGCCGGCGAGCTGCGCAAGATCGCTGACAGTGGTGACCCGCGTCTGCTCGAGGCGGTCAGCACGGCGCTCACGGCGATCCGGCGGGCCAAGTCGGAGGCGAAGGTGTCGATGAAGGCGGCGGTGGCCTCCGCGCGGGTCAGCGGGGACGCCGACCTGGTTGGCCTGGTCGAGGCTGTCGCGGCCGACCTGCGCAGCGCCGGCAGCATCACGGCGCTGACCTTCGACCGGGGCGCCGGCGAGCTGGCGGTCGACGTCGTCCTCGCCGGCTGACCGCCGCCGGCCGGGGTTGCCGCTGTTCCCCTGCCGGCGCCGGTTCCTCTGCCGGCGCTATTCCTTAGCCCTTGTAACGGACGCCGGTGACGGTGAAACGTTCCACCCCGCGCAGATGGCCGCCCGTGGAGGCGACCACGACCAGGCCCTGGCCCGGCTGGGCGTCGATCGTCACCGTCGTCCGCCAGGCTGAGTTCTGCCCGCCCGCGGGCAGGCAGCAGCGCTCCCCGGCGACCTGGCCGCCGTTGGGACCCGCCGCCGGCCGTACCTGCACGCGGATGCTCTCATCGACACCGGTGATCCGCCCGCCGGCCGTCAGCGACGCCGTCACGGTCGCCCCGTAGGCCGGCTGGGTGAGCGAGAAGGTGGTGTCGTCGGTACCGACGACCTCCCACGGCGCGTCGCTGCCGGAACCGAACCGGACGAGATGGACGACGGCCGCGATGCCGGTACGCTCACCCTCGGTGGCGTAGCCGACCTGCACCCGGGCGTGCTCCCCGGTCACGGTGCTGACCAGTGTCCGGTCGATGTCGGTGAAGCCGAGGAAGTCCCGGGCGAAGGACAGCGCGGTGGACGCCGGGTCGAGATGCCACGGCTGATGCCCGTCCGGACCGCCGCCCGTCTGCCACGCCCGCGCGTCAGCGGCGCTGGCGAAGGGCCACAACGGCTGGTACGGGAAGTCCGCCGCGCCCGCGGCGGCACCCGGTGTCGCCGCCCCCTGGCCGGTGCCGGACTGCCCGGTACCCTGCTGCCCGCTGTCTGGCTGGTTCGTCGTCCCGGGCTGGCCGCCGACTTCTCCGACGGATGCTCCCGCGGAAGGTGACACCTGCGCGATCCCTGCCCCCGCGTCCGTGCCCGCGCATCCGGTGAGGGCCGCCAGCGCCAGCAGGGCCGCCACAAGCATCGCCGCCGGCAGACCCGCCAGCGGCGTCGAGGACGTCCGGGATGCCGGGGACGCCGGCTCACGCCCGTGGTCCCACGGACGAACGGCCGCCCGTCGCCGATCATCGTGTGACGTCAGTCCACGTCCGTGTCCGCGCGCGCGCCCATGCCCGCGCCGCCGCGGGCCGCGGGTCCTGCTCCGTGGGGAGGACGGGCTCTTCCCGGCGCCCCGCCCGGTTCGGCGCGAGAACGCGCGCCCGGGCACCCCGTCCGCACTGGTCACGCCGATCACACCGATCACGCCGATCACACCGATCACGCCGATCACACCGATCACACCGATCACACCGATCACACCGATCGCACCGATCGCACCGAGCGCACGGAGTACGGCAGCCGCGCGGACAACCGGTGGCACCGAGACGTTCATGGCCCCTCCCCGGGATCGCCTGTCTCAGCGAAGGGTAACGCCCGCTATGGCATACATCTCTTCACGCAGCGTATACGTCGGTGTCATGTACACGTCGCTCGGCCATCCAGCCCTGGGCTCCCGCGCCTCACTCCCGCGCCTCGGCCGCCGCGGCGGCGGCCGGTGGACCCGTTTCCGTGCCCGCCGCATCTCCCGAGCCGCTGAGCAGCGGCCGTACTCACGCCGGGTCGGCGATGGCGTGCGCGTACACGATCACATTCTTCAGATAGTGGCGGGTTTTCTTGTCGAAAGCACCGCCACAAGTGATCAGCCGTAGTTCCGGACGATCGGACCGGCCATACACCTCCGCCACCGGAAAATCGTCCTTGGCAACTTCCTGAATACGGTCGACCGTGAACCGCACGGTCGTCCCGTCCGTACGGTTCACCTCTACCGTGTCCGACTTTCTGAGCTTGTCGAGATGGTAGAAGACCGCCGGCCCGGTCGTCGAGTCATAATGCCCGACAAGTACGGACGCGCCGATGTCGCCGGGCCGCGGCCCATATTCGTACCAACCGACGTCGGTCCAGGATGTCGGCACTTCGAGGGTCCCGTCCGCATTGAGACCGACCGACCCGACCGGCGCGGACACGCCCACTTCCGGAATACGCAGAAAAGTCGGCGGGCTGTTCTGCCGCCGCCCGCCGTCAGCCGGATCCTGCGGTACCGCAACTGCTGGTGCTGGCGCCGGCCCCGCGCCGGTCCCCGTAGTGGCTGTCACATCGGGCGCCCCGACCAGTTTCCCATATTCGGACGAAACAAACTTCTGACCGCTCACCCCGATCAGGAGAATTCCGACCAGAACCAACCATCGCGCCGGCCGGACAACCTTCGGTCCCGTCGTGGCCATATCGCGTTCCACGCCTTCCCCTGGACATCAGATGGCTATGGTGTAGCCCGCGGTAACAATACCGCCGCAGTACGAGAGAAGAGGAAAGGTCATGACGCACAAAATCGGCCGGGGCGTGGTGATGCTGGCCATGTCAGCCGTCACCGGGCTCTTCGTGGGGTTCGGCCCCACAGCCGCATTCGCGGACGGGCCGTCGGATTCCGGCGCTTCGACGATATCCCCCGCGGCCACCCAGCAGCAGAATGGTGGGCAGTCCTGGAGCGGCGACGGGGCGAACGGATGGCCCCAGCTGCCCATCCAGCTGCCGACCCCGCAGCCTCCCGAGCAGGGGGAGAACGGCCAGTCCGCGCAGTCCGGAGGCGGCGGCTGGTCCGGCGCGAACCCGTCCCAGTCATCGGGCGGGTCCGGCAGCCAGGGCGCGGCGCCGGGCGGGGGCCAGTGGCCGGGGCAGTCCGGTCAGCAGCAGGGCCAGCAAGGTGGTCAGCAGGGCCAGCAAGGTGGTCAGCAGGGCCAGCCCTCCGGGCAGGGGCCGGGCCAGTCAGCCACCCAGAAGCCGTCCTCCGAACCGGTCCCGCAGGGTGGCGTACATGCGGGTGGCGGCGGTATGGCACCGTCGTTCCCGATCGCTCCCATCGCCGGCGCTGGACTCGGTGTCGCGGTGCTCGGTGCCGGCCTCGCCGCTCGCCGCAGGAGCCACGCGACGCGGTGACCAGGAGGTCTGGGCACGCTGAACCGCCTGGCGTTATACCCAACCGCCCCTGGCGTATACCCAGCGTGCCCAGACCGGCCGATCCGGGTGGATGCCGCCGCCGACCTTCGCCGCATCCACCCGGATCACCTCCTCCCAGACGCCCCGTTCCAACCTCTCGCCACGGGACCTCCCGGCAGCCCTTCGCCGGTGGCGAGACTGACGGCCCATTCGTCCTCGACATAGCGGACGACCAGCCGGGGCAGCCGCTACAACCAGCCGGGGCGCCTGCCACGCCGGCGGGATCATAAGGTAACGTGGTCGACGTACGGGACGTGGCGCAGCTTGGTAGCGCACCAGACTGGGGGTCTGGGGGTCGCAGGTTCAAATCCTGTCGTCCCGACGCTGGAGCGAGGCTGCTGAACAGGGCTATAGGTCCTGGTCAACAGTCTTTTTCGCGTCTCCATGATGCCAGGTCAGTCGATCAACCCGGGCGGGCGTTGGGACCATCTGGGGACCGATCGCCGGTCAGCCCTACCCTGGACATACGCCTTGGTGGTGGTCGGCGGTCAGCCACAGCAGTGCGTCGCCTCACCGTGGAGGCGGAGCGCGCATTACCGCCTGCGAGCCTGCTGCGCCGGACAGTCCCTCCTCGACCGGCGGCGGCCCGTCGGGAGCGGTCAGTGGCCGGTCGGGAATGGCTGCTCGGCCCAGATGATTTTGCCGTGTGGGGTGTGGCGGGTGCCCCACCGTTGGGTGAGCTGGGCGACGAGGAGCAGGCCGCGGCCGCCCTCGTCGAAGACGCGGGCGCGGCGCAGGTGAGGTGCGGTGCTGCTGGCATCGGAGACCTCGCAGATGAGACTGCTCTCGTGGATCAGCCGGAGCTGGATGGGCGCGACGGCGTGGCGGATGGCGTTGGTGACCAGTTCGCTGACCACGAGCTCGGTGACGAAGGACGCCTCCTCCAGCCCCCAGGCGGCGAGCTGGTCGGTGGCCATCTGACGGGCCTGGGCCACCACCGCCGGGTCCGCGGGCAGGTCCCAGATGGCGACCTGGGAGGCGTCCATGCCCTGGGTACGGGCGAGGAGTACGGCGACGTCGTCGGAGGGGACACCGCCGGGCAGCAGCGCGTCCAGCACGTTGTCGCAGATCTGCTCCAGGGAGGACGTGCTGTCGCTGGCGGTCAGGGCACGGCTCAGCCGGTCGAATCCGGCGTCGGCACCGGATTCGCCGGACTCGATCAGACCGTTGGTGAACAGGGCGATCAGGCTGCCGTCGGGCAGCTCCAGCTCGACGGACTCGAAGGGCAGGCCACCGAGGCCCAGCGGGGGGCCGGCGGGCAGTTCGGGGAAGTCAACCGTGCCGTCCGGGGCGACGACGGCGGACACGGGGTGGCCGGCACGAGCGAGCGTGCAGCGGCGGAAGAGCGGGTCGTAGACCGCATACAGGCAGGTGGCGCCGATCTCCCCGGCCGCTGCTGTCTGCATTTCCTCGGCTCCTGGGCCTTCTTCCCGGTCGGCTCGGTCAGCCAGACGCAGGACGAGGTCGTCGAGATGCGTGAGCAGCTCGTCGGGCGGCATGTCCATGTCGGCGAGGGTGCGGACCGCCAGGCGCAGGCGTCCCATGGTGGCCAACGCCTGGATGCCGTGCCCGACCACGTCGCCCACCACGAGGGCAACCCTGCCTCCGGACAGCGGGACGACGTCGAACCAGTCACCGCCCACACCGGCCCCGGAGCCGGAGCCGGCCGACGGATGGCGGGAGGCGACCGCCACCGCCACATACGGGGACGTGCGCTGCGGCAACATGCTCCGCTGCAGGGCCAGCACGGTGTTGCGCTCGTGGGTGTAGCGGCGGGCGTTGTCGATGCACAGGGCCGCTCTGGCCGTGATCTCCTCGGCGAGAAGCAGGTCATCGGTGTCGAACAGGTCGGGGGTGCGGTGCCGCAGGAACACCGCGAGCCCGAGGGTCGTCCCGCGGGCGAGCAGCGGTACCACGATGAGGGAATGGATCCCGTACGCGCGGGCACTGCGTGCACGCGCTGTGTCATGCTCCAACCACGGTCATGCTCCAACCACGCCTGAATGTCGGGGTTGTCGATCGCGTACCGCGACGGCCTGCCGGTGACCAGGGCACAGGCCAGAGGCGAGTCCCCGGAGTAGCGCTCTGTCTTTCCCGGCTCGACCGCGGACTCCGGGCAGCCATCCAGGACGGACTGCTGTGCGGCACGGCGGAGGAGCACGCCTGCGGTGGCCCGGCGCGGATCCGCCTCGTTGTCACCGACGGCGGAGTCGAGCAGGTCGACGCTGACGAAGTCGGCGAACTGCTCGGTGGCCACGTCCGCCAGCTCCTGGGCGGTCCGCATCGTGTCCAGCGTGGTTCCGATGCGGACGCTGGCCGCGTTCACGATGGCCAGCCGCTGCCTGGCCCGGTACCGCGTGGTGGTGTCGAGGGCTGCTGTCGACACCCCCCGCACCGTGCCTGCGGGGTCCTTCACCGGGTAGAGGAAGACCGACCAGGCGTGCGCATGGCTCTCGCCAGGCAGCGGGGTGACCATTTCCAGAGTCGACCGTTCCCCCGTGCGGATCACCTGCGTCATCAGTTGTTCGACCTGGTCGGCGATAAGGCTGGGGAAGATCTCCCCCGGACGGAGTCCGAGTACCGCCTCTTCCCGCGCGGCTATGACGCGCTGCGCTTCCTCGTTGCCTCCCACCATGCGCTTCTCGCGGTCGTAGATCCCGAGGACGATCGGCATCTGGTCGAGTGCCCAGTTCTTGAGCGCCGCCGCCGTGTCATGGCGCGAACCTGGTTCACCCGGCTCGAGAGCCACCACGACCCAGCCGCTGTTTCCCCGCGTACCGTGCGTCGGGGCCGCGTGGACGTCAACCTCGACGGCGCGGCCGTCCCGGCGCCGCAGCATCACTCGGCCGTTGCACTCCTCCCGCCGCTCGATGCCGGGTAGCGCCGACGCCGGAAGGTCCACGGCAAGAAGGTCCGCCGCGGCGCGTCCCACCACCTCGTCCGGACGATAGCCCAGCAGCCGACCGGCTCCTGCCGTCCACGCGGTGAGCACGCCTCGAGCGTCCAGCGCGACCATCGCTATGCCGGCCACTGCCGCGGGAACGTCAGCCCCGTCTCGTGAAGGCTTTCTTTCGCTCATCCATACTCGTCTCGGCATTGCCGAAGCCCGCGACCTGCCGAGCTGCCGACCTGCCATCCCGGCGAATCAGGCCCTGTACCCATTGCCACCGAGCATGGCACTGTGCAGCGGACCGCTCAACCAGACGGATACCGGCAATCAAGAGAATCGATCTGTCACCGATCTCATGGTTGGTGCTCCTTTGTCTCGTTCAGGCGGCTCAGTGGCGTTTCTCGCCCCGTTCACGGACCCGGACCGAAATCTCGATCGGCGTTCCGGCGAAACCAAAATCCTCGCGCAGGCGGCGTTCGAGGAAGCGGCGGTAGGCCGGCTCCAGGAAACCCGTCGAGAAGATGACGAAACGCGGCGGGCGCACCCCGGCCTGGGTCGCGAACAGCACCCGGGGCAGCCGGCCGCCCCGCGACGGCGGCGGAGTGGCCGCCACGACCTCCCCCAGCCAGGCGTTGAGTCGGCCGGTGGAGATGCGCGTCCCCCACGACTCCAGCGACGTCCGCAACGCCGGGGCCAGCCGGTCGACCGCCCGGCCGGTCGCTGCCGAGACGTTCACCCGCGGCGCCCAGGCCACCCGACCCAGATCCCGAACGATCTCCCGTTCCAGCGTCAGCCGGCGGTCCTCGTCGAGCAGGTCCCACTTGTTGAACGCCAGCACCAGGGCCCGGCCGGCCTCGACCACCATGGTGATCACCCGCTGGTCCTGTTCGGTGAGCGACTCGCTGGCGTCCAACAGGACGATCGCGACCTCCGCGGCCTCCAGCGCGGCGGCGGTGCGCAGCGACGAGTAGTACTCCGCCCCGCTGGCCTCCCGCACCCGCCGACGCAGACCCGCCGTGTCGACGAACTTCCAGGTCTCCCCGCCGACCGTCACCAGTTCGTCGACCGGGTCGCGGGTGGTGCCGGCGACGTCGTGCACCAGCGAGCGCTGCGTGCCGGCCAGCCTGTTCAGCAGGCTGGACTTGCCGACGTTCGGCTTGCCCAGCAGGGCGACCCGCCGCGGGCCGTCGATCTCCTCGAAACGTTCCCGGGGCGCCGGCGGGAGGGCTTCGAGGATGGCGTCGAGCAGGTCCCCGCTGCCCCGGCCGTGCAGGGACGAGACGGGGTGCGGCTCACCGAGCCCGAGGCTCCACAGCGCGGTGGCGTCGGCCTCGCCGCGGGAGTCGTCGACCTTGTTCGCCGCGAGGACCACCGGCAGCCCGCTGCGGTGCAGCACGCGGGCGACGGCCTCGTCCGCGTCGGTGGCCCCGACGGTGGTGTCGACCACGAACAGCACCGCGTCGGCGGTGTCGAGGGCGGCGCGCGCCTGCTCGGCGACCCGGGCCGCGAGCCCACGCGCGTCCGGCTCCCAGCCGCCGGTGTCGACCACCACGAAACGGCGGCCGTTCCAGGTCGCGTCGTAGGCGACACGGTCCCGGGTCACCCCGGGGACGTCCTCGACGACCGCGGCCCGCCGGCCGAGTATCCGGTTCACCAGCGTCGACTTGCCGACGTTGGGGCGTCCGACAACGGCCAGGACCGGCTGGCGGTCGTCGATTCCGGACCGGCCCGCGGCGGAGTCCCGCGGTGCCTGCGAAGCCACACCCACAACGTCCTCGTCTCTGTGCTCTCTGTGCTCTGTCGGATCCGGATCTCTGCGGATCTCTACCGCCTGCCGGATCCGGTCGGCCCGGGGCCGCCTCGCCGCGGCCGGCGGCTCACCCTGGCCGCCCAGCGCGGTCCTGGCCGCCGGGCGGGCGGCGCGGCCGGGGCGGGCAGGGGCGCGGGTGTCAGCCGGGCCTGGGCGAGATGGTCGGCGAGCCGGACCCGGATGCCCTCGGCCACCTCGGCCAGCGCCTTCCGCGACCGTGGATTGGCCGGGATCTCCACCTCGAACGGATGCCCGAAGACCATCCGTGCGTGGACGGAGCGCCGCGGCCAGTATGCCCCCCTCGGCAGGACCTGCCCGGTGTCGACACAGGCGACCGGCACTATCGGGCAGCGGCCGTGAACAGCCAGGTAGGCGATGCCGTGCTGGACGGTTTCCACCTCGCCGCTGCCCCTGGTCCCCTCCGGGAACACCCCGATCGCGCCGCCGCGGGAAAGCTCGTCGAGTGCGGTGTGCAGCGCGAACCGGTCGGGCCGGCCCCGGTTGATGGGGATCTGCCCGGACAGCAGCAGCAGCCGGCCGAGAATCCCGGTGTACAGTTCGGACTTCACCAGGCAGCGGACCGTGCGCGGCGCCTCGATCACGACCAGGGGCCCGTCGAGCAGGCTGCTGTGGTTACTCGCGAAGATCAGCGGTCCGGTGGGCGGGACCCGGTCGAGCCCCTCGGCCGTCAGGCGCATGACGACTCTGTTCAGGATCAGGCGGAACAGTGGTTTGAGCACCGTGTGCAGAATGTCGTTGTACGGCCGGGACGCCGCGGCCCGCCGGGACACCGCCGTGGACGGCCGCCCGCCGCCCGGCCCTCCGCCGCCGCGCGGGGCACCGGCCACGGAACCGACGCCCCGCGCGGCGTCACCCCGCACAGCGCCGGCCGCGGGAGCATCGCCCCGTGGGACGTCAGCCTGCGCGTCATCAGTCTCGGAAACATCGCCGTTCGAAGCACCACCCGGTGCGACACCGCCCTGCGCACCGGCGAGGGCATCGCCCTTCGGAGCGTCACCCCGCACACCGCCGGTCGCAGAAGCGTCACCCCGCGAAGCGTCGTCCCGTGGGCCGCCGGTTGCGGGAGTACTGGTCGCGGGAACGCCGGTCGCACTGGCCACGCTGGCTCGCGGCGCGCCGTCCCGGGGGTCTTCGATCGTCGTCATGACGCTCGGGCCGATGCCTGTTCATAGTGCCGTAGGACCTCGTCCACGACGTCCTGGACGGACAGAGCGGTCGAATCGAGCACGATCGCGTCGTCGGGGACGGCCAGCGGGTCCGCGGCGCGGGTGCTGTCCAGGGCGTCCCGGCGGTCGAGTTCGGCAAGGGTGCGGGCCACGTCGTCGACGCCCCGCTCGCCCAGCTGGTGCGACCGGCGCAGCGCCCGAACCTCGGTCGAGGCGGTCAGGAACACCTTGACCGGGGCGTTCGGGGCGACGACCGAGCCGATGTCGCGGCCCTCCACCACGATGCCCACCGGCGACGCCTCGGCGATGATCTGCTGCTGGCGGATGACCAGGCGCCGGCGGACGGCGGGCACCGCGGCCACCGCGCTCACCGCGTTGGTCACCGCCCTGGTCCTGATCAGGTCGTCCACGGGCTCGCCGTTGACGGCGATCGTCGGATTGTCCGGGCTGGTACCGATCGTGAGCACCGCCCGCTCCGCGAGCTCGGCGACCGCGTTGTGGTCCTCGATGTCGATCCGGCTCTCCAAGGCGAGCTGGGTCACCGCCCGGTACATCGCGCCCGTGTCGAGATACCGCAGGCCGAGTCGACGGGCGATCTCCCGGGCAACCGTGCTCTTGCCCGACCCGCCGGGCCCGTCCACCGCGATGACGAGCCCGTCGCGGACCAGCCGCTGCGGCGACGTCACACCCGTCACACCTGTCGTGGCCGGCGCGGGCCCGTCGGGCCGCCAGGACTCGGCGCGGCGGCCCTCACCATCTGCGGACGCCTCCTGAGCGCCGGTAGCCGACGCAACCACCGGCTCACGCCAACCGCGGTCGTGTTCCACCGTTTCCTCCGTCCGGACGCGACATCTGCACCACAACCACAAACCCGTCTACACCAGAAACCCGTCGGCAACCGACGCGGTGAAACCGGCCCGCCCGATCCGGATGCTCACCCGAGCCGACGCCGATGCGGTCAACCCGGCTCAGGCTACCCGGGGCCGTCCATCCGGGAAGGATGGCGTCGCGCCCGGGTAGGCGCCCGGGTAGGGCGGCCTTCCGGCCAGGGCGGCTGGCGGTCACGAGCGGCGGTAGGCGGTCCATCCGGCCGCGGCCAGCCTGTCCAGCAGGGAGTCGACGATGTCCGGCGCGACAGCGAGTTCCACGATGCCGGCCGGGGCGTCGAGATTGTGCTCGAACGCGGCGATGTCCTCGACGTTGATCTGCCAGTCGCCGATCGCGGTGAACAGGGCGCCCAGCTGGCCGGGCCGGTCGGCGAGCACCACTCCCACCCAGGCCCACGCCCACGGCCGGGACACCGCGCCGGCCTTGCGCGGCAGCAGTGCCCGACCGGCGTTGCCGCCGGCCATGAGCGTGCGGACGGCCAGCATGACCTCCTGCTCGCTGCCCTGGTCGAGGACGTCGGCGAGCTGGGTGAGCCGCGCGGCCAGCAGGCGTGCCCGGGCCGCGACCGGGCCGCGGTTGCCCTCCAGGATCGACGACCACAGGCCGGGATCGCTGTCGGCCAGCCGGGTGACGTCCCGGAATCCCTGGCCGGCCAGCGCCAGCTCGCCGGTGGCAAGATCGGGCGTGGCCGCGGCGAGTAAGCTCGCGACCACCTGCGGCAGGTGGGACAGGGCGGCCATGGCCTGGTCGTGCCGGTCCGCGGTCGTGCGCACCGGCGTGGCACCGCAGGTGTGGGCGATCGCGACGGTGGCCGCCAGCGCGGCCGGCGAGGTGTGCGGCAGCGGGCAAACCACCCACGTCCGCTCGGCGAACAGGTCGGCGCGGGCCGAGGCCGCGCCGCCGCGCTCCCGCCCGGCGATCGGATGCGCCGGGCACCACGTCGACAGGTCGCAGCCCGTCTGCACGGCCTCGACGATCGGCCTGGCCTTCACGCTGGCGACGTCGCTGACGGTCTCGGCGATCCCGGCCCGCTGCAGCCGCCGCAGCTCCCCGGCGACCGCGTGCGGGGGGACGGCGACCACCGCGTGCTCGACCGCCTCCCCGTGCCAGGGCCGGCCGGCGCCCATGACCTCGGCGACCTTCACCTGTTCGGTGTCGATGTCGGCGAGCAGGACGTTGACGCCGCGGCCGGTCAGCGCCAGCCCGATGCTGGTACCGATCAGCCCGGACCCGACGATCCCCACCCGCTGCGGCGGCGGCCCGTGGCCGGAGGATCGGGATGCGCCGGATGTGACACTCACCGCGCCACCATAGTTCGCGGACGGGTCGTGGGTGTTTCCACGGGTCGACCACTGGTTGCCCGGCGTGTTCCCCGTGTCCGCCCGCGCCTTTCCGGGCTTTCCTTCCGTCTCCCCCTTCATGCCCTGTTCTGTCCCGTCCTGCCCCGCCGCCCGTGTCCCGTCCCGCCGCCCGCGCCGCGGGGGCGTCTCCCACCCGTCGCCCTACCTGCCAGCCACCTGTCGGCTTCGTTACAGGCCGACCTCGCGGTAGAGGACGCCGACCTCGCCCCGGGAGAGGTGCCTGGTCCGGCCCACCCGCAGCGAGCCGAGGTGCACCGGGCCGATCCTGGTCCGCACCAGCCGGCGCACCGGATGGTCGACTGCCTCCATCAGGCGGCGTACCACCCGGTTGCGCCCCTCGTGCAGGGTGATCTCGAGCATGACCCGTGAACCGGCCGAACCGACGATACGGACGGCGTCCGCGCGCACCGGGCCGTCGGCGAGTTCGACGCCCTCGCGCAACCGTCGGGGAACGTCCCGGCCGACCGGCCCCGCGACCTCGACCAGATAGGTCTTGGCGACCTCGAAGGACGGATGTGACAGCCGGTGGGCCAGCTCCCCGTCGTTGGTCACCAGCAGCAGGCCCTCGCTGTCGACGTCCAGCCGCCCGACGTGGAACAGCCCCGGGCCGGCGTCGGTCACCAGGTCCGCGACGGTCGGCCGGCCGCGGTCGTCCGACATCGCCGAGAGCACCCCGACGGGCTTGTTCAACGCCAGGTGCACCAGGCCCGCCCGGGTGACGACCCGTTCGCCGTCCACCTCGATGATCGCGGTCTGCGGGTCGACCCGCATGCCCTGCGTCTCGACCACCCGGCCGTCCACCCGCACCCGGCCCGCGGCGATCAGCTCCTCGCTGTGCCGGCGGGAACCGACCCCGGCCGCGGCGAGCACCTTCTGCAGGCGAACGCCCTCTGCGTTCGCGTCACCGGCCGTCATGGGCCTCCGTCCTGTCCGCGAGCCTGTCACAGCTCTTCGATCCGTCATGGGCCCTGCCCTCGATCCGTCATCGGGCCTCGGCCCGTCCGCGGGCTCCGCTCGTGTCCGGTCACGGGCCCTCGATGTCGTCCACGTCGGCGATGCCGGGCAGCAGCGGGGCCAGCGGCGGCAGCTCGTCGAGATGCCGCAGGCCCATCCGTTCCAGAAAGTAGTCGGTGGTCCGGTACAGGATGGCACCGGTGTCGGGGTCGGTCCCGGCCTCCTCGACCAGCCGGCGGGCGGTCAGGGTACGGATCACCCCGTCGGCGGACACCCCGCGCACCGCCGAGATCCGCCCGCGGCTGACCGGCTGTTGGTAGGCGACGACCGCGAGGGTCTCCAGCGCCGCCTGGGACAGTTTCGGGCTCTGCCCGGCGAGGACGAACCGCTCGACCCAGGGGGCGCACGCCTCGCTGGTGTAGAAACGCCAGCCGCCGCCGACGTCCCGCAGGCTGAAGCCACGGCCGTCGGCGATGTACTCCAGGGCCAGTTCGACGAGAACGCCCTCGACCTCGGTGGCGGGAACGCCCAGGCTCACCGCGATCTCGGTGACCGGCACCGGGTTCTCCGCCACCATCAGGATCGCCTCGACAAGGGCCGGCAACGGCGGCCGCGGCGCGTCATCCTCCGCGCCCGATCCGCCCGCGTGCCGTTCGTCCGGATCCGGTTCGTTCTCGTCCGGTTCGTGTTCGTCCGGGCTGTCGGCCGCCACGGTTTCGCCGCCGGTGAGCGGATCCGCTTCCCCCGTCATCCTGGTTCCCCCGTCACTGCCGTCGTGATCCTCGTTTCCGGCTTCTGCCGGGCCCGGCCGGCCCGACGTCGTCGACATCCCCGGAAGCGTCGGCATCCCCGACGGCGCTGGTGACGATGCCGCGTACGCCATACGTACCGCCCACGTCGCCCACGTCGTCCACGCCGTCTGTGCCGTCTGTGCCGTCTGTGGCGTCCGTCGCCTCTCGCGGTTGCCGCCTGGAGTCCGCGGGGTCGGTATCAGCTACCCACCGTACTGTCAGCTCTCCCAGCGGAACCTCCTGGAAGAAGGCGACCCGGCCCTCCCGGAAGAGCTCGAGAAGGGCGAGGAAACGCGCGACCACCTCGATCGTCTGCCGGCAGTCCGCGCACAGCGCCTGGAACGACGCGCTGCCGAGCTCACGCAGCTTCTCCAGCACGGCGAGCATGTGCTCGCGGATGTTGATCCTCGGCAGGTGGACGTGGTCGGTGGCAACCTGCGGGGGCAGCGGAGGCTCCCGCAGCCGGGCCGCGAGCCGGGCGAGATCGGCCGGCCCGATACCGATCTGCACCTCGGGGAGAGCCTGCGCGTAACGCGGTTCCAACGGCACGGCCCGGGGGACGTGGCGGGCCTCGAGCGCCATCAGGCCCACGAACAGCAGCGACGCCTCCTTGTAGGCCTTGTACTGCAGCAGCCGGGCAAAGAGCAGGTCACGGGCCTCCAGCAGGGCGAGGTCCTCCACCTCGTCATCGGAGATCGCCCCCGGCAGCAGGCGGGCCGCCTTGAGGTCGAGCAGGGTCGCGGCGATCACCAGGAACTCGGTGGCCTGCCCGAGGTCGAAACCGGGGCCGAGGCGGCGGATGTGCGCCACGAACTCGTCGGTGACCTGGGAGAGCGCGACCTCGGTGACGTCCAGCTTGTGTTTGGCGATCAGGGACAGCAGCAGATCGAACGGCCCGCTGAAGTTGGCGAGCTCGACCACGAAGGAGCTGCCGGCCCTGCCGCGGCCGGTCGGCACCGCCACTGCGGGCGCTCCAGCCTCGGGTGCCGCGGTCCCGGGCACTCCAGCCTCCGGGCCCGTGCCGGCCTCCGGTGCCGTGGTGGTGTCGCGCGGCGCCTTCCTGGGCGCTCTGGCGCCCGGCGCGGCATTCCTGGGCGTGGTGGCACCGGGTGCCGGCGTGGTCACGCTCGGCCGAGGAGATGTCCCGGTCCGTGCCATGACACGACGCTACCGCCGCGGCGGCACGAGCCGTCCCGGGCCACCGCACGTCCGTTCGAGCGCGGCCGGCCGCCCGCCGGACGCGGGCAGGCCGGACCGGCCGTCCCCAGTGCTGGTTGCGGCAGCCGGCCGTCCAGCGGGCACGGCTGGGTCCGGTCGTCCGGGCCGGCGGGACGACCGGGTGGTCCGAGCCGGCGGGCGGATCCGCGACAGGCGCTCAACCGACGTCGACGCCGACGATGCTGCCCAGCCCCCGCAGCAGCGGCAGGATGAGCTGGCCGATGACCGAGGGAAACGACACGAACAGCACCGGCAGCAGCAGGATCACCAGCAGGATGACGATGCCGATGTTGTTCTCGCGGAGCTGGTAGTTGGCCCGGTGCCAGCTCGGCGACTGCGGGCCGAGCAGGAACAGCACCCGCCCGCCGTCCGCCGGTGGGACGGGGATGAGGCTCAGGATGAACAGCGACCCGAACGTGCCCGCCATCCACAGCAGCAGTTGGGCGAGAAAGCTACCCGCGCCGTCGATCTCCAGGACGCGGTCACCCTCGGCGAACAGGACCGGTTCGGAGACGAACTTGAACCCGACGATCGCGGCGAACGCGAGCAGCAGGTAGGCCAGCGGACCGGACAGCACCGCCGTGGCCACGTGGAACCGCCGTTTGCGCCACACGTCGTTCATGGGTACCGGCTCGGCCCAGCCGACCCCGGAGATGAGCATGGCGACCCCGCTGAACGGGCTGACCCGGTGTTTCAGCGACGCCGTCAGGCGCCCGCTGCGCAGCGGGCTGGGGTCCCGCAGCAGCCTCGCGACGAGGACCTGCGCGCCGTCGTGAGCGTGGATCCCGATGAGGAGCGCGAGAGCGATCCCCAGTAGCGCCGCGGGTTCGGCCAGGTAGAACAGCACGCCTCTACAGGTTCCTTATCCCGTCCCGGATCCGTCCCGCTTCCTGGACGTACGTATCCCCGTCGTCGCCCACCGGGCCGACCAACCGACTAACCAGCCAGCCAACCGACCGCCCGACCACGCTCCCGGCCGCTCACCCCGCCGCGGACGAGGTCGCGTGCCGGGCCATCAGCTCGCGGGCCAGCCGCCGGTAGCCGTCCGCGCCCACGGACGTGGGCGCGTAGGTGGTGATCGGCTCGCCGGCCACGGTGGTCTCCGGGAAGCGTACCGTCCGGTTGATCACCGTGTGGAAGACCTCGTGCGGGAAGCGTTCCACCACCCTGGCCAGCACCTCCCGGGCGTGCAGGGTACGCGCGTCGTACATGGTGGCCAGGATGCCGGCGAGCTCCAGGCTGGAGTTCAGCCGGTCGCGCACCTTGTCGATGGTGTCCAGCAGCAGGGCGACGCCGCGCAGGGCGAAGTACTCGCACTCCAGCGGGACGATGACGGCGTCGGCGGCGGTCAGCGCGTTCACGGTCAGCAGGCCCAGGGACGGCTGGCAGTCGATGAGGATCACGTCGTAGACCGAACGCACCCGGGACAGGGCGCGGGCCAGGGTGTGCTCCCGCCCGACCTCCGTGACGAGCAGCATTTCCGCGGCCGACAGGTCGATGTTGCTCGGCAGCAGGTCCAGCCCGTCGACCTGGGTGGGGACCAGCACCTCACCGATCTCGGACTCGGTGCCGATCAGGAGATCGTGCACGGTGTGCTCGAGCACCATCGGGTTGATGCCGAGGCCGACCGAGAGCGCGCCCTGCGGGTCGAAATCGACCAGCAGGGTGCGGCGGCCGTATTCGGCGAGCGCGGCACCGAGATTGATCGTGCTCGTCGTCTTGCCGACGCCGCCTTTCTGGTTGCACATGGCGACCACCCAGGCGGGCCCGTGTGTCGACACCGGCGGCGGTACCGGAAAGACGGGCAACGGGCGTCCGGTGGGCCCGATCTCGCCGGCGTCGCCATCGGTGGCGGGGAGGTCGGCGGCGTCGAACTGGCTGTCATCGGGCAGCGCTGGTTCCCCGACGGTCATCCGCCCGTACGGGGGGCGTACCGGGGCCGCCATCGGCGAAGTATCGGCGGTCATGTCGAGGGACCTGCTCCCTTCTTGCGGATCGGTGCGCGGAGAGCAGAAGCGGACCGACAGGAGCGTACCGACCGATGGTCGGACGCATCCCGCCGGGTCGGTGGCCGCGACCCGGCGCAGCCGATGTCCCCGTTGTTCCGGTCCGCTCCCGGCGGGTTCCACCGATAGCGACAGACAGCTCTCAATAACAGTTGGTAACTATACCGGGACGTATTTCCACCGGCGGGAATTGCCGGCCCACTGTGAACGGTGCTTGGCTTGAAGCCTGGCTGAAGCTTGACTGAAGCCTGGTCGGCACCTGTCCGGACGGCCGGGGCGAGCCCGTCTGGACGGCCGAGAACTGCACGATCATGCTTGGTGCGCGGCCAGGTGTCCGGGCCGCCGACGGTCGACGACGACGGGAGCATGACAATGGGCACGGCAACGGATGCGGTGACTGTGCGTGGCGTGGTCTCCCTGGAGAAGGGCGCCCCCGTCACCCTGACGGAGATAGTCGTCCCCGCCCCGGGTCCGGGGGAGGCGCGGGTAAAGGTCCAGGCGTGCGGCGTCTGCCACACCGATCTGCACTATCGCGAGGGCGCCATCAACAACGACTACCCCTTCCTCCTCGGCCACGAGGCCGCCGGGACCGTCGAGGCTGTCGGCGACGGGGTCACCTCGCTGGTGCCCGGCGACTACGTGGTGATCGCCTGGCGGGCGCCCTGCGGGAACTGCCGGTCCTGCCTGCGCGGCCGGCCGTGGTACTGCTTCGACTCCCGCAACGCCACCCAGCCGATGCGGCTGGCGGCCGACGGCCGGAAGCTGTCACCGGCGCTGGGCATCGGGGCGTTCGCCGAGGCGACCCTGGTGGCGGCCGGCCAGTGCGTGAAGGTCGACCCGGCGGCCCGCCCGGAGGCCGCCGGGCTGATCGGCTGCGGGGTGATGGCCGGTTTCGGCGCGGCGGTCAACACCGGCGCGGTCACCCGCGGTGAGACGGTCGCGGTGTTCGGCTGCGGCGGTGTGGGGGACGCCGCCATCGCCGGGGCGGCCCTCGCGGGCGCCCGGAAGATCATCGCGGTCGACGTCGACCAGCGCAAACTGATCTGGGCCTGCCGGTTCGGCGCCACCCACACCATCGACGCCCGCGACCTCGACCCGGTGGAGACGATCAGGACGCTCACCGATGGCAACGGCGCCGACCTGGTCATCGAGGCGGTCGGCCACCCGGAGACCTACCGGCAGGCGTTCTTCGCCCGGGACCTCGCCGGGCGGCTCGTCCTCGTCGGGGTTCCCGACCCGTCGATGACCCTCGAGCTGCCGATGATCGAGGTGTTCAGCCGCGGCGGTTCGCTGAAGTCGTCCTGGTACGGCGACTGCCTGCCCAGCCGGGACTTCCCCGTCCTGATCGACCTCTACCGGGCGGGCCGGCTCGACCTCGACGGGTTCGTGACCGAGACCGTGGGCCTCGGCGACGTCGAGGAGGCGTTCACCCGGATGCGGCAGGGCGGCGTGCTGCGCAGCGTCGTCCGGCTCTGACCGGCACGCCCCGGGCAGCACCCCGCGGACCTGCGCATCGCGAGCCCGGACCGGCATACGCGGGTACGACTGGCACACGCGGGCTGCCGCCGGCACGTGCGGTCGGCCCGTGCGTGTCGGCTCCGCGCCGGCGCCCGTGGTCCGGCCGGATCCGCTGGCGACCGGTCTGGGCGGATCGGGCATGCTCGGTCCGGATGGGCCGGGTTGACCGGCCCGACACACGCGGACGACCGTGGACCACCACGGGAGCACCGGACGACAACGATGACGGGAACGGAGAACGCGTGGCCAGACACGACGGAGTGCGGGTCGATCGGATCATCACTCGTGGCGAGTTCCTGATCGACGGCCAGAGCTTCACCGTCGACAACAACATCTGGCTGGTCGGGGACGCCAGCGAGGTACTGGTCATCGACGCCGCGCACGACCCGTCCGTGATCATGGCCGCGATCGAGGGCCGCCGAGTGTCGATGATCGTGGCGACGCACGGCCACAACGACCACATCAACGCGGCCGTGGAGCTCGCCGAGCGGGTGCAGGCCCCGGTCGCCCTGTGCCAGGCCGACCTCATGCTGTGGGAGGTGGTCTACCCGGGCCGCCCGCCGGACCTCCAGCTCGCGGACGGCCAGCAGATCCCGATCGCGGGCGGCGGCTGGCTGCACGTCCTGCACACCCCCGGGCACTCCCCGGGCGGCGTGTGCCTGTACGGGGTGATCAACGGGGAGCCGGTCCTCTTCAGCGGCGACACCCTCTTCCGCGGTGGGCCGGGTGCCACCGGACGGTCGTTCTCCGACTTCTCGACCCTGCTGAACTCGATCAGAAGACGGCTGCTGACGCTGCCGCAGGAGACGGTGGTGCACACCGGCCACGGCGACGACACCACCATCGGCACCGAGGCGCTCGAATACGACCAGTGGATCGTGCGCGGCCACTGATCCGGCCGTCCGGCCCGCCGCCTTTCGCCGGCGTGTTCCGATATGTTCCAACACGCTCCGACGTGTTCCGACGGGCCCCGATACCCTCCGGAAATCCGGTTCCGCCAGCCGTTGGACACGGACTTCCCTTACATGTTGTAATCAGTTCATGGATCAGGGAGCCGACCTGACGGCACGGCTTTACGTGGACCTGGTGCGCGTGTCCAGCGCCAACTGTCGCTGACGCCCGGTGCCGCTCCCGGCACCGGCGTCAAGAATTCTTCGGCCGGTCCGGACGGCCCGTGGCATGGTCCACGACCATTCATCAGCCGTCCTTTTCCGCTGTCGGCGGAACAGGTGCTACGAAGGCCGCCGCTGCGCCACCGCGACAATACCCGGTCCGGACGCGTCCTTTTTGTTGACCAGCCATCCCACCCGTGACCCGGACGGTATTTCCCGACATCCAGGCCACACATCCGAACATCCGACAGTTGTTCGTCCAGTAGCCGGGAAAATCATGCCCGGTCGTTTTTCCATGCGTTTCGCGCGTCGGGTGCTCCATGCGCTCCGGGTACCCGCCGTGGAACGCCGTCCTCCGTCGACGCCCGCTGCCCGCCCGATCCTGCGGGCAGCGCTTCGGGCGAACCGCCAGAAGCACGGGCAGCCAGAACCAGGGCCATCAGAAACACGTCAGGAACAAGTGAAGGGACGAACTGTGAGCACTGTCACCCATCTCGACGCGCGGCCGGCCGGCGATCTGGCTGTCCGGCCGCTGCAGCCGACCATCGGCGCGGAGATCAGTGGGGTGGACCTGCGGTATCCGCTGACCGACGAGGTCCGCGACCAGATCCGGGCGACAATCCTGAAATACAAGGTCGTCTTCTTTCGTGACCAGGAGCTGACCCGCGAGGAACACGAGGCGTTCGCCCGGCGGTTCGGGCCGCTCTATCCGCACCCGAGCGGGCCGAAGGCACCCCTCAACGACAGCGCCGGAAGGGCGACCTCGATCCACCGGATCGCCGCGGCGGACTTCAAGGACTACGAGCGGGCCCGCGCCACCGCGGACGCCGACGAGAGCTGGGACGCCTACCACACCGACACGAGCTGGCGGCTGGTGCCGACCTGGGGGGCGGTGCTGCGCGCGGTCACCCTGCCTGATATCGGCGGTGACACCATCTGGGTCGACGCCGGGCTCGCCTACAACGCGCTGTCCGACGACGTGAAAGAACGTCTCGCCGGCCGCCATGTCACCCACGACTTCCGAGACGCGCTGAACGCCGTGGGCTACGACTACCCGATCGTGTCCCACCCCGTGGTCCGGGTGCACCGCGAAACCGGCGAAAAGATTCTGTGGGTCAACTTCACCCAGCATCCCTCGATTCTCGGGCTTGACAGGTCGGAGAGCAGGGAGCTGCTGACCCTCGTTCTGGACCAGTACCGGAAGCCGGAACACCAGGTCCGGTTCTCCTGGCGGCCCGGTTCGGTCGCGTTCTGGGACAACCGTGCCACCGTCCATTACGCGGTACGCAACTACGGCGACTTCCCACGGGTACTGGAGCGGATTCTGATCGCCGAGGAGCCACTGTACGCCGACCTGCGATCCCGGCCGATGACAACACACAGTAATAAGTTACATACGGTTACAAACAGCGCCCGGTGACGGTGGGTGGCCCGGATCAGGCGGCGCGGAGCGCGCCTGATCCGGGAGCACCGTCTCCGGCGCGTGGCCGGACGCCGGGCCGTCGGCGCCGTTGAACTCCGCCCACATCCGCGCGTACCGGCCGCCGGCCCGCAGCAGCTCGGCATGGGGGCCCTGCTCGACGACCCGGCCGGCGGCCATCACCACGACCCGGTCGGCACGGGCGGCGGTGGTGAGCCGATGCGCCACCACCAGCGTGGTCCGCCGGCGCGCGACGTGCTCGGTGGCCTCGGTGACCGCCGCCTCCGTGGCCAGGTCGAGAGACGCGGTGGCCTCGTCGAGGAGCAGGATGTCGGGGTCGGCCAGCGCCGCCCGGGCAAGTGCCAGCAGTTGGCGCTGCCCGGCCGACAGCCCCCGGCCGCGCTCGCCGACCGGATGGTGGTAGCCCCCGGGTAACCGAATGATCATTTCGTGTGCCCCGACGGCGCTGGCGGCGGCCACCACCTCGGTGTCCTCCGCCTCCGGGCGGGCGTAGGCGATGGCGTCCCGCACCGTCCCGGAGAACAGGAACGCCTCCTGCGGGACCACGCCCAGCCGGTGCCGGTAGCCGGCGAGATCGAACCGGGTCACGTCGGTGCCGTCGACCCGCACCACACCGCCGGTCGCGTCGTAGAAACGCGCGACCAGTTTGACCACGGTGGACTTGCCCGCGCCGGTCTCCCCCACCAGGGCGACGGTCTCCCCGGCCGCCACCCGCAGGCTCACCCCGTCCAACGCGGGACGGCTGGTGCCGGCGTAACGGAAGGAGACGTCCTCGAGCGTGATCCGGCCGGCAAGCCGGCCGACCGGCACCGGATCCGCGGCCGGCGGGGTGGAGGTGGGTGTGCGCAGCAGGTCGCGGATGCGCCGAAGGCCCACCTTCGCCTGCTGGTAGCCGTCGAACACCTGCGAGAGCTGCTGGACCGGGGCGAAGAACAGGTTGATGTAGAGCAGGTAGGCGATCAGCCCGCCGGTGGTCAGCGATCCGGACGCGACCAGCCCGGCACCGGCGCCGAGGACGAGCGCGGCGGCCAGCTCCGAGCAGAACTCCATGAACGGGAAGTAAAGGGCGATCATCCGCTGCGCCCGCATCCGCGAGGCGCGGTACCGCTCGGCCAGCACTCGGAAGTCGTCCTGGTTGCGCTCCTGCCGGCGGAAGGCCTGCACCACCCGGATGCCAGCCAGGTTCTCCTGCAGCGCGGCATTGACCGCGCTGACCCGCTCCCGCGACTCGGTGTAGGCAGCCGAGGACTTCGCCCGGAACACCAGCGTGACCGCGATTCCGACCGGCAGCATCGGGAGCACGACCAGCGCCAGCTCCACGTTCAGCACGACCAGCGCGATCCCGATCCCGACGAACGACGCCAGCGCCACCACCGCGGTCGTCAGGCCCGTCTGCAGGAACGTCGACAGGGCGTCCACGTCCGTGGTCATCCGGGTCATGATCCGGCCGGAGAGCTCGCGTTCGTAGTAGTCCAGGCCGAGCCGCTGGAGCTGGACGAAGGTCTTCACCCGCAGGACGAACAGCAGCCGCTCCCCCATCCGCCCGGTCACCCGGGCCTGGACGACCTGCCCGCCCCAGGCAGCCAGGACCACGGCCAGCGCCACCGCGGAGGTGGCGAACAGCACCGGCGACGCGCCTGTGGACACGCCCGCGTCGACCCCGTGGCGCACCAGCGCGGGCATGGCCAGGCTCGCGGCCGCGTCCAGGGCGACCAGCAGCAGGCCGACGGCGAGCAGCCCGGGCACCGCGCGCAGCAGGCGGCGCAGCGAGAACGCCGGGTCGGGCGCGGCGGCGTCGGTTTCGCTCACCCGGACCGGCTCGGTCGCGGGCGGGAGCCGGGCCACCTGGGCGAGCAGTTCGGGGGTGGCCGGGGTGTCGGCGAAGGGACCGCCACCGAACCCCGCCCCCCGGCCGCCGAACCCGCCTGCCCGGCCGCCGCGCGCGGGGCGGGCCGGCCGCATGCCGTCCAGGCCGGCACCCACCCAGGTACCCGGAACCGGACGCATACGGGGCGTGAGCGCACCTGCGAACGCCGCCGACCGGCCACCGTTCGCTCGGCCCTTGTCCGCATCCGCCTGGCTCACCTGATTTACCTGATTTACCGGGTTCGCCGGGTTCGCCGGGTTCGCCGGGTGACTGCCGTTGCCCGTCTGATCGGAGCCGGCGCCCGCCCGGTCGAGACCCGGTCCGGACAGCAGCATCGTGTACAGCGGACAGCGGACGGTCAGCTCCTCGTGGGCGCCGACGTCGACCACCCGGCCGGCGTCGAGCACCGCGATCCGGTCGGCCAGGTGCAGGGTGGAGCGGCGGTGCGCGATCAGCAGGGTGGTCCGCCCGCGCATGATCTGCCGCAGGGCGGTGTGGATCTCGGCCTCGACCCGGACGTCGACCGCGGACGTCGCGTCGTCCATGACCAGGACGGGTGGGTCGACGAGCAGGGCACGGGCCAGCGCGATCCGCTGGCGCTGGCCGCCCGAGAACGTCAGCCCCTGTTCGCCCACGACCGTGTCGTAGCCGTCGGGAAGCTCCCGGATGAAACCGTCCGCCCGGGCGGCCCGCGCCGCGGCGACGATCTCGGCGTCGCCGGCGTCCGGCCGGCCGTAGGCGATGTTGGCGCGGACCGTGTCGGAGAACAGGAAACTGTCCTCGAAGACCATCCCGATCTGGGCCCGCAACGACGCCAGGGTCAGCTCCCGGACGTCGTGGCCGTCGATCCGGACGGCACCGGCGCCAGGACCAGAATCGGGGCCAGTACCAGGGCCGGCGCCAGAGCTGGCGCCAGAGCTGGCGCCAGAACCGGCGTCTACGTCGTAGATGCGGGAGAGCAGCGCGGCCACCGTCGACTTGCCCGACCCGGACGCCCCGACCAGGGCGAGGGTCTCACCTGCCTCGACCCGCAGCCGGAATCCGTCGAGCACCGGACGGTCCCGGGTGTAACCGAAGGTGACGTCGTCGAACTCGATCGTCCCCCGGGCGCGCCCGAGGCTGACCGCCCCGGCCCGTTCGGCCACGACCGGGGCGGTGTCGATGAGCTCGAAGACCCGGATGGCGCTGGCCCGGGCCTGCTGCCCGACCGTCAGCAGGTTCGCGAGCATGCGGGTCGGCGCGACAAGCTCACCGAGGTAGGTGCTGAAGGCGAGGAAGGTGCCCAGGCTGATATGGCCGCGCAACGCCAGCCAGCCGCCCAGCGCCAGCACCCCGACCTGCCCGACGGCCGGCACCGCGGCCAGGGCCGGCAGATACCGGCTGGTGATGGTCACCGCACGCATGCGCAGCGCGAACAGAACGCGGGCGGACGCGGTGAGCCCGGCCAGCTCCCGCTCCTCCTGCCCGAAGCCCTTGACCACCCGCACCCCGGCGACCGCCTCGTCCACCACCCCGGCGACCTCACCGGCCTGCTGCTGGGCCGCCCAGGTCGCCGGGAAGACGGTCCGCCGCGCCCGCAGCCCGATCAGCAGCAACAGCGGCCCGACCGCGAGGGCGAGCAGGGTCAGCAGCGGCGAGAGCACCGCCATGATCGCAATGGTGAGCACGAGCAGCAGCAGGTTGCCGCCCAGCCACGGCAGGTACGACAGCAGCCCCTGGATGGCGGTGACGTCCGAGATGGCCCGGCTGACGATCTGGCCGGTGCGCATCCCGTCCTGGCGGACGCCGTCGAACCGCGCGAGCGCGGCGAACACCGCGTCCCGCAGGTCGTACTGGACGTCGAGGGAGAGACGCCCGCCGGTGGTGCGGCGGACGCAGCTCGCGGCGAAACGCAGCGCTCCAGCCACGAGCAGCGCAATCACGTAGGGAGCGAGCGGATGCCGGTGGTCGACCACGACGTTGTCGACCACCCCGCGCTCGATCAGCGGGGTGATCACGGCGAGCACGGTGGCCAGCACCGCCGCGCCGGAGGCCACGGCCGCGTTGCGCCGGTAGCGCAGGACGCACCCGCCCAGTCGACGCAACCAGCCCGTCCCGGACGCGGACCGTGCCGGCTGGACCAGCCAGGCCGGTGGTGTCGGTGGTGTCGGCTGGGCCGGCCCGGTCGACTGGCCGGTCGAGCCCGGCGTCACGGGGCCGCCGTGGTGGTCGGACGGGTTGCTGTTCGCGCGAATCTCCCGGGATGGCTGGTCGGGTCGGGGCAACCTTCAGCCCAACCATCCTGGGAGATCGTCGCTTCCCGGCCGCTGTCAGAAGCGGATCGGCTGTCAGGAACGGATCGTCGGTGGCGGACTGGCCGCCGCGCCGACGATGCCCGCGTCCGCCGGCGGCGGCGCGGTGGTCGCGGCCGTCAGCGGCAGGGCGCTGCCGGCAACCCATCGCTGCCAGGAGATCGACCACTCGTTGCCGAGCTGGGAGGTGTCCGGCGGCCGACCGGTGTTGCGCACATCGATGATGTCGCCCAACCGGCTGAACCGGTAGAACCATTCGGCGTCCGCCGGCGACGCGTTCACGCAGCCGTGCGAGACATTGTTCTGCCCCTGCGCGCCGACCGACCACGGCGCCGAGTGGACGTACTCACCGCCACTGGTGAACTGCACGTTCCACTGGACGGTCTCGTAGTAGTAGTCCGGATCGCCCTTGGGAATACCGACGGTCGCGGAGTCCATAATCACCGTCTGGGCGGTGCCAAGGACGTTGTGCGGGCCGTCCATGGTCGGTGACGAGGGCTTGCCGAGGCTGACCGCCATGGTTTTTTGCAGGACGCCGTTGCGATACACCTTCATCGTGTGGGTGGCGGCGTCGACATAACTGATCTGCGCTGGGCCGATGACGAAATCCATCGCCCGGTCCTTCACCCCGAAGCGGTTGCCACCGAGGTCCAGACCGGCGAGGTTCGCCTCGACGTGCACCTTGGTCCCCGACTTCCAGTACTGCTGCGGGCGCCAGCGCACGGTCCGGTCCGACGACCAGTTCCAGGCGCCGGTGACCGGCGGATCGGTGGTGACCACCAGACGCTTCTGGACGGCCGCCCGGTCGGGAACCGGCCCGTTGAAGGTCAGCGTGACGGGTGTACCGATACCGATGGTCTGCCCGGCGGCCGGTTCCCACGACACCTTGAAGGGTTTGGCCGGATTAATCGTGGTGAAAGTGGCCGCCGTGGTCGTGGTACCCGCTATGTCGTTCACTGGGGACGTCGCCGCCGACACCTGGTACTGCGTGTCCGCGAAGAGCCCGCCGGTGGACGTCCAGGTCCTGCCGTCCTCGGAGAGCTGGCCGGCCAGTTCGCCGGCGGAGGTGTCCTGGGACTTGCTCGCGCCCCGCAGTACCTTCACCGACTGTAGCGGGGCGTTGCTGCGTACCACCACGGTGCTGGTGAGCGCCACGCCATGGGAGCGGTCCGTGGGCGTGACGGTGATCTGCGGCGCCGTCGCGGTCGGCGCGGTCAGGCTGCCGGGGGCGGACGCCGAGCCTCCTCCCTCCGGCCGGGGTGAGCACGAGGTCAGAGCGATACAGGCGAGCAGCGCCGCGCCGACAGTCGATATGAGTGACCGTTGCGAGGGGGATATGCCGCGCGGGCGCGCTCCCCTTGCGCCGTGCGCTCCCCCCACCCCGAGCGGCCTCCTCACGCCGTAAGACCTCGAACGGTTCACCCACCCGAAGAAGGTGTGGCCACAGCTCTTGTCGTGGGTTCGGGCGCCTGCTGGACCGGGCCCCACCCCACCGGCCGCGGAACGACAGGTCGCCGCGGAACGACGAACCGGGGTGTGGCAGACCGGGATACGAACCCGCTCCATTGACCGGCCCGTCCTGAGTGCCTCCCACTCATTCACAGCCGGACCGTACCCAGCGGCCGGACCGGCAACGCATCGATCATTGAAATGGCCGGTGTCAAACGGACGACGATAACCATTGGTACAACATGCGAATGCGGAGAGTAGCCTTCTCCGCGAGTGCTTCATATCCCCTCCCTCATCATCCCGTCCGACGCCTGAGTGCTTTCAGAGGTTGCGCCCGCTCGACGACCAATTTGGCGGAACGGTACGGGCGCGCCCCGTCCGTACCAGGAAGTCACAACCAGTAACCTGCACGGGGCGCGGGTAACGTCACCCAGGGCGGGCGCACCGGCCGGGCCGACCGGCGGACCGGCCCACAGCGGCCCGGCCCGGAACAGTTCGACACGGAACGGTCCGGCCCGCATCGGTTCGGCTCACATCAGTTCGGCACGGCAGAGAGCCCGGCCCGAAAAAGGGTCCGGCCCCCGACCACGGAGGCGCGATGGCAGTCGTTCTCGGTCCCAACAGGTACGGAAAAGCGGAGGTCAGGCTCGTCCACGTCGAGCGCTCGACGCCGGTGCACCGGATCCGGGACATCAGCGTCACGTCGGCGCTGTGGGGCGACTTCACCAGCGCGCACGTCGACGGGGACAACAGCCACATCCTGGCGACCGACACCCAGAAGAACACCGTCCACGCGTTCGCCCGCACGGGCGGTGTCGGTGAGATCGAACAGTTCGGACTGCGACTCGCCCGGCACTTCACCACCGCCACCCCGTGGGTCACCGGCGCGCGGCTGGAGATCGAGGAATACGGCTGGCAGCGGATCGAGGTGAACGGCTCCGGGCACGACCACGCGTTCTTCCGCAGCGGCGGCGAACACCGGACGACGACGGTCACCGTCGACCGGGACACCGCGCATGTTGTTTCCGGGACAGCCGGCCTGGTCGTACTGAAGTCGACCGGTTCTGCATTCCGGGGATTCATCCGGGACGACTACACCACGCTGGCCGACACGGACGACCGCGTCCTGGCGACCGAAATCACCGCCCGCTGGCGCTACACGAGCACCGCCGTCGAATTCGACACGCTGTTCCCGAGTATCCGGGCGACGCTGCTCGAGACGTTTGCCCAGGTCCCCAGCAGCGCGTTGCAGCAGACCCTGTACGCCATGGGACGGGAGGTCCTCACCGCCCACGCCGACGTGGCCGAAATCCGGCTGTCCATGCCGAACAGGCACCATTTCCCGGTTGACCTGACGCCCTTCGGACTGGACAACCCCAACGTCGTCTTCCAGGTGGCCGACCGGCCGTACGGCAGAATCGAGGGAACTGTCCTGCGGAACGACGTGCCCGCGGCGGAATCAGCCTGGTCCACGTTTCCCGGCGGCGGCTGACCAGCCGACACAGCACGGAACCATGCGGCGCCGCGCGGCGAGCATGGGAGGGCTCAGGATGGCGCGGGGCGTCCTGCCGACAGCTGGAGGAGATCCCCAGCCGCGACCGCCAGGCGCCGCGCGGCGCTGCCCCGGTTGACCGCGAGCGCCACCAGGCCCGCGGAGTCGACGTAGACGACGAGCTCACCGGGAGCCACCGAGGCGAACGTGACCCCGAACACGGCCGTGGTCACCGAGGCGCCCACGGCGACGCGGAGCAGGTGGCCGGGGCGCATCCCGGCCGAGGCCAGCAGGGCCGCGTCCGCGGCCACCTGCACGTTGCCATAGGTGTCGACGGTGACCACCTCGGCCTCCACCGCCACCGCCCCGGCGGTCGCACCGGCTTCCCCGGCTTCCCCGGCGGCCGGATCGGCATCGACCAGGCGGGCGACGGGCGCCGGGAGCCGTATCAGCTCGCCTGGATCCACCTGCTCACCCAGTGCGGCCGGATCCCGGCCGGCCGCGACCGCGGCGGCGGCGGGGGCGAACACGTCCCGCCCGTGGAAGGTCGCCGGCACCCCGTCCGGGACGGCCAGCGCCACCGCGGCGCGCACTCCTCCGAGCACGTCGGCCGCGGGTGGCAGCAGCCCGTTGTCCGGGCCGACGAGCACACCCCGCGGAGCAGAGACGACCAGCGCCCGCCGGGAGGTGCCGACCCCCGGGTCGACGACCGCGAGATGCACCGCGGGCGGCAGGTGACCGACCGTCTGGGCAAGCACGACCGACCCCCGCCGCACGTCACCGGCGGGCACCAGATGGCTGATGTCGATGATCCGCACACCGGGCGCGTGCCGCAGCAGCACCCCGTGGCAGGCCGCCACGAACCCGTCGCCGAGCCCGTAGTCGGTCAGGAAGCTCACACAACCCACGCGGCCCCCACCACCCGCATGATCCACACTGTCCGCGCAGAGGTCCTGTGTCACCCTCGCGACCGGGCCGCGGACCCGACGTGCCCGGCGGCGTCGGCCTCCCGGCTGCCGTCCGCCAGGCTCGCGTGGCCGGCCTCCCGGCCCGCCTCGTCGGCCGGGCTCGCGTGGCCGGCCCGGCCTGCGCCGACGACGTCCCGGTCCTCCCGGCCATCCCCGCCTTCGTCGTCGGTGCGCTGGCCCTCACTGACGGCCTGGCCCTCACCGTCGATGACCTGGCCCTCACCGTCGACGACCTCGTGGCGAGCCGGTTGGAGGGCCGGTGTCGGCTCGTCCGCGGACCGGCCCGGCGAGACGTACAGGGACGGGTTCTCCCGCTTGAGCGGCGGGCCGCCGTTGGCGACGACCACCGCCAGCCACGGCATGACCACGGCGATGACGATGGCGCCGAAGCGCAGCCAGCCGTGCAGCGCGACCACGGCGAGCACCAGACAAACGGTACGGAACATCATCGAGATCACGTATCGGCGCTGGCGTCGCCGGATCTCCTCCGGGCGGGACAGCACCGCACGTGTGATCAGAACAGCGTCGCCCTTCCGCCTGATCCGCACTGGTCCACTTCCCGTCGTCGGGACAAGCCCCGGATGCCAGCCCAGTGTGCGCCACACCAGGCCGCACCGCCCGTACAAGCATGACCGCCCGTACAAGCATGCCTGCCGACCGCCCGACGGAACAATTCCCGGCTACCCGACCACTTACAGCCATGTTCGGCGACACACGGCAATTTTCAGCGACTCTCCGCGGCCGACTGGGACCGGACGAGCCGGCCGCGGCCGCCCGTGAAGCCTGGCGGCTCGTTCATGCGTTGAAAAGGGGTACACAGCACCGCGCCGGACGCGACCGCGGGCACGGCGACCGGACGCACGCGATCGGACGCTCCCGGCTTCGCTGGTGCCCGCCCGGATGTCAGCACAGGCAGGAGAACCATAGATGATCGCAACAGCCGGCCTCCACCAGGATGCCCGGTGGCATCCGTCGACCTCGGCGCGCTCCGGGCCACCCCGGGAGACCCCGCCCAAGCCCGCGCCCACACCCCCGCCGAAGTGGCGTCGCTGGCTGCTGCCCATCGGCTTCGTGATCACAGCGGCCCTGCTGTTCGCGCCCAGCCTGTTCCCGAAGCAGACCACCTCGTACAGCTTCACCCAGTTCACCCAGCAGGTGGACGCCGGCACGGTGCAGGCTGTCACCATCAACGACAAGGGCGGCGTCACCGGGACACTCAAGGACGGCGCCAGCTTCACCTCGCAGCTGCCGACCGCGCTGGACACCCAGGGCGTCCTCGAACGCATGGAGGCGAAGGGTGTCGAGGTGAAGGCCACCCGGACCGGGACGTCCTTCCTGTCGATCCTGTTGAGCTTCCTGCCGCTGCTCCTGCTGGTCGGGTTCTTCCTGTGGACGGGCCGGCAGGCCCAGCGTTCGCTGGCCGGCGGGCTCGGCGGCATCGGCCGATCCCGCACGAAGATCATCGATGCGGAGCGCCCGACCACCCGGTTCGCCGACGTGGCCGGCTACGAGGGCGCGAAACAGGAGGTCAGGGAGATCATCGACTTCCTGCGCGACCCCGAGCGCTACCGGCAGGCCGGCGCGAAGGGGCCGGGCGGGGTGCTCATGGTCGGCCCGCCCGGCACCGGCAAGACGCTGCTGGCCCGCGCGGTCGCCGGCGAGGCCGAGGTGCCGTTCCTGTCGGTGAGCGGTTCCGGGTTCGTCGAGATGTTCGTGGGGGTCGGCGCCTCCCGCGTTCGCGACCTGTTCGGCGAGGCGCGCAAGCGCGCCCCGTCCATCATCTTCATCGACGAGATCGACGCGATCGGCGGCAGGCGCGGCTCGGGCCTGCTCGGCGGCAGTCACGACGAACGGGAGCAGACCCTCAACCAGCTGCTCGCCGAGATGGACGGGTTCGACCCCGCCGAGGGCGTGGTCGTGCTCGCCGCCACCAACCGGCCGGAGACCCTCGACCCGGCGCTGCTGCGCCCCGGGCGTTTCGACCGACAGGTCACCGTCCCGCTGCCGACCCAGGGCGAGCGGACCGCCATCCTCGCGGTGCACGGCCGGGGCAAGCACCTCGCCCCCGACGTCGACCTGTCCGTCGTCGCCCGCGGCACCCCGGGATTCTCCGGCGCGGACCTGGCCAACCTCGTCAACGAGGCGGCGATCAACGCCGTCCGGGGCGGACGCAACATCATCACAGCTGACGATCTTGACGCCGCCAGGGAGCGGATCATCCTGGGCCGCCGGGACGCGACCAACGTGCTGCTGCCCGAGGAGAAGCAGTCGGTGGCCGTACACGAGTCCGGGCACGCGCTGGTCGCCGCGCTGTCCCCGCACGCCGACCCGGTCTCGAAGATCACAATTCTGCCGGCCGGAATGGCGCTCGGCGCCACCCAGCAGCTGCCCGAGGACGAACGGCACCTCTACACCGAGGGCTACCTGTACGACTCCCTCGCGGTGCGGCTCGGCGGGCGGGCCGCGGAGCTGGTCGTGTTCGGCCAGGGCTCGACCGGGGCCGCCAACGACCTGGCCGGCGCCACCGCGCTGGCCACCAGGATGGTGCGCGAGTTCGGCCTGTCCCCCGCCCTCGGGCCGGTGGGCTACGCCTCGGGCAACCCGCAGTACCTCGGGACCGAGGAGGTCGTCTCCCGGCCGTACTCGGAGGAGACCCAACGGGTCATCGACGCGGAGGTGGCCCGGCTGGTGCGGGAGGCCGAGGAGCAGGCCGTGAGCCTGCTGCGCGCGCATCGCGGGGCGCTCGACGCGCTCACCGGCATCCTGCTGGAGCGGGAGACCGTGGACGGCAGCGTCCTCGACGACGTCCTGCGCGAACACGCTCCCCCCAGCGCCCCCGCCGCCGTCCCGGACGCCTCTGAGACCCCCGGTACGACTGCTGACGCCCGCGGTGCCGTCACCAGGGCCCGCGGCACGCGTCCCGAGCCGGCCCCACAACGGAAGCAGTAGGTGGAAACCGTCATCCTGGCAGCGTTTCTCACCTACGGCTTCCGGGCCCGTAGGTGAAAAACGCTGTGCTGGCAGCGGTTTCCACCTACAACTGACGGGCGCCAGCCACCGACCGACGGATGCCGGCCGACGCGCGCCGGTCGTGGTTGTCAGCGGTTTCCGTCATCGCGGCGGCGGTTGTCGCCTACGGGGCTGATGGTGGGGCCTGGGGGCTGGTCGCGGGAAGCTGCCGGTGGGACCCGGTTAGACACGATATGACCCAGCTAGACCCGATAGGACCCGGTGAGACCCGGTGAGACGATGACGCCGGGGTTGAGCAGGCCGGTGGGGTCAAGGGCGTGCTTGACGGCCGCGAGCACGGCCAGCTCCGCCGGTGACCGCGACAGGCCCACCCACGCCATCTTGGCCCGTCCGACGCCGTGTTCGGCGCCGATGCTGCCGCCGTCGGCCGCGGCCCGGGTGAGGATCGCCGTGGTGAGCTCCTCCCGGCCGCCGGTGTCGCCGCGGTCCAGCCCGGTGACGTTGACGTGCAGGTTCGCCTCGGCGAGATGCCCCCACAGGTGCAGCCGGGCGGACGGCGCCACCGCCGGCACCAGGGCGCGCAGGTCGTCGACAAAGGCGGACATGCGGGCGAGCGGGACCGCGACGTCCAGCTTGAGCGGGACGTCGAGCGCGTTCACGGCCGCGGTGTGCCCCTCACGGTAGGCCCACAGGCGCTCCCGGTCCGTGGCGGTGGTGGCGACGACCGCGTCCAGCACGCCGGTGGCGGTCTCGACCGCCGCGGCAAGATCACCGGTCGGATCGGTGGGCCCGACGCACTCCACCAGCAGGTACGGGGTGTCCTGCGGGAACGGCCGGCCGGGGAACGGGGCCGGCCGGCCCTGGTGGGCGCACACCAGGTCGACGCCGTCGCCGAAGACCAGTTCCACGGCGTCCAGGGAGGCCACCGTAGCCCGCAGGGTAGCCACAAGACCGACCGCGGCGGGCAGGTCGGACACGGCGAGCAGGGCGGCCGTGCGGGCGGCGGGCAGCCCGACCAGCCGTAGCTGGACCTTTGTGATGACGCCCAGGGTGCCCTCGCTGCCGACGAACAGCGACGGCAGGTCGTAGCCGACGTTGTCCTTGGGCAGACCGGACAGCCGCCGCAGCACGCTGCCATCGGCCAGCACCACCTCCAGCCCGGCCACCTGGCCGCGGGTCATCCCGTGGCGCAGCACCCGCTCGCCACCGGCGTTGGACGCGGCGATCCCACCGACGGTGGCCGAGTCGCGGGCGGCGAAGTCGACGCCGACGCCGTAGCCGGCCGCGCGTGCGTGCGCCTGGACGTCGGCAAGGGTCGCCCCGGCCCCGGCCGTCACCAGCCCGGCGGCGGCATCCACCGGCTCGATCGCGGTGAGCCGGCGCAGGCTGAGCACCACTGCCCCAGCCGCCGCGCCTGCCGGCACCGAACCGCCGACCAGGCCGGTGTTGCCGCCCTGGGGCACCACGGGCACGCCGTGCCGGGCGCAGATCCGCAGCACGGCGGCGACCTGGTCGGTCGTCGCGGGACGGGCTACGGCCACAGCTCGCCCCCGGAAGGCGCCCGTCCAGTCGGTTTCGTAGCTCACGGTCACGTCCGGGTCGGTGAGGACGTGGGCAGCGCCGAGCGCACCGACGAGATCTGTGATCAGCACCCATCCATCATGCTGGGCCGTGTCATCGGGTCCAGGCACGGGGCCTGCCGCGAAGGACCCGGTGATGCTGGTGGCTGTCAGCGACCAGTGCCATCGAGCCGCAGCCCGTCCGGGCCATCGCGGTCACCACGGCCTACTACGACCTCCGCGGCCACCACGACCTCCGCGGCACCGGCTGGGGATGCCGCGGCCGGCAGCGGTCGTGGCGCCGTCACGGTACGGCGTCATACCACCAAGCTGTGTCACAAAGTTCATGTCGTGGACGAGCGGCCGTCCGCGCTGCCTCCCCGGGGCTTGGGACCGTGTTGTCGTGCGCGTCGCAGTGATCACCGAATCTTTTCTGCCGCACGTCGATGGCGTGACCAACTCGGTCTGCCGGGTGCTGGAGCATCTGCGGCACCGCGGCCACGAGGCGCTCGTCATCGCGCCCGCGGCCGGGACGCGTACGCCAGCGGCCTACCCCGATGTCTATGCCGGCGCCCCGGTGCTGCGGGTGCCGTCGGTTCCGCTGCCAGGATATCCGGCGTTCCGGGTGGCGACGCCATGGCCCCGGCTGGTCGGTGTGCTCGCAGGCTTCCGGCCGGACGTCGTGCATCTGGCGGCCCCGGCGGGGCTGGGCGCGCAGTCCGCGTTCGCGGCCTGGCGGCTCGGGCTGCCGAGCGTGGCGGTGTACCAGACCGACTTCGCCGGCTTCGCCGCCCGCTACGGGCTCGCCCAGGCCGAACGGTCCATCTGGCGGTGGGTGGCCGCCGTCCACCGCCTTGCCGGGCGGACGCTCGCGCCGTCATGGCCCGCGGTCGACATGCTGCTGCGCCAGGGCGTCCACCGGGTCGCCCGCTGGACGCGCGGGGTCGACCTGGAGCGGTTCCATCCGCGCCACCGCGACCCGGCGCTGCGCCGCGGTCTCGCCCCCGGCGGGGAGGTGCTGGTCGGCTATGTCGGCCGGCTCGCCCGGGAGAAACGGATGCACCTGCTCGACGCCGTGCAGGACATCCCCGGGACGCGGCTGGTCGTCGTCGGTGACGGCCCGCTGCGGCCGGCGCTGCAACGGAAGCTGCCCCGGGCGGCCTTTATGGGGTTCCGCTCCGGGACGGAACTGGCGACGATCTTCGCGAGTCTGGACGTGTTCGTCCACACCGGCTCCCACGAGACGTTCTGCCAGGCCGCCCAGGAAGCCAAGGCCAGCGGCGTCCCGGTGGTGGCGCCGGCCGCGGGCGGCCTGCTCGACGTCGTCGACGACGGGCACACCGGGCTGCACTTCACCCCGGACTCCCCGGCCGCGCTGGCCGACCGCGTCGCCGCCCTCGTCGCCGACACCGGCCGGCGGACGGCCATGGGTCTCGCCGCCCGCCAGTCCGTCAGCGGCTGCGGGTGGAGCGCCATCGGGGACGAACTGATCGGTCACTACCAGGACGTCCGCGGCCTGAGGACGGGGCACACCAGCGGTGTCGCCCTGCGGTCACGGGCTGTCCTCGCCCGCCGGACGGCGCACTGCCACCGCAGTGCCGACCGGGCCGGGACATGTCATGACGAGGACGGGAGCACCCGGTGAAGATCGTCCAGGCGGCCAACTTCGTCGCGCCGCGCTCCGGTGGCATCCGCACGACGCTGCGGCACCTCGCCGCCGGGTACACCGCGGCCGGGCACGACGTCGTCCAGATCGTTCCCGGGGAACGCGACGGCGTCCGCCACACCCCGGACGCAACCGTGATCACCATGCGGGCGCCACTGGTGCCCGGCACCGACTACCGGGTGCTGACCGAGCCGTGGCGGGTCATCCGGCTGCTGGCGGCCGAGGCGCCCGACCGTGTCGAGGTCCACGACCGGGCGACCCTGCGCCCGCTCGGCCGGTGGGCCCGCCGGGCCGGGGTGGGATCCGTCGTGGTCAGCCACGAACGCCTCGACCGGCTGCTGAACCTGTGGACGCCCCGCCCGCTGCGCGGGGTGCTGCCGGTGCGGGCCGCCGCCGACCGCTCCAACGCCGCGCTCGCGCGGTCGTTCGACACAGTGGTCACCACCACCGCGTGGGCGGGCGAGGAGTTCCGTCGCGTCGGCGCCACCAACCTGTGCCGGATCCCCCTGGGCGTCGACCTCGACCGCTTCCGTCCCGACCGTTACGACACCTCGCTGCGGCGGGCCTTCGCCCGTGACAGCGAGGTGCTGCTGGTGCACGCCAGCCGGCTGTCGCCGGAGAAGCGGGGCGACACCGCCGTGGACGCCCTGGCGGAGCTGGTCCGCCGCGGCGTCCCCGCCCGACTGGTGATCGCCGGGGACGGCCCGATCCGGGGGCGCCTGACCCGGCGTGCCGCCGGCCTCCCGGTGATCTTTCTTGGCTTCGTCGCGGACCGTGACCGGCTCGCGGCCCTGCTGGCGACCGCGGATGTGCTCCTCGCCCCCGGCCCGGTGGAGACGTTCGGGCTGGCCGCGCTGGAGTCGATGGCCAGCGCGACCCCGGTCGTGGTCCACCACGGCAGCGCCCTGGCGGAGCTTGTCGTGCCCGGCGCCGGGGTCGTGGCCGCGGGCAGCGGCTGGACCTTCGCCGACGGCGTGGAGGATCTGCTCGCCCGCGACCCGTTCACCCGCCGGCAGGCGGCCCGGGCCCGCGCGGAGCAGTTCCCGTGGCGTGTCACCGTCGACGGGTTCCTCGCCGCCCACGGGCTGGGCCCGGCCGACGGCCGGCACCCCGCGCGGCCGCGGCCCGCGGACGGACGTGTCCGCGGCGCCGGCCGCGCCGCCTGACCGCGCCGCGGACACCACGATGAACGACACGACGGCCGGCGCGATCACCGACGCAGGCACCGGCGCGATCGCCAGCACGGCGAACGGCACGGCGGTCGGCACGGCGGTCGGCGCCACGGGCATCGCGACGCGCGCCGTCACAGAACACGATCACCGCGGCCGTCCACCCGGGCGTGTCACGGGCATCGCGACGCGCGTCACGGCAGCCCGCCACGACACCACGACCGCATGTCCGGCCACGACCTCCTGTTCCGGCACGGCGACCTGCTTCGTCGCGCTCGGCGACAGCATCACGGCCGGGCTGGGCGACGGTGTGAGCATGGGCCGCTACCGGCGGGCCCACGCGGCGCGGGCGCTGGCCGGACGCGGCTGGGCTGCCACGCTCGCCGCCTGCCTGGCCCCGGCCGGGCAGGTCCGGTTCGCCAACCTCGCGACCACCGGGGCGACCAGCCGGGACGTCCGCGAAACCCAACTGCCGGTGGCCCTCGCGCTGCGCCCACAGATCGCAAGCCTCATCGCCGGCATGAACGACCTGCTCTCCCCGGGGTTCGACCCGTTACGCCTGCGGCGCAACCTGGTGTGGAGCGTCCGGGACCTGCGCGCGGCCGGCGTCCTGGTGCTGATGGCCCGGCTGCACGACCCCGGGCGCCTGCTCCGCCTGCCCGCGCCCGCGCGCCGTCTGCTCACCATCCGGATCGGGCAGCTCAACGCGGCGGTGGACGCCGCCGTCGCGGGCGACCCGGGGGTCCTGGTCGTCGATCTGGCCCGCCATCCCGAGGCCTACCGGCTGTCGACCTTCGACGTCGACCGAGTGCATCCGGGGCCGCGGGGCCATCAGCTGATGGCCCGCGCCTTCGCCGAGGCGCTGCGGGACGCCGGCGTGCCGCTGCCGGTCCTGCCGGTGGTGGGGCCGCCCACCACACCCGGCCGGCTTGCTCACGCCCGCTGGATGGCGTCGGTGGGCGTGCCGTGGCTGCTCGCCCGCCCGGCCGCGCCGTTGCGCCGTCTGGCCCGGCGCACCGCGACGGACCACCGAGCCAGACGCGGCAGCACCGGCAGCACCGGCAGCACCGGCAGCACCGGCAGCACCGGCAGCACCGGCAGCACCGGCAGCACCGGCACTATAAGCATTATCAGAGTCACCGATGGTCATCACGGGCGCGTCGCCTGACGCGGCGCCATGCCCGATGGCCGAAGCCGGCCCGGACGCGCGCGGCCGCCTCGCCGGTGCCCATCGGCCCGGCCACGGCACCCGCCGACGCGGCGACGAGCCCGCCCGCGACGGTCGACCGGTTGCCAACCGTCGACTGGGTGTGACCCCCGGCAATCTCCGATGAGGACCGTCGCAGGACATGGCAACCATTCCTTACCGTAGGCATCGTGATTTGCGGCCAAGCTGCCTCACCTCGCTCAGGGGCACTCACCGGATGGGGTAACGCGTGGCTTGCCGGGCTCGTCAGCACCGATGAGGCGATCACCCGAATCCTCGTGGGTTCTGGTGGGCCCGGCGCCCCCCACACCATCGACGGCGAAGGGCTCGCGCTCGGTCTCGGCCAGCTGCGGACCAGCGGCGCGCGCCGGCTGCGGCTCGTCCTGCCCGTGCCCGGTGACGTCAGCGGTCTGCCCGGACCGGCGGAGGTCAACCAGGAGGCCCTGGCCGCCGGTGAGGCGGTGGTCGTACTGGGCCCGGTGCCGCCGCTGGTGCTGATACCGTCCGTGATCGCGCACGGGCCGGTCGTCGAGGGCGGCCTGGAGTCGGTGCACTGGCGTTCGGCGACGGGCCGTCGTCTCCCGCCCCCGCCGTCCCCGCTGCGCGCAGCCGAGCACGAGCTCAACGACGCCATCCGGACGGCAACGGCCGCGCTGCTGCATCTCGACCGGGCCAAGGTCGACCCGGACACGCTCGCCGCGCTGCGCGAACGCCACGAGGACGAGCCGACGCTCCTGCTCCCCCCGGGCTATCCACCGCCCGCGCACGCGCTGCTGGCCCGGGCGGGCCGGATCGCCGGTCTGATCGACCTGGCCGCCCGTGACGACGGGGCGGCGGTCACCGCCGAGGAGATCGAACGCCGTTCGACCACGCTGCGCGGGCTGTCCGCGGCGGTCCGCCGGGCCTGCGAATCGGCCTACGACGCCTTCGACCCCTCCCAGTCCCTCGCCCGGTAGCGTTTCTCCCCCACCCCGTAGGACACCGTTCGGGCAGGGAGCCGTTCGGGCAGGAAGCGGAGGCGGACCGAACGAACGCTTCTCCCCGCCCGGCGGCACGCCGTCCCGGCACGGATGCCGATCGGGGTGTCGATCAGGGGGCATGGCCCGGCGAGCACTCCCCGCCCGGGAGCGTTCACCCGTCCGCCCGCGCGCTACCGTAGGCGGGGGCCCAGCGCGCGGAGCCCCCGTCTATGGACAGAGCCGGGGCCGGGGATCAGTTCAGGCGCGGGCAGAAGTGCCCGGACGGCCCGTCCGGGCGGCCGCAGAGCACACACGAGGGACGGCCGGCCGCGACGATGCTGCGGGCGCGCTGGACGAACGCCTTCGTCTGGTCCAGCGACAGCGAGACCTCGAGCGTGTCGAGCTCGGCGTCCGCGTCGGGACTGCGCACCCCGCCCCCCGCGAGCCCGGCGGCCTCGACAAGCACCCGTTTGCCGTCCCAGGACACCGTGAGCCTGCCAAGATGGAAGTCCTCCTCGAACGGCGCCTCCAACGGCGCGAGATCGACGTCGACGTCGTGGGACTCCGGCAGCTCACCTCCGGCCGTCCGGCGGACCTGGCCGAGTAGCGTCGTGAGTCCTTCGGTAAGAGCGCTGACCTCGGCTTTCTCCAGGCCGACGGTCACGACCTGCCCACGCGAGCTGGCCTGTAGGTAGAAGTCACGTTCACCGGGCTGGCCGACGGTTCCGACCACGAAACGGTCTGGTGAGTCGAACACGTGCCGTTGCCGCTGATACACCTCGTCCCTCCTGGCGGTCCTTGTACCGGTGGGTGGCCGGGCCGCGGCTGCGGCCACCCACCGGTTTCCCCGGTCGACGCCCGGCATGCCGGCGTCACCCACGGGGCCTGGCCGTCTTCCCCGTCATGAAGCTGCTGTATGAACCTTGCTACGTCGTGAACCTGCTACGTCGTGAACGTTTTATCCCCGGAGATTCGTCCCCGACGACATCATGGACGTCCAACCTTATGGACATCATTGTGAACCGTAGCGCCACCGCCCACGTCGTGGACGTCACAGATGTCGCGGTGGGCACCATCGGATGTCTCCAGCGGCGCGGGCCCGCTGCCAGGAGCATCCCCGCCAGGGGCAGTCCCATCAGGGGCATCGCTGTCAGGGACATCGCTGTCAGGGGCATCGGGCCGATGGCCGGCGGTGTCCTGGCCGGGCCGCTCGTCCGCGGGGACGCCGGCGGCGGCCGGCAGCCGGCGGCCCGGCCCTCGCGGGGCGCAGCACCACAGCGGGCACACGTCGTGGCCTGGGCCCAGCGGGCTCAGCGCCGCCCGGGGGCGGTGCCCGTACCTGCGCTCGTCGAGAAGCTCCCGGACCATGGTGACGAACCGGGGGTCAGCACCCACCGTGGACGCCCGACGGAAGCTCAGCCCGACCGCCCGGGCCCGCTCCGCCGCCATCACGTCAAGATCGTGGATGACCTCCATGTGGTCGCTGACGAAACCGATCGGCACCACCACGACCGCCTGGGTCCGCCCGGCGGAGCCGAGCGCCGCCAGATGATCGCCGACGTCCGGCGCCAGCCACGGCACGCTCGGCGGGCCGCTGCGGCTGGCGTAGACCAGGTCGTGCGGGTGACGGCGGCCGGTGCGCAGCGCCACCCGCTCAACGATCACCGCGGCGGCGGCGGCCAACTGCCGGGGGTAGGCGTCCCCGTCCGGGCCGCTGTCCGCCGACTGCGTGAGCGGGATCGAATGGGCGACGAAGACCAGCCTGGTCCGCGCCAGCGACGCGGCGGGGATCGTGGCCAGTTCGTCGACGACATGGTCGACCATGGGCAGGACGAAACCGGGATGGTCGAAGTACTGCCTCAGTTTGATCAGTTCCGGCGCGCCCGGGCCGAGCTGGGCCCGCGCCCGTGCAAGGTCCTCGCGATACTGGCGGCAGCCGGAGTAGGAGGCGAAAGCGGACGTCACGAAGCAGGCTGCCCGGCCAACGCCGTCCCGCCGCATCGCCCTGAGCGCGTCGACGAGGAACGGTGACCAGTTGCGGTTGCCCCAGTAGACCGGCAGCGGCGCGAGTTCGGCCCGCAGCGCGGCCAGCAGCGCCCGGTTCTGGTCGTTGATCGGGCTGCGGCCGCCGAGACGGCGGTACTGTTCGGCGACCTGGGCCAGCCGCTCGTCCGGCACGCCCCGCCCGTGGGTGACGTTGCGCAGGAACGGCATGACGTCGGACGGCGCCTCCGGGCCGCCAAAGGAGACCAGCAGCAACGCGTCGACGCCCACCGGTTCTGTCCGGCCGGCCGCGGTCATGGTCCTGGGCATGATCATGGGAATGATCGTGGTCCGGCTGTCACTCGACACGTCCGTCATCGTCCCCCGCGACCGGGACACGACGCACCCCGCCCCGGGCACGAACCCAGAACGCAACACACCCGAAGCCTCATACGCCTCGGCTCGCCGGCCTGGCGGGCGAGCCGAGGCCGCGAGCGGAAGGCGTGACGTCGGGAACGCGGTGAACGAACTCGGAGGTCACGTCGGCGCTCCGTTCGCGCGCCTGTGCGGCGGTCCGGCGGTCGTTCGCGATGGTTCGCGGTGGTCTAGAGCCCCATGCTCAGGCCGCCGTCGACGGGGATCACGGCGCCGGTGATGTAGGAGGCCTGGGGGGAGGCCAGGAAGGCCACCAGGGCAGCTACGTCCGCTGGCTCGCCTATCCGCCCGATCGGCACCTGGTTGAGCAGGTTGTTCTGCTGGGCGTCGGTGAGCGCGTCGATCATGTCCGTGCGGATCGGGCCGGGAGCCACCACGTTGGCGGTGATGCCCCGGGGGGCGAGCTCCCGGGCGAGGGAACGGGAGAAGCCGATCAGACCGGCCTTGGACGCGGCATAGTTCGACTGCCCCGGGGAACCGATCAACGCCGAGACCGACGAAATGAAGATCAGCCGCCCGCGCCGCAGGCGCAGCATGGGCCGCGCCGCGCGCTTGGCCACCCGGTACGCGCCCAGCAGGTTGGTGTCGAGGACCTCCTGGAACGCGTCCTCAGCCATGGTGAGAAGAAGCGTGTCCCGGGCGATCCCGGCGTTGGACACCAGCACCTCGACCGGCCCGAGCTCCGCCTCCACCTCGGTGAACGCCTTGTCGACGCCTTCCGCGCTGGTGACGTCCAGGCGGACGCCGTACATCCCGTCCGGCGCATCGCCGCCACGGCTGGCGACCGCTACCCGGTCACCGCCCGCGGCCAGCGCGGCCGCGACCGCGGCGCCAATCCCTCGATTACCGCCGGTAACAAGCGCTACCCGTCCTTCACCGTCCACCATGGGGTCGATGCTAGCTGCCGTATCGCACGCTCCATGCTTATCACTGAAAGTGACACGCCGAATTCCCAGCGCATCCAAAGCGCCCGCGGCGCCCAGCCCGCGATCACCTCTGGACCACCTGGCCGGACAACTCCGGGCCACCCGTTCCTTCGGTCGCCCCCCAGTGGGCCACCGAAGATCATCTGGGCTGGACGGGGTCGGACCACCCGGGTCTGATCGCCCGTCCGGACGCTTCGCGGGACGATGCAACGGTGCGCCTGACGATCAGAGTCTCCCCCCGCTCGGCCCGGACCTCGGTCGGCGGCAGCTCCCCTGCCTCCGGAGCTGGCGCCCCAGGCGAGTCCCCGGCAGAGAACCCCACCGCGGCGGACGACCCCACCAACGGCAGCCCGCCGGATGCCGCCACGCCCCTCGTCGTCCGGGTGACCGCGCCGGCGGTGGACGGGCAGGCGACCGAATCGGCGTTGCGCGCGCTGGCAACGGCCTTCGGCGTGCGCCGTCGCGAGGTCGTGCTGGTCAGGGGCGCCACCAGCCGGACGAAGATCGTTGAAATCAGCGGGCTACCCGAATCCGCGCTGCGCAGCCGCCTGGCCGAACTCACCGCCACACCAGGGAAATGAAGAAAAATCAAAGAAAAGTCGAAGCAATCGGGTACATGGTGGAAGCTCGCCCGGCAGTTGGCGGATCCGGGCCCACCGCCGCCCAAGGGTCCGGCTCGTCCGCCCCCGCTGGACCGGGTTCCCCGAACTCGGCCCGGCAGAAAGCCGCGCACAAACATGATCGCGCGGCCTTTGGCCCCACACCCGACCCGCAGGCCGCCGGCCGCGCACAAACATGATCGCGCGGCCTTTGGCCAGGTGGATGACGAGGCGGAACCGCTGGAGCACAACCTTTGACAAGGGCTCATCGTCCGGATATTGGACAGTTCGTGTCGACGGAGGCCAGGTTGCTTGCGCCGGGTGAAACTCATGACACCGTGCACGGACGGCTCCGGACACCGCAGGCGTCCGTGACCGGCCCCGTGACCGGCTCCGTGGCCGGCTCCGCGGCGGGCTCACCGGTCACGCCCGCGCTCGCCGACAACGCCTCGCCCACCGCCTCCGCTTCCGTCTCCGCCGCTGTCGAACCCCTCGACCTGCCGGCCCTCATCGAGATCGAGCGACGGCTGCGCGGCCTGGCCACCGCGCTGATCGACGACATCGAGGACGCGACGCCGCACCGCGGGCCGGCCGTCACCAGCGGCGATACCGTTGGCACTCTGCGTGCAACCACGCGTTCCCTGGCAAGTCTGATCACCGTTCTGTGGTTCGACGCGCTGCGTGCGGGTGACCAGCTCCGGGTGCCCCCGACCGCGTTCCCGCTGCTGGAGGCCGTCCATCGGCTGCTCGCTCGCCACGACCCCGGCCCGGACAGCCCGTCCGGACCGCAGTCGCGGCCCGCTCCCGAAGCCTCGGTAGAGGCCGGGCACCTGCCGTTGCCGCCAGGCCTGGTTGGCGTGATCGTGGCCCCACGCTCCGGACCGGTGGTGACGGCGTGGGACGCCCTTGCCACGCGGTATGCCACCGGCCATCCCGCACCGGCCGAGATCATCGGGCATGCTGGCGCCGCCACCTCGACTGGTACCGGTAAGCATCCCGACGTCGCCGCGCCGGCCGCCGCGGGGACGCCCGGACGGCAGATCTGCCTGCTTGACCACACCGAACTGTTCGACGGCACCGTGTGGGAACCCGTCACCGATCCGCGGGTCCGCCGCCTGGGCGAGCTGCTGTGGATCGTCACGGTCCGCGCTCATCCGGGTGCGACGATCGCAGCCGAGGCGGGTGTCACCGACCAGGCACGCCTCTTCGCCGCCGCCGACTGGCAGGTGCTCACCGTCGGCCACGGGCGGACGCTGTCCGCCCTGTTCGGCAGGCCGGGCGGGCAGGCGCTGCGCCGGCGGCTCGACGGGATGGGCTGTGCCGAGTTCCAGGAGCTGTTGCGCTCGCCCGGAGCGGAGCTGCGCCGGCGCCTCGCCGGGCCCGGGGCGTCCGGGGCCGGCATCACCCGGCTACTCGACGAACTGTTCGACGACGAGATCGCTGCTGCTCTGCGTGATGTCGGCGGCAACGACCTGCCCCTGCTCGTGGACGCCTTCGACGAGGTCGACCCGCACCGGCCCACCGTCCTGTTCGTGCACGTCGACGAGGCCGCCGCGGACCGGGTGGGAGAACCGGGCAGGTCGGACGGATCAGCCCGGCCAGAAGAGGCGGACGGGACCGACGGGACACGCGGAAGAACCACGGGCCCCGATGGGACAGCGGCGGGGACGGCGGGGACGGGCGGCGCCGGCCGTGTCGACGAATGGGCCGGGCTGCCCGCGGGCAGCACCGGCGCGCGCCTCGCGCGCACCGTCCGACGCCGTCTGGCGCCGTCTGGCGCCGAAGCCGGCCGCGCGGACGGAGCCTGCGCGAATCCCGCCCGACCTGGGCCGCTCCTATCTCGGCCGGGTCAGCACGCTGGCCGCCTTCGGCAGCGTCATGCGTGACCTCGCCGACGGCCGTCCGCGGGCCGCCGCCGGCATCGTCACCGCCACCACCACGGACGCCACCACGGCGTTGGCCGGGTGGCGGGACGCCGTCGGCACATGGTCGGTCTCCCAGGCTCCCACGCCTGGGCAGACGTCCGGGCCGGCGCACGGGCAGGCCGGCGGGCAGCTGGCCGAACCGGTGCCGCCGGGCGTGCTGGCAGGGCTGCTCGACGGGCTGGGCCGGACCTGGCACCGGCTCGGCCACCCCCTGCGCCCGATCGGCGTGACCAGCGGCACCAGCGCCGGCCGGGTCCTGCCGCACTGGTGCGCAGGCCTGGACGGCGACGCGCAGTCCGTTCTCGTCGTCGTCACCGACCCGGGAAGGCCCACCGCCACCGTCAACCCCACTACCGTCAACCCCGCCACCGTCATGAGCCCCGCCGGCGGCGCCAGCCTCACCGGCGGCGCCAGCCTTACCGGATCCACCGGAGCTATCGGAGCCGCCGACCGCCCGAGCCCGGTCGGCGGCGGTACCGCCGGGCTCGCCAGGACCATCCGCCTTTCCGAATCCACCAGCACCATCGCCGGCCCCGCCAGGGCGGCGCCCGGCACGGTCTGCTGGGAACCTGCCTTCGCCCAGGACCTCGCCTGGTGTGCGCTGGACGCGATCGACCAGCTCGGCCGGCCGGGCGGCCGATCGGCGCTGCTGCGGGTCTCGACACGCCCGATCGAACAGTCGCTGGCCGGGATACCCGCCGACGCCGAGGGGCGGGCCCTGCGACGCGCCGGGGTGCTCGCGGGCGGCTACCGGCTGCGTGACGGCGTGACCAGCGCCAACGCCACCGGTGGAGCCGGCGCCGGGCCCGGCAGCGGATCCGGCGGTGGGCTCGGGCCGGCGGTGACCCTGGTCGGGGCCGGCTGCGTCGTGGCCGACGTTCTCGCCGCCGCCGACGAGCTCGGCGCGGGGCTGGGCCGCGGTGTCGCCGTCGTCTGCCTGACCTCCCCCGACCTGGTCTGGCGCGCTCTGCAGGCACGCCGTGGCCTGCTGCCGGGCGACACGTCGATCCTCGACGAGCTCTTCCCCGTCGACCGGCGCGGCCCGCTGGTCACCGTGACCGACGGGGACCCACGCGCCCTGGGGTTCCTCGCCGGTGTCCACGGCGATCCCGTCTCCACCCTCGGCGCGGGCATGGTGGTGCCGGTCGACGTGGCAACGATCGTCGGTGCGGCCCTCGACCTGCTGGAAGAGATCGAAAGCTACCCGGCGTAAGGCTGCTCCGCAGGGCTACTCAAGGTGACGAAAGGAGCGGGCGCCAGGCGCCCGCTCGTCCGCGTCGAAAGGCCCGTGAGGTCCTGACGGCGGCGTGTCAGGTCCCGATCGCGTGCACGCCGCCGTCCACGTGAATGATCTCTCCGGTGGTGGCGGGGAACCAGTCCGACAGCAGCGCCACGCAGGCCCGGGCCGTCGGCTCGGTGTCCTGGATGTTCCAGCCGAGCGGCGCGCGCTCGTCCCAGACGCCCTCGAACCGCTCGAAACCAGGGATGCTCTTGGCCGCCATGGTGCGCAGCGGCCCCGCGGCGACAAGGTTGACCCGCACCCCGCGCGGCCCGAGATCACGGGCGAGATACCGGGTGGCCGACTCCAGGCCGGCCTTGGCCACCCCCATCCAGTCGTAGGAGGGCCAGGCCACGCTCGCGTCGAAGTCGAGCCCCACGACCGAGGCGCGTTCGCCGAACAGCGGCAGTGTCGCCCTGCACAGCGAGGCCAGCGACCAGGTCGAGATCTGCATCGCGGTCGCCACCTCCGGCCAGGGGGCGTCCACGAAGGGCTTTCCGCCGAGCACCGATTCGGGCGCGAAACCGATCGCGTGCAGGACGCCGTCCAGGCCGTCGGTGTGCTCGAGAACCCGGTCGGACAACGTGCCCAGATGTGTTTCGTCGGTCACGTCCAGTTCGATCACGGCGGCCTCGGTGGGCAGCCGCCGGGCGATCCGCCTGGTCAGTGACAGGCCCCGGCCGAAACCGCTGAGCACCACGGTCGCTCCCTGTTCCTGCGCGATACGGGCAACGCCGAAAGCAATGGACGCGTCCGTCAGAACGCCGGTGACAAGGATGCGCTTACCTGCGAGGAGTCCACTCACAGGCCCGCATCCTGCCAAACATCGGCTGGGGCTGGCGAGGCGGCACACCGACAAAGCAACCCCCCTCGGGGTGCCGGCGCACCGACAAAAGCACGCCAGCCGGCACACCTGACACACCGGGAAAAGCGTTCACCGGAGCACCAGCCCGAACACGCCAGCCCGAACACGCCAGCCCAGGCAAGCCAGCACGGCCGCATCGTCCAGGCCACCACGGCCGTGCCACGGTCATTCCGCCCGCGCCCGGCCCGCCCCGGACAACCGCAGGGCGATCATCGCAAGCACGCTGGCGAGCGTCGACGCGACAAGCACGGCGGTGGCCGCGCGCTGCTGGGCATCGGCGTCGTCCAGAGCCAGCCGGGACATCAGCAGGCTCACCGTGAAACCGATGCCGCCCAACACCCCGATCGGCATCACCGCGCGCCAGCCGAGGTCGGCCGGCAGACGCGCCACCCCGGCCCGCACCGCCAGCCACGCCCCGCCGACGATGCCGGCGGTCTTGCCGACGACGAGGCCGGCGATCACGCCCTGGGAGACCGGATCCTCGGCGACGGCGCCGAGAGCCGATGCCGTCACCGGCACCCCGGTCGCGGCGAGCGCGAACAGCGGAACCACGAGACCGGCCGAGAACGGGTGCAGCCGGTGCTCCAGCCGCAGCGCCGGCGCGGCCTGCTCGCCCGGATCGGGACGCACCCGGGTGAGCAGGGCGAGCCCGATGCCGGCAACGGTCGCGTGCACCCCGGATGCGTGCACGCACATCCACAGCGCCAGTGCCAGCGGCACGTACAGCGCCGGGGACCTCCAGCGCCGCCGCTGCGCGAAGGCGTACCCAACCAGAAGCACGACGGCCGCCACGAGCCATACCGGAACCAGTCCCCTGGTGAACAGGACGGCGATCAGGGCGATGGCACCGAGGTCGTCGACGACGGCGAGGCTGAGCAGCAGCACCCGCAGCGAGGCGGGCACGTTCGCCCCCGCCAGGGACAGCACGCCGAGCGCGAAGGCGATGTCGGTGGCGATGGGGATCGCCCAGCCGTCCACCGCCCCGGGGGCACCCCAGCTGACCGCGAGGAACACCAACGCGGGAACGATCATGCCACCGGCGGCGGCGGCGACCGGCAGCACGGCGGCCCGGCGGTCCGCCAGCTCCCCGACGACCAGCTCGCGTTTGAGCTCAAGACCGGCGACGAAGAAGAACACCGCGAGCAGCCCGTCCGCCACCCAGGCCCCGGCGGTCAGGTGCGTCAGGTGCAGCCAGGACGGGCCGAAGCCCAGATCTGCCCGCCACACGTCGTGGTAGCTGCCGCCGGCGAGGTTGGCCCACAGCAGGGCGAGCGCGGTGGCGGCCAGCAGCAGGAACCCGCCGGTGGTCTCCCGGCGCAGGAACTCCGCGAACGCGCCACGGGCGGCCAGCGTCTGGCTGACACGTCCAGTGACCGCGGACTGCCCGTCAACCACCGATCGGGTGCGCACCAGCGGGAGGTCCTTCCAGGGGAAGCCGACGTTGGACGCCGACCAGACTTCCCGGCACACCTGTTGAGCGGTTCGAGCGGTGACGTGTTGATGCGTTGACGCGTTGGGCGCTGTTGGCCAGTGCCGCCATCCTGGCACAGCGGGCCACGGATTTCCTGGTCATGACGTTTCTGCCCGATGGTGGATCTGCCGGAGGAGCTTCCCCGGCCCCGGCGGCCGTCGGGGCGGTACGGCCAACGCGCGACACCGGCCGGGTGCGGCGCGCCGGCCGGGCGGCGCCGTCCTGGCTGGTTCAGCCGCCCGGCAGGATCGTCATGCTGACAGGCTCGTCACGGTTTTCCTGCGTGAGCGCCTGGTTATCTTGCGGACGATCGGTTCGACGACCCGAGCGGCCAGCGGGCCGACAATCGCCATGATCAGCACATAGCAGGCGGCGAACGCGCCAAGCTTCGGCTCCACGTCGGCCACGACCGCCAGACCCGCGATGACGATCGAGAACTCGCCCCGCGCGACCAGTGCGGCCCCGGCCCGGTAGCGGCCCATCGTGCCGATCCCGGCCTTGCGCGCCGCCCACCAGCCGGTGAACACCTTCGTCGCCACCCCGGCGAGCGCCAGCAGCAGAGCGGGAAGGAACACCGGGGGGATCTCGCTGGGCTCCGTCTGCAGACCGAAGAAGACGAAGAACACCGCGGCGAAGAGATCCCGCAGCGGCGTGAGCACCTCCCGCGCGCCCTCGGCCACCGGTCCCGACACGGCGATGCCGACCAGGAACGCCCCGACCGCGGCGGACACCCGGACCTGCTGGGCGGCGCCGGCCACGAGCAGAGCCAGCCCCATCAGCCGCAACAGCAGGATCTCGCTGTTGGGATCCGCGTTCGGGTTGTGGACCAGCCGGCTGACCTGCCGGCCGTACCGCAACGCCAGGACCAGGACGCAGACCAGCGCGGCCAGCGCAACCAGCAGCGTGACCGACCCCTGGGCGAGTGTCTGGTGGGCCAGCAGCGCGGTGAGGATGGGCAGGTACACCGCCATGGCGAGGTCCTCGAGGACCAGCACGGACAGCACCACGGGTGTCTCACGGTTACCGATCCGCCCCAGATCGGTGAGGACCTTGGCGATGATCCCGGAGGACGAGATCGCGGTGACCCCGCCCAGGACGACCGCGGCCAGTGGGCCCCAGCCGAGCAGGAACGCGGCGGCCACGCCGGGCAGGGCGTTGAGCGTCAGGTCGAGCGCACCCGTGGGCGCCTGCCGGCGCAGGCCGTCGATCAGCTCCTGCGCCGTGTACTCCAGGCCGAGCGTCAGCAGCAGCAGGACGACCCCGATCTCGGCGCCGACCTCGATGAACTCCTCGCTGGCGCCCAGCGGGAACAGCCCTCCGTGCCCGAAGGCGAGCCCCCCCAGCAGGTAGAACGGGATCGGGGAGATACCCACGATGGTGGCACAGTGGCCGAGCAGCCCGAGGGTGAACAGGACCGCGCCCAGCTCGAGGAAGGTCGCGGCTATGTCCACGGGCGGCTCTCCGCCAGTGCCGTGTCAGTGCTCCTTGGTAGCGCCGCGCCAGCGGCCAAGATCGCTATCAACCGACGCGGAACAGTTCGGCAACGGCAGCCGTGTTCTCCGGCGTACCAACCACCACGACGACGTCACCGGCAACGAAACCGAAGTCCGGGCGCGGGGAAGCGATCACCTGCTGGTCTCGAACGACAGCGACAATTGACGCTCCGGTCCTCGTCCGCGCATGGGTCTCCCCCAGCGGCTGCCCGTCGTAGGGGGAACCGGGAGTAATTTTGATCTGCTCCCCGACGATACCCGCGAAGGCCTTGCCGAGGTTGTTCAGCCGCTCGACGATGTGCGGGGCACCCAGCAGTTCTGCCAAGGCGTCGCTCTCCTCCGCGGTCAGCGGGATTGACTCACTACAGGTGTCCATGTCGTCGGTGTCGTAGATCACCAGCTCACGCCGACCGCCATGATGTGACACCACACCGACCCGCCGTCCACTGCGGGTGCGGAAATCGTGGCGCAACCCGATGCCCGGGAGCATGGTCTCCTCCACGTCCACTGCGACCCCTCCGGTGAACCCGACGTGGACGCCGAACCCACAAAAGATCGAAATCCCAATGATCAGAACTCGGTGATCCGAACTGCCCGATGCCCGGAACCACTTGATGCCCGGAACCGCTCAGCGATCAGACCGCTGACCAGAACTGCGGGTCCGCTTCTGACGCATCGACCCTCTCGTTATCTAAACATATCCAACGGCCCGGTAGCCCGGGCTGACAAGCCCCGAGCCGTCCGGCCGGCCCGGAGGGCTCGCCGGACGGACGGTCAGCCAGTTGGCGGCCGGCAGAAGCATTCCCCGGATACCGTGACGAGAGCGTCCAGCGCATCCACGGCCGGACGTGTGGGCCGGGCAGCGGCTCACGAGGGTTCACGAGGATTTACCGGAAGGCGGGGCCGCGGTGCTGAACAGGAGTGCTCGCATCATCCGCCGGATCGTGGTGAGCGCGGTCGGCGTGGCCGTGCTGGGGTTGGGCGTGGCCCTGCTCGCCCTGCCCGGGCCGGGCTTCCTCGTCATCGCGCTGGGGTTCTTCGTCCTGAGCCTGGAGTACGAGTGGGCCCGCCGGCAGTTCGAGCAGGCCCGGCGCAGGGCCGCCGACCTCGCCGACCAGGCGGCCGCGAGCGTGTGGTCATCGGCGTTCACGATCTTGTTCGGGCTCGGGATGATCGCGGTAGGCATCCTCTGGATCGTCGTGGAGACGCTGCCGTTCTCCTCACCGTGGACGGGCGGCAGTGTGGTCTTCGGCGGTCTGGTGATTCTTTCCACCATTCTGTTCAGCCTGTGGCAGGCCAAACAGGCCCGTGACGCCGGCGAGCCGACCCCGGCCGAACTGCTCGATCTCAAGGAGGAGGAACACCACAGGCGCGTCTCCGCCACCTCCTCATCCACCTCCGCTCCTCCTGGCGCGCCCCCGACCTCCTCCACCGACGAATAGCCGCCACCGGACCGGCAAATCCTCGAACCGGGCGTCATCCTCGGCCCGTTTGTCTTCGGCCCGTCTGCCCTCAACTGGTTGCGCTCTACCTGCTGTGTTCAGCCCGTTGCGGCGCCCCGACGGACCAGCGCCACGCCCTGCCCTTCTCGCACCGAGAAACCCGCCGGCGACAGCCGTCGCCCGCGGCCCTGACCCGGCAGTCGTAGGTGGAAAACGTCATCCCCACGCCGGAAACCACCTACAGCGCGCGGACGCGTAGGTGGAAAACGCTGTCAGGACAGCTGAAACCACCTACGCCTTCGGCTGACGGCGGGCCAGGTGAGGTGGCCTACTGGCCCTGGGTGAACTCGCTGATGCCGATGACGTTCGACTGGGCGTGTACGCACCGGTAGACAGCGGCCTTGTCGGCCGGCGAGGCGAACGTGATGTTGTAGCGCAACGGGTAGACCCGGCTGCTCTGAGCCGTGTTGTGGTCGGGGGGCTCCTGCACCGCTTCCCCGGCGGTGGGGCATGCGGCCCGGACGGCGTCCTTCTGGGCATCGGTCGCGGTCGGGGTGAAGTAGACCACCGCCTCGACGCGCGGTGAGGGCCCGACTACCGTAGCGTAGATGCCGAAGGCAATCAGGCCGGCCAGCGCGAGCGCACCCAGCACCACCCAACGCCGGTTATGCCGATCTGTCAGAGTCCGGCGCGTCGTGGCCAGGGCCCGCGCCGCGGGCGACCGCGGTGGGCGGCGGTCACCTACTCGTGTCGCCGCGGTCGGCTTGGTCGGCGCTGGCTCGCTCAACACTTCGTCCGGTACGTCCTGCGAGGTCACGGGCCTTCCTTCGGGCGCGGTAGCGGCCTGTCGCAACGGTTGCGGCCAGTATGGCGCCGATCGGCGCTGGTCGGCGCACGGCGATCGGTGTCCGCAATCCGACCATCGCGACTGGGCCTACCCCCAACCTAGTGTCCTGAGTCGTTGATTCGCTGGCAGTAGGCGGCGAGGGTCTCGAGGATCTCGTCGGCGGTCTTGGCCCAGACGAACGGCTTCGGGTCCTTGTTCCAGGCGTTGATCCATCGGCGGATGTCGGCTTCGAGTTCGACGACCGAGCGGTGCGTCGATCGGCGCAGCTTGCGGGTGGTCAGCTCCGCGAACCAGCGCTCGACCAGGTTCATCCACGACGCCGAGGTCGGGGTGAAGTGCAGGTGGAAGCGGGGGTGGCGCAGCAGCCAGTTCTTCACCGCCGGGGTCTTGTGGGTGGCGTAGTTGTCCAGGACCAGGTGCAGGTCGTAGCCCTTCGGGACCGAGGAGTCGATCAGCTTGAGGAAGCGCAGGAACTCCTGGTGACGGTGCCGCCGGAAGGTCTGCGCGATCACCGACCCGGACGTCGGGTCGAGCGCGGCGAACAGGCTGGTCGTGCCATGGCGGACGTAGTCGTGGGTCATCCGCTGCGGGGTACCCGGCATCAGGGGCAGCACCGGTGCCGTGCGATCCAAAGCTTGCACCTGCGACTTTTCGTCGACGCAGAGCACGATCGCCTTCTCCGGCGGGTCGAGGTAGACCCCGACCACGTCACGGACCTTGTCCACGAACAGCGGGTCGGTGGACAGCTTCCACGTCTCGACCAGATGCGGCTTCAACCCGAACGCCCGCCACATCCGTGACACCGTCGACTGCGACAGCCCACTGGCCCTCGCCATCGACCGCGATGTCCAATGGGTATCGCCGTTCGGTGGCTTCTCCTCCAACGTCCTCGCGATCACCGCCTCGACCTGGGCGTCGGTGACCTTCCGAGGCGCTCCCGGACGTGCCTCGTCTGACAGGCCCTCCAGCCGGTCGACCGCGAACCGCTCCCGCCATTTCGCGACCGTTCCCCGGGTGATCCCGAGCTCGGCCGCGACCCCCGAGTTCGTCCCACCGTCCGCGCAGGCCAGCACGATCCGCGAGCGCAACGCCAGCGCCTGCGCGGTCTTCCGCCGTCGGGCCCAGCCCTCCAGCACCGCACGCTCAGCAGACGACAACTCGATGGGATCCGCGCTCGGGCCAGGCACCAGCCCATTCTATCTGCACACGAATCAACGACTCAGGACACTAGACCGTGAGCGAGGTCGTAGGGTAAGCGGTCTTCCCGCTCGTGCCGACCAACACGTGCGATCCATGTCACACCCAGAACCACGTTCAGAACCACGTCCAGACTTGAATCCAAGCCGGCCCAATGCGTTTCGATCACGGGGGGCCAGGGGCATCGCATGACGGCACCCCTGGTGATCGTCTGTGTTCGTGGTGGCGGAGGGCCCCGAGAAACTCCGGAGAGACCGTGCCCTCCCGCATCGAGGACTATGCGCTGATCGGCGACACACATTCGGCCGCGCTGGTCTCCAGGGACGGTTCGATCGACTGGTTGTGCCTGCCCCGCTTCGACTCGCCCGCGTGTTTCGCCGCCCTGCTCGGTGACGAGAACTCCGGCCGCTGGAGGATCGCGCCGGTCGATCCGGTACTCGCGGTGAGCAGACGCTATCGCGGCGACACCCTCGTCCTCGAAACCGACATGACCACGACGAGCGGGACCGTCCGGATCGTCGACGCGATGTACCCACGCTCCGGCGAGCACCTCGTGCTGCGGCTCGTCGAGGGCATCGAGGGCACGGTCCGGATGCGCAGCGAGACCCGCATCCGCTTCGACTACGGCTCGATCGTCCCGTGGGTGCGCCGTTTCGACGACCACACGGTGGTCGCGGTCGCCGGCCCCGACGCGGTCACCCTGCGCACGACCGCGCCGATGGAGGGCCACGACATGGCCACCTACTCGCAGTTCACGGTCTCCGCCGGGCAGTCCGTGCCGTTCTCCCTGACCTGGTGCCCCTCGCACCGTCCGACCCACGCCCACATCGACGTCCGCCGGGCGATCGACCTGACCGAGTCGTGGTGGGCGGACTGGATGGCCGGCTGCACCTATGACGGCCAGTGGCAGGACGCCGTCCGCCGGTCCCTGATCACCCTCAAGGCGCTGACGTACGCGCCGACCGGCGGCATCGTCGCGGCGGTCACGACCTCCCTTCCGGAGATGATCGGCGGGGTCCGCAACTGGGACTACCGCTACTGCTGGCTGCGGGACGCCACCATCACCCTGCTCGCCCTGCTCGACGCCGGGTTCACCAGCGAGGCCACGGCCTGGCGGGAGTGGCTGCTGCGGGCGGTGGCGGGCGACCCCTCACAGGTCCAGATCATGTACGGCGTCGGCGGCGAGCGCCGGCTGCCCGAGTACGAGGTACCGTGGCTGCCCGGCTACGAGGGCTCCGCTCCCGTCCGGGTCGGCAACGGCGCCGTCGACCAGTTCCAACTGGACGTCTACGGCGAGGTGCTCGACGCGCTGCACGTCGCCCGGGTAGCCACCGACGTCGACGGCCAGGACGACTCGTGGGCGCTGCAGAGCAAGCTGATGGAGTTCCTGGAGACCGGGTGGCGCAAGCCCGACGAGGGCATCTGGGAGGTCCGCGGGCCGCGCCGGGACTTCGTCCACTCCAAGGTGATGGCCTGGGTCGCGGTGGACAGGGCCGTCAAGGGCATCACCGAGTGGGGGCTGCCCGGCCCGCTGGACCGCTGGACGGCGCTGCGAACCGAGATCCACAACGAGGTCTGCGCCCGCGGTTTCGACCCCGCCCGCAACACCTTCACCCAGTTCTACGGCTCCACCGAACTGGACGCGGCCCTGCTGAACATCCCGCTCGTCGGCTTCCTGCCCGCGACGGATCCGCGCGCGGTCGGCACGGTCGCCGCCGTCGAACGCGAACTCGTCCAGGACGGGTTCGTACTGCGCTACCCGACCGCGCAGGACGGCGCGGTCGACGGCCTGCCCGCCGGTGAGGGCGCCTTCCTCGCCTGCACCTTCTGGCTCGCCGACAACTACGCCCTGTCGGGACGGGTCCGCGAGGCCCAGGAACTGTTCGAACGACTGCTCGCACTGCGTAACGACGTGGGGCTGCTGGCGGAGGAGTACGACCCCGCTCTTGGCCGGCTGGTCGGTAACTTCCCGCAGGCGTTCAGCCACGTCCCGCTGGTCAACACCGCCCGGACGCTGACCGACGCCCTGCGCGGCAGGCCGCGCTCGCGCACCGACCGGGCCTATCCGCCAGGCCACTTCTTCGGCTGATTCGCCGGCCGGCTCCCCGATCGTCCGCCGGCCCTCCCCGCCGGCCGCCCCCGCTGTCCGCCCGCTTCGTCCTCTTCGTCCGCCTGCTTCCTCCGCCTGCTTCGTCCGCCCGTCATCCGTGCCGGGACAGCCGAAGCGGCGGGGAACGACGAGGGAGGAAAGAAAAGCAAACGATCATCTTTTGCGCCGCACGCCCGGCAGCCCCGTAACATTGCCGGCGGACGGGTACGCGACCATAGTTCTTCCTGCGCTCCCTGCGCGCACGGAAACCCATGGCATCCAAGAAACCAGGAGCGGGCGCGTGGCGGGTCGGGTTGCGGTGATCGGCGGCGGCATTCTCGGGCTCGCGGTGGCCCGGCGGATCCAGCAGGTCGATCCCGCCGCCACGGTGACGCTCTTCGAGAAGGAGCATGACGTCGCCCGCCACCAGAGCGGGCACAACAGCGGAGTCGTCCACGCCGGGCTGTACTACCAACCGGGATCCCTGAAGGCGACCCTGTGCCGACGAGGCGTGGTGCTACTCAAAGAGTACTGCGCCACGCACGGCATCCGCTACGACGAGTGCGGCAAGGTCGTGGTCGCGGTCGACCACAGCGAGCTGGGCAGGCTCACCGACATCGCGCGCCGGGCACAGGCCAACGGCGTCCCGGACACCACCATGCTGGACGGGCACGACCTGCGCCGCTACGAACCGCACGCCCGCGGGGTGGCCGCGCTGCACTCCCCCACGACCGCGATCGTCGACTACCGGGCGGTGGCCCGCCGGCTGCGTGACAGCGTCCAGGACACCGGCGGCACGGTGCGTACTGGCAGCGAGGTCGTCGCCGTCGAGGAGCGTCCCGACGGCGTCCACCTGGGCCTGCGGGTTCGGGGGAACATCCGGGTGCCGCCCAACGGCACGCACGCGACCGCGTCCCGGGCCGGTGGCACGGTCGCGGCCGTGTCCACGGTGGCCGGGCCGTTCGACCTGCTCGTCGCCTGCGCCGGCCTGCAGTCCGACCAGGTCGCCGCGCTCACCGACGAGGATCCCTCGCCACAGATCGTCCCGTTCCGCGGCGACTACTGGCTGCTGCGACCGGAGCGCCGCGGCCTCGTGCGCGGGCTGATCTACCCGGTGCCGGATCCGCGATACCCGTTCCTCGGCATCCATCTGACCAGAAGGGTGGACGGGAACGTGCTGGTCGGCCCGAACGCGGTCCTCGCGACCGCCCGCGAGGGCTACACCGGGCTGACCGTGCGGGGCTCCGAACTGCGTCAGACGCTCGCCTGGCCGGGCTTCCGGACGATGGCGCGCCGGCACTGGCGGACCGGGGCCCGGGAGATCCTGCGCACGGCGAGCCGGCACGCGTTCATCGCCGAGGCCCGCCGGTACGTCCCACAGCTACAGGCCGCCGACGTGGTCCGGGGGCCCTCCGGTGTCCGGGCGCAGGCGGTCGCGCGCGACGGCGCCCTGGTGGACGACTTCGTGCTGTCGATACGCGGGAAGATCGTGCACGTGCGGAACGCGCCGTCACCGGCGGCCACCGCTTCCCTGGCCATCGCCGAGCACATAGTGGACAGGATCGTGGCCGAACCGGCCGCGTGAGCGCACCGGCGCCGCCCGCGCCGGGGCACCTCACTCACGATCAGCTGTCTCTCCCGCCGGGGCCGCCGGGCCCGCCACGGCCTTCCCTCGGCCTGACGGGCAGAAACCGGGCCAGCAGCGCGCCGGTGACGGTGAACAGCCCGCTCAGCAGTGTGATCCACAGACCCGGCCCCAGCTCGACCGAGAGGTCCAGCTCGATGCCGCCCAACTGGTCGACGCGCAGCAGCCGAATCATGTCGATCACAGCGACCAGAATGATCGTCAGGCCGATTGCGGCGGTGAGTATCCACCGCCAGCCATTTCGGTCACGGCCGGTGAGCATCCCGCCGAGAACGACCGCCAGGACACCGAGCAGCGCTGTCGTCCCGCCGTAGTACCGGCCGGCCTCGGTCCCCCGCAGCGGGAGCTCCATGATGTCGAAGGCGGTGATGGTCGCCCAGGTCATGACCGAACCGACGATGGCCGTGGCACCGGCGACGAGCACGAGCAGGCCCCCGAGCAGCCCCACCAGCCGCTCCCCGGCATGTGCGGGGTCACCTGCCGTGGTGCCCGTACCGCCCGTGTAGCCCGCCGGCCCCCCACCCGTCTCCCCCGGACGGGCGCCGACCGGAGCGCCCCACAGGAAGCCCGGCTCGGCGCCGCCGTCCGGTGGCCCGGCTTTACCCGGGCCGTTCGCGGCGTTACCCGCGGCGGGGTGCGCCCACGACAGGGACCCGGCCACTGGTGTCCCGGCCACCGGCGTCCGGTCCGCGGTAACCGGGCGGCCGGGCCCATCGTGGATCAGCCGTCAGCGCGTGCGCCGCACGTCGTTCGGCACGCCACCGGCGCAGCCGCTCCAACTCGCCGTCCGTGCCGTCCATATCGTCTACTATGCCCGCTTTATCCGTTTTGACCGTGTTACCTGCGTTGTCCGCGTTGCCCCGGCCGTCTCCACCGATCGGCTGGGGCCGCGGGCCAGCGCCGTCGGCTGGGCCGCTCACCCGGCCCTTGGACGGATCCGTGCCGGCCTCCGCATGGGCCCGGTCCTCCCCGTCCTGCCCGCCCGGTCTCCAGAGCTGCTCCTCCGACCGCCAGATCTGCTCCTCCGGCTCCTGGACCGCCCCCATCGGCTCCCGGAGCCGGGATCCAGCCGGTGGCCCAGCCCCCGCGAGGGCCCCAGGCACGGAAAGAGGATCGGCGCGCTGCCCTCGGCTCCGTACCAGCCCGGAGATCCGGGCCTCCGGCAACGCGAGAAAAGCATCATCGCGCTGCCTTCGGCCAGACACCGACCCGAAGATCCGGGCCTCCGGCAACGCGAGAAAAGCATCATCGCGCTGCCTTCGGCCAGGGGAGCCCGCGTCCGCCACAGGCTCGACCGCCGAGCGCGCCCGCGGGCTCGGTTCCTGCTCGGACACGTCTTCCTCCCGTTTCTGTCCGACCGACGGTCACCCGGCTCCAACTGGCCGGGGACCTGACCCTGCAGGCCGACCGGATCCGGCACCCGGGATTCGGCGCGCGTGGCGCCGGCCGGCACCTGCCCGGCTCGTGACGTCTTGTCCTCCGTCGCTCCTGGTCGTATCACGCGGTCGGACGGCGCGCGCGGTCACTTCCGCCCTCCTGGGACACAATCACGCCCGGTGGAAGCCAGTTCCACCGGGCACGGTTTCCGCGGGGGTTCCCACGGGCACAGCCGATCACGCTGACGCTTCGGTTCGGCCGGTCGGTCGGCCAGGCCGAACCCGGCGCGGTCATCCGCCATGACGGCCACGCCGCAGCAGCCAACCGCCGACAAGCGCGAGCAACCCGGCCACCAGGGTCAGGACCAGTCCCGACGCGGGAGCGACGCTGATCTGGTCGGCGGCGAGGGTCCGGAAGGACGACAGCGAGGCCGGCCCGGCGACCAGATCCATGACGGCGAACACGGCGACTCCCGCTCCCAGCAGCGTCGCCACCGCGGCCTCCGTGCCGCCCGGGCGGCGGCCGGACACATGCGCCGCACCGATCACCAGCAGAACAACCGCCACCATCAGGGTGATTCTTCCATCACCAACCGTCAGACCAGTGAACGTACGAGTCTCCTCGCCATCACTGATCGTGCTCCAGGGCAGGGTGGCGGCAATCCCGCCGAGGCCGCCGGCGACGGTCAGGAGCACACCGGCGAACCGGCCACCGACGCCGGGTTCCGCACCGACGCCGGGTTCCGGCTCCACGGGCGAACGCGGACGCGAGCCGCGCGGACCCGCGCCGTTCCCGGATCGCGCGGCTTTCACGGGCCGCGCGGCCTGCGAAGGCTGGGAAGGCTGCGCCTCTTCGGACGGCTGATCGTCCAGCGTGCCCCCACGCGGTACACCGCTGCCAGGCGGGCGGCCGGCGGGCGGCCCTTCCTCAGGCAGGTCGCCGCCGGGGCGGCCGGCGGCAGGTTCGGCGGACCCGGGCGACGGAGACCGCCCCGAGGAAGTGTCACGCGGTGTGACGCGCAGCGGGGAAAGCACGACCGTGGAGTCAGAATCGGAACGGGAGCCGGTGCCGCCGGTCTCCGGCCGAGATTCGCGCCGCCCTGGTGGTGCCTGGCGGCTGAAATACCCGGTCGTGCCCGCGGTGGCGGCGGTCGGGTAGCTCGACCGCGGTTCGTCGCCGGGCCGTGCCGTCGTCCCGGTCGACCCGGTGGCTTCGCTCCCCGCCGCGGCCGCCTGGCCGGTCAGTGACCGCCGACGAATCCGCGACGTCTGCTCCCATGGCGCCGGGTCGTCCCCCGGCAACGGCACCGGAACGTCCGGCGTGGGAGACGCCGGAGCCAGACCACCGTGGTTTCCATGCTGGCTGCGCTGACTGTCGGTGTTGTCACGCCCGGGTGGCTGCTCCGGCGTGTCCGGCTGCGCGGGCCGCGGCTGCCACGGACGGTCATCCGTCACCGCCGGCCGGGCGGCACCCCGGTCTTCGGGCAGGGGCCCGCGTGGCTGCGCCTGCGCCTGCCCCGGACCCGCCTGCCCCGGACCCGCCTGCGCCCGCGACGGTGCCGGGGTGGGAAGCGCCGCACCCGCAACCGGCGGTTGCGACGGCCCGGCGGGTGGCTGCGAGGATGCGGCCGTCGGCTGCGGGGCCCTGGCTGGAGGCTGCGGCGACCCGGCAGACGGCTGCGACAACCCGGCTGGGGCATGCGACGACGCGGCCGACTGCCGTGAGGACCTGGCTGGAGGCTTCGACGACCCCGCCGAAGACTGTGACGACCCGGCAGACGGCTGCGGGGACGCTGGCGGCGGCTGCGGGGGCCTGGCCGATGACTGCGACAACCCGGCCGACGGCGGGGCAGAAGCGGCCGACGACTGCGCCGGCCCGACTGGCGGTTGCGAGGACCTGCCAGAAGGCTGCGGCGACACGGCCGACGGCTGTGCGGACGCGGCTGGCGACTGTGGGGCCACGGCTGGCGACTGCGGCCGTGCGGCCAGTGGCTGTGACCGGGCGGGCGTGGAGCGGGCAGCCGGCCGTGCCTCGGGCGAACTCTCCGACGACTGCGGGACTGGCCGTTCGGGGCCTGGCCGCTCAGATCCCGAACGCTGCGGAGCCGGCCGGCCGCCGGCCGGTGGGGGAACCGGCGGTGTCACGGGTGGCGCAGCGTCACCCGGCCTGCTCCCGCCGGGCGGATCTCCGGTCGGCCGGGCACGGTCCGCGGCAGTCGGCCGGGAACGCGGCGGCTGAGCGTTCGACGGCTGAGCGTTCGACGGCTGCGTGGGCCGGGGTTGGACGGGCCTCGGCTGCGCCCGGCGAAGCTCCACCCGGCGGGGCTCCGCGGACGGTGATAGGCGGCGTTCCACCCGCGAAGGCTCGGCCCGCGAGGGCGGGACGCGCGGCGGCTCGACCGGACGAGGATCACCTGATCGAGAACCCGACGGCGCTCCGGCCGCTGGAGCTGGCGAGGCACGCGGCGGCTCGACCGGACGAGGGTCGCCCTGCGCTGGCTGTGCCCGCCCCGACTCCGATTCACGCGACGGTGACGGTTGCGCCACCGGAGGTTTCGGCGTGTCCGTTCCGCGAGGACCGGCGACGGGCTGCCCGCCAGCGGCGGTCCCACCGATGACGCGGCTGTCAGTGGGCCGTGTGGCCGGTCGTGCGGCCGGCCCCTGCCAGGACTGCGCCCCGGGACGTCGACCGCCCGGATCGGCTCCCCGGCCTGCCGTCCCTGTGGGACCGGCCGCCGTCCCGGACGACGATGACGCCGCTGGATGCTCGCCCGGTGCCACGCCCGAGCCGCGATCCACCGCCGACCGGGCGACCGGCGGCCGCCCCCCGGACGGTCGTGCAGCGCCAGCAGCGCCAGCAGCGCCAGCAGCGCCAGCAGCGCCAGCAGCGCCAGCAGCGCCAGCAGCGCCAGCAGCGCCAGCAGCGCCAGCAGCGCCAGCAGCGCCAGCAGCGCCAGCAGCGCCAGCAGCGCCAGCAGCGCCAGCAGCGCCAGCAGCGCCAGCAGCGAAGCGTGGCGGTTGCACCGGGTGATGTCCGGATGCCTGTCGCGCGTCCGGCCCGGCCGTGCTGCTCCCGGCGGAAGTGCTGCTCCCGGCGGAAGAGGCCGCGGCGGCACCCGCCGCGGAAGGAGCGGACGTCTGCGGCCGCTCGGGCGGATCCGATGGACGTCCGACGTCCTTCTTCCCGCTGTCGGCGTTCCCGCTGTCGGCGTTCGCGCCCTCCCCGCTGGACGGCCTCGACGGGCCCGACGGGCCCGACGGGCCCGTGACCGGACCGGATCTGGCGCTACCAGTGCTCTGGTCGGTTCGGCCAGACCGCTGCGGCGGTTGATCGGTCATTGCGCACGCTCCCGGGTCACGTGGGCCAAGTCAGGCCCAGCGTAATCCGGAGCATGCGTCGTTCCAGTAGTCGTTCTGCAACGTATCGTAAACGGCATTACCGTACGTTCGCCTGACTGGTCACATACGCACGCGGGGCCTGCGGATACCCGTGCGTGGACCCGGCCCTCAACTCCACCGAAATCCTCATCGAGGACGACCCTACGACCCACCGCCGTCGCATACCGTTCCAGCCGGTCCGCGACAGTCGTGACACGACCGATCCGGAAAACCACGGTCGATCACAGTTATCTCAAAACGGCCATGGCATCCGGTCTACGCGCCCATTACGGCAGACGACACGAAAACCAGCGCTGCAAATACCGCAAAGCACGCCGACATCCGGCCCTCACGAACTCGACACCCACCCGTAACTCCCACCGCCACGGTGGCCGATTTGGCATGCCGACGGACCTCGCATCGCACGGAAGCAACGCTCGGGCGCCACGGACGGAACAGGATCCCAACCACCCTCGTCAACCACCACCAGATGATCGACAGGCCCACCACGGCAGTCAGCCCGCTACACCCCCGAGCCCCGCCAACGCCGATCACCGCGAGGCAGCCCGCCTGGCAGACCGCTCCGAAGGATGTGAATCCACCGCTGCCGGAACAGCACCGGATCCACATCCTTCCCCACGCCCAATGATCGGCAAGCCCACCACAGCGACCAATCAACCACGTCAGGGGCCCCCAAATTGTGACAAAGTCACAATTTGGGGTCAGACCTCTTCCCCGATGCGGTGTACCCGGATGGTGTTGGTCATCCCGGCCACGCCGGGCGGGGTACCGGCCACGACGACCACCAGTTCGCCTGGCTTACAGCGCTCCAGTTGCAGCAACGCGCTGTCGACCTGTCGCACCATCTCGTCGGTGCTGTGCGCGAACGGGACCAGGAAGGTCTCGACGCCCCACAGCAGTGCGAGCTGGCTGCGGACGGCGGGCACCGGGGTGAAGGCCAGCAGCGGGATGGGGCTGCGGTATCGGGCGAGCCGGCGGGCGGTGTCCCCGCTCTGGCTGAACGCCACCAGGTAGCGGGCGCCCATGGCGCTGCCGACGTTGGCGGCGGCCTCCGCCAGCGCGCCACCGACGGTACGCGGACGGGTACGCAACGGTGGGAGTCGGCCCAGGTCCGTTTCGGCCGTCTCGATGATCCGGGCCATCGTGGCCACGGCTTCGACGGGGTATTCACCGACGCTGGTCTCGGCCGACAGCATGATCGCGTCGGCGCCGTCGAGAACCGCGTTGGCGCAGTCGCTGGCCTCGGCCCGGGTGGGCCGGGGCGCGTGCACCATCGACTCCAGCACCTGGGTGGCCACGATCACCGGCTTCGCGCGCTCGCGTGCCCAGGACACGCCGCGCTTCTGTACCAGTGGCACCACCTGCAACGGCAGTTCCACCCCCAGGTCACCCCGGGCGATCATAAGACCGTCGAACGCCTCGACGATCTCTTCGAGCTGGTCGACGGCCTGCGGCTTCTCGATCTTGGCCAGGACGGGCAGGCGCACCCCGACCTCGTCCATCACCGCCCGGACCTTCTCGACGTCGGCGGCCGAGCGGACGAAGGACAGAGCGATCATGTCGGCGGGCAGTCCGAGCCCGAAACGCAGGTCCTCGGCGTCCTTGTCGGTCAGGGCGGGCACGCCAAGGGCCGCGCCCGGGATGTTCATCCCCTTGTGGTTGCTGACCGGGCCACCGACGATGACCGTGGTGTGGACGTCGGAGCCGGTGACATCGACGACCTCGAGCACCAGCCGGCCGTCGTCGACGAGGATCCGGTCGCCCGCGGTGACGTCGGAGGTCAGCCCGGAGAAGGTCGTCCCGACCCGGTGCTGGTCACCGAGTATGTCGTCGGTCGTGATCGTGAACCGATCGCCGGGGGCCAGGGTGACCGGGCCGGAGGCGAACTTGCCGAGCCTGATCTTGGGGCCCTGCAGGTCGATGAGGATGCCGACACTACGCCCGACCGCGTCGGAGGCGGCCCGGATCTGCAGGTAGGTCTGCGCATGCTGTTCATGGGACCCATGGGAGAGGTTGAGACGGGCGATGTCCATGCCGGCCTCGACCAGCTCCCGAATCCTCTCGGGCGAGCTGGTGGCCGGACCAAGTGTGCATACAATTTTCGCGCGGCGAGACACGAGACAAGCCTAGGAAATGACTCCGGTGGTCTGGACACCGCCCCCACTATCCGCTGGCCGACACCCGGAAAGTTTTCCAACCGCGGGAAAAAGGCCCTATTCCGTTTACCTAGTGTCCTGAGTCGTTGATTCGTGTGCAGATAGAATGGGCTGGTGCCTGGCCCGAGCGCGGATCCCATCGAGTTGTCGTCTGCTGAGCGTGCGGTGCTGGAGGGCTGGGCCCGACGGCGGAAGACCGCGCAGGCGCTGGCGTTGCGCTCGCGGATCGTGCTGGCCTGCGCGGACGGTGGGACGAACTCGGGGGTCGCGGCCGAGCTCGGGATCACCCGGGGAACGGTCGCGAAATGGCGGGAGCGGTTCGCGGTCGACCGGCTGGAGGGCCTGTCAGACGAGGCACGTCCGGGAGCGCCTCGGAAGGTCACCGACGCCCAGGTCGAGGCGGTGATCGCGAGGACGTTGGAGGAGAAGCCACCGAACGGCGATACCCATTGGACATCGCGGTCGATGGCGAGGGCCAGTGGGCTGTCGCAGTCGACGGTGTCACGGATGTGGCGGGCGTTCGGGTTGAAGCCGCATCTGGTCGAGACGTGGAAGCTGTCCACCGACCCGCTGTTCGTGGACAAGGTCCGTGACGTGGTCGGGGTCTACCTCGACCCGCCGGAGAAGGCGATCGTGCTCTGCGTCGACGAAAAGTCGCAGGTGCAAGCTTTGGATCGCACGGCACCGGTGCTGCCCCTGATGCCGGGTACCCCGCAGCGGATGACCCACGACTACGTCCGCCATGGCACGACCAGCCTGTTCGCCGCGCTCGACCCGACGTCCGGGTCGGTGATCGCGCAGACCTTCCGGCGGCACCGTCACCAGGAGTTCCTGCGCTTCCTCAAGCTGATCGACTCCTCGGTCCCGAAGGGCTACGACCTGCACCTGGTCCTGGACAACTACGCCACCCACAAGACCCCGGCGGTGAAGAACTGGCTGCTGCGCCACCCCCGCTTCCACCTGCACTTCACCCCGACCTCGGCGTCGTGGATGAACCTGGTCGAGCGCTGGTTCGCGGAGCTGACCACCCGCAAGCTGCGCCGATCGACGCACCGCTCGGTCGTCGAACTCGAAGCCGACATCCGCCGATGGATCAACGCCTGGAACAAGGACCCGAAGCCGTTCGTCTGGGCCAAGACCGCCGACGAGATCCTCGAGACCCTCGCCGCCTACTGCCAGCGAATCAACGACTCAGGACACTAGGGCGCCATGCGTACAGGTGGGCGTACCGTCACACCGGCCCGCGCCGCCGCGGGGAGGCGGGTGACGACAGCCGGGCAGGCCCACCCACAGCCGTCACGGACAGTGTGGCCAGCCGGGCCGGGCCGGGGGTTCCCAGCTCACGGTGGGCGGGCGGCGACGGGGAGCCCGGCGGCCCACCGCCATCCCACCGGCGGCATCCGCCGTCGCGTCGCCGGACGGAGCGGCCGAGACGAGCACAGAAAGTAGCATCAAGATCGTCGCAGGGGTACTGGCCCACAGCCGGGCGAACACGGCCCGAACGAACCGCCCCGCGGCCGTCACGCGGCTGCCGCCCGGGCGTGCGTGCCAGGCGTCCCTGGACGGCGGGCCGGAAGACCTGCGGGGATGGTCCATCCGGCTTTACCCACCGGCCGTACCGCCGGCGTTCCCCGGCTCCGCCCACCAGCCGGCTTCGTCCACCAGCCGGCTTCGCCCCACCAGAAAGATCATCCGACCGTGGCGGCCGATGCGCCCTCCCGGCTCTCAGCATCCCGGCTCTCGCTGCCCTGGGCCTCCCCGGAGCCGGCCTCGCCAGAACTGGCCTCCCCGGAGCCGGCTCCGCCGTGGTGGGCCGCGTTCTGGGCGGCGAACTGGGTGCGGTACAGCTCGGCGTACAGGCCGCCGCGGGCCAGCAGCTCGGTGTGCCGGCCGCTGTCGACCAGCCGGCCGTTCTCGACGACGAGAATCCGGTCGGCGTCCCGGACAGTGGACAGCCGGTGGGCAATCACCAGCGACGTCCGGCCTGCCAGCGCGGTGGCCAGGGCCTGTTGGACGGCGGCCTCGGACTCGCTGTCGAGATGGGCGGTGGCCTCGTCCAGGACGACGATCGAAGGTTCCTTGAGCAGCAGCCGGGCGATGGCGAGACGCTGCTTCTCCCCGCCGGAGAGCCGGTAGCCGCGGTCGCCGACGACCGTGTCGAGGCCGTCAGGCAGCGCCCGCACGACGTGGCCGATCTGGGCCGCGTCCATGGCCGTCCACATCTGTTCGGGCGTGGCTGCCGGCCGGGCGTAGGTGAGGTTCGCCCGGATGGTGTCGTGGAAGAGGTGCGCGTCCTGGGTGACCACACCCACGGCGTCCCGCAGCGACCGCAGGGTGATCTCCCGCACGTCGTGGCCGCCGACCCGGACGGTGCCGCTGACCGCGTCGTACATCCGGGGCACCAGTTGACTGATCGTCGTCTTGCCGGCTCCGGACGGCCCGACCAGCGCGACCATCTCCCCGGGCGCCACCCGGAACGACACCTGGTGCAGGACGGTCTCGGACGGCCGGTGGTCGAGCACCGCCACCGACTCCAGGGAGGCCAGCGACACCTCGCCCGCGGCCGGGTAGCGGAATCCGACGTCGTCGAACTCGATCGTGGCCGCGCCGGGCGGCAGGTCCACCGCGCCCGGCCGGTCGGAGATCGCCGGGGTGAGGTCGAGCACCTCGAAGACCCGCTCGAAGGAGACCAGCGCGGTCATCACGTCGACGTTGACGTTCGACAGCTGGGTCAGCGGGCCGTAGAGCCGCGCCAGGTACGAGGTCAACGCGACGACGGTGCCGACCTGAAGCGTGCCCTCGGCGGCGAACCGCCCGCCCACGCCGTAGACGATCGCGGTCGCCAGGGATGCGACCAGGGTCAGCGAGACGAAGAAGATCCGGCCGTACATGGCCTGGGTGATGCCGATGTCGCGGACCCGGGCGGCCTTGGCTGTGAAGCCGTCGTTCTCCCGGGCCGGGTGGCCGTAGAGCTTGGCGAGCATCGCCCCGGAGACGTTGAACCGTTCGGTCATCACCGTGTTCATCGCGGCGTTGAGCCCGTAGCTCTCCCGGGTGAGCTCGGCCAGCTTCGGCCCGAGCAGCCGCGCCGGGACGACGAAGACCGGCAGCAGCAACAGCGAGACAACCGTGGTCTGCCACGACAACGCGATCATCGCGGCGAGGACGAAACCGACGGAGACGATGTTGGACAGGACCGAGGACAGCGTGCCGGTGAAGGCCGACTGGGCACCCAGGACGTCGTTGTTCAGCCGGGAGATCAGCGCGCCGGTCTGGGTCCGGGTGAAGAACGCCAGCGGCTGGCGCTGGACGTGGTCGAACAGTTTGGCCCGCATGTCGAAGATCAGGCCTTCGCCGATGCGGGCGGAGAACCACCGTTGCGCGAGGGCCAGCAGCGCGTCGACGACGGCGATGAGCCCGACCAGCACGGCAAGCGCCTCCACGACGCCCACCCGGCCGGGGATGATGCCCTCGTCGATGATCGCCTTGTAGATCAGCGGAGTCGTCGCGCCGAGCGCGGCGCTGATGACGATCAGGACGAGGAAGCCGACGAGCATCCTCCGGTAGGGCCGCGCGAACCCGGCGATCCGACGCAGGGTGCCCGGCCGCAGTTTCTGGCGGACGACCGAGCGGTCACGCTGGAAGGCCCGCGCGCTGACGCGCGGCCCGTCTTCGGCGAATCTCATCGGCGGACCCCCGAATCCTGCTCATGCTTACGTTGCAACACTGTAAGCGAAAGTAGACGGGAATCGTTCCCGTCATGACCTCGGCCGGACGCGTCATCCGGCTGCCCCTGCCGGCGCCGACGAGCAGCGCGCCTGGGCGTCGCGCTCCGCGCGTAACTGATCTGCCACAGAAAGCTCGCGGCTGCGCAGCAGCAACGCCTTGACTTCGACGGCCGTCTCGCGAGGAGCCGCGAGCAGGGCGGCGGCCAGCTCCTCCACCACCCGGTCGAGCTCGGCGGGGGCGACCAGCCGGTCCACCAGCCCCACCGCCTGGGCCTGTGCGCCGGAAAGCACGCGCCCGGTCACACACAGGTCCAGCGCACGGCTGTAGCCGACCAGGTCGACCAGCGCCCGGGAAACCCCGAGCGCCGGAATGCGGCCATGGCGGACGTCGCCGAAGGACAGGTACGCGTCGTCACGGACAACCCGCAGGTCGCAGGCGAGCGCGAGGTGCAGGGCGTCGACGGCGTACCCGCTGACGACCGCGACGCTGAACAGGTCGGGACGCGACAGCCAGCCGAGCGCGGACTGCCAGCCGGCAGCCGTCCCCATGTCATGGAGTGCCTCGTGGGACGCCTCATGGGGCGCCTGGAATGCCACGTCGCCCGCGGCCGGCCATCGCGCGGCCGTCCCACCGTCGGACTGCCGGCCCGCGAGCCCGCCGTCGGCCGGCCGCTCCGCGAGCGGTCGGCCGTCAATCGGTTGATCACCCGTCAACCGCTCCCCGGCCGCTACGCGGCGACCACCGGTGGGCGGCGACGAGACACCGGTGATCCGAAGGATCACCAGTCGAACGCTGCCGGGCAGGGAGCGTCCGATACCGGCCAGCACGGCGGGCAGCGCGGCGGACGGGCCGGATACGTGCGCACCTGGTTCATCCGCACCTGGTTCATGCACGGTTGGTGCGTACGTGACTGGTACGTGTGCGGTTGGTACATGCACGGTGGCGTGATCCTGACGATCGACGGCGATGGTCGCCCTCGGACCGTCGATCGCCAGCGCCAGACCGACCGCCGCCTGGTCGGCGACGGCCGGCACCGACATGATCAGGCGCTCTTCTTCTTGCTGCCCCGGGTGGCACCGCCGCGACCCCGCAGGGTCGTGCCGGACTCCGAGAGGATGCGGTGAACGAACCCGTACGAACGGCCCGACGACTCGGCGAGAAGACGGATGCTCTGCCCTGCCTCGTACTTCTTCCGAAGCTCTGATGCAAGCTTGTCGCGCTCCGCGCCGGTGATCCGGGTTCCTTTCCTAAGCTCGGCCAATGTGGCCCCCTCCGTGATAGATGATCTGCGAACCGATCTTCACTCAGTTGCGGTGAACGCGCCACTCGAAGCGCATGTGATCCATCACACGATCTCCTTCACAAGCTCGATGCCCCCAGGCGGATCTGTCAAGACTTTCCCTTCCGGGCACCACGGGAACAACAACAGCCACGCACCTGCTCCGACCCATTTCCCTCGTCGGCCAGCGAGAAACTGCGTTCATACCAACATAATGACAACGTTCGCACTCTCTGGCCACTACCGTCCCTGACGGGAACTTCGGCGCGTAACGCCGAACGGCACACCGAACCAGCAGCGGAGCAGCAACGAACCAGCAGCGGCGAAGCGACACCGACACCGACGGACGCCCGCCGAACACCATCCACCGGACACCGCCGAATGAGCGCCGACGGGCCTCTCACGCACCGGTCGAACAGCAAGCCGCCAGCCTGGTTACGGTGCATACGTGGTCATCACGCCGGCGGACCGGGCCTGCCAGTCGGCGTGCCCGTCGCCGGAAATGCGCCCGGCCGCCACCGGCACCAGGCGACGCGCCGCTTCCGCGCCGCCCATCCGTCCCGCGGCGATCGGGATCCGCCCGGCGAACCGGCAACGATATGATCATGTCCTTCCCGCGCCGCACCCGGCCCGCGTCCCCGGGTCACGCTGAAGGTGGCCGACGTTCCGATCACCACCGCGCCGTCGGGCAGCGGGATGGGTGAAAGCGGACGGCCGGGTATCCGGGAACGCATGCGGGACCGGCCGTCCCCCGGCACCGATTCCGCCCAGCCCGCGGAAATCGCGCTGTGGATCGCCGCGATCGCCGGCTGTCTGGGCCTGGCCGCGCTGGCGCGTGCCGCCGCCGGCCAGGGATGGGACCCGCTGCCGGCCGCATTCGGCGGACTGCCGTTCACCGCGGACCGACGCCCCGACGTCTCCCCGGCATCCCTGCTCGCCCCGGCGGTGGCGGCCGTGATCGTCCTCGCGGCCTGGCGCGGCGTCCACACCCGGCTGCGCTGGATCCCGCTTCTCGTCGCCGGCTACGTGGCCGCGTTGGGCTGGGCCGTGGCGCTGGCGGCGGGCAACGCCCACCTGGAGGCGCTGACGGCGGGCAACGCCCGCTCGGGCCCGGCCGACGTGCTCGCGGTCGGCGCGTCCACGGCCAGCGACGGGCACCTGCCGGACCTGGGCGCGGCCGACGCCGACCTGGCGGCCCTGCTGCGGACGTTCACCGAGCACACCGGCGCCGACAGCTACGGCGCGCGGGCCCGCCCCCCCGGGCCGACGCTGCTGGTGTGGGCGCTCGCCCAGCTGGGGATCACCGCGCCGGCAGCCCTCGGTGCCGTCCTGACGGCGCTGGGCGCGGTCACGGTCCCCCTGGTTGCGATCGCGGTCCGGTCGCTGTGCCACGAGGCCGCGGCCCGCCGTCTCCTCCCGGTCCTGGTGCTGGCGCCCTGGGCGCTGTGGACGGCCGCGTCGGTGGACGCGGTGACCGCGGCCGTCGGTGCCGCGTTCGTCACGCTCGGGGTCGTCGGCTCCGAACCGGGACGGCGGCTGTGGTGGGCAGTGGCGTGCGGCCTGTTCTTCGGCGTGGCCACGCTGTTCGACTACGCGATGCCCTGGCTTGGCGCGACGGTCGTCGCCACGTACTTCGTCCGCCGTCGGCCGCTGCTCAACGTGATCACCGGCGGCTGTTTCCTGGTGCCGTTGTCGTTGCTGTCGCTGTGGGGGTTCTCCTGGCCGGACGGGCTGGCCGCAGCCCGCGAGGGGGCCGCCCACACGGCCGCGCGGGCCGGCCTGGCCGGCGCGGCGACGCTTCCGGAGTCGCTCACCCAGCTGCCGGTGGGGCTCGCGGTCGTGCTGGTCGCATGCGGGCCGTTGATCATCCGGGCGGTCCGGCGGATCCGACTCACGCCCGGCTGGCCGTTCCTGGTCGGCGCGGTCCCCGCGGTCCTCTTCGGCGTGCTGACGGGGCTTGCCGCCACGGCGCTGGAGTGGTCCTGGCTGCCGTTCTACTGCTGGCTGGTGGTGCCCGCGCTGGCCCCGGACCCACGCCCGTCCGACCCGGGCGACACCGCCCGTGCCGGCACCCTCCCGCTGGCCCTGACCATCGCCGGCGCCCTCACCGCGCTCATCGCCCAAACCCTCCTCAACACCGCCCCGCCCCTCCCATGAGCTGTCAGATCACGAGAACGAGGGAACAGGTGGTTGCCACAGCAGCCACCTACGTACTCGTCCTCATGATCGTGGCGGGAGGTGCGGGGCTGGTCAGTGGCCTGGTGGGGTGCTGATCCGCGCCGCGGTGGGTTCGTTCACGGCGGGCGGGTCCACCGGTGGGTGGAGGAGGTCCGGTTCCAGGTAGATCCGGTGTGCGATGGGGACCGCGGCGCGCAGCCGGGTCTCGGCGTCGTTGATCACAGCCGCGACGGCGGGTACGGTCAGCTCCACGTCCAGCACGATCTTCGCCGCGACGAGCAGCTCGTCCGGCCCCAGGTGCAGGGTGCGGATGTGGATGACGTCGGTGATGTGCGGGGAGCGCCCGAGGACGTCCCGGATGACCGCGACCGTCGCCGGGGTCGCCGCCTCCCCCACCAGCATCGCCTGGGTCTCCGCCGCGACGATGACGGCCACCACGAGCAGCAGGATCCCGATGGCGAGGGTGCCCGCGCCGTCCCAGATCGGGTCGTCGGTCAGCAGGGTCAGGCCCACGCCGCCCAGGGCGAGCAGGAGGCCGACCAGCGCGGCGAGGTCCTCCAGGAGCACCACCGGCAGCTCAGGGGCACGGGCGGTGCGGATGAAGCCCCACCACGACGCGTCCCCCTTGACCTGCCGGGTCTCGTGGATCGCGGTCCGGAAGGAGAACGCCTCCAGGCCGATCGCCAGCAGCAGGACGACCACCGCCACCACGCCGTTGTCCAGATGGTGCGGGTGGCGCAGCTTCTCCACGCCCTCGTAGACCGAGAACAGCCCGCCCACGCTGAACAGCACGATCCCGACGAGGAAGCCGGCGATGTAGCGGGAGCGGCCGTAGCCGAAGGGGTGCTCCTCGTCGGCCGGCCGGGTGGCGCGCCGCCGGCCGAGCAGGAGCAGGCCCTGGTTGCCCGAGTCCGCGAGCGAGTGGATGGACTCGGCCAGCATCGACGACGACCGGGTGATGAGGAACGCGACGAACTTCGCCAGCGCGATCCCCAGATTGGCCACCAGCGCGGCTACGACCGCCCTGGTACCACCTTCCGCGCTCACGCGACCACCTGACCCATCACTCCCGACGGTTCCCTGACGATCTCTGAACGTTCCCTGGACGCCCTTCGGACGTCCCCTCGGACGTCCCCTGAAGATGCGGCGTCCTCTGAAAATGCTCAGGACGCTTTCCGGACAATGGCGACGTCCGACGCGTCCCCGGCCAGTGTGCCAAGCCGACCCGGTCACCGGCCCGCCGGCCATGGTGGCCACGGCCCGCGGGCCATGATGATCACCGCTTCCGATCTGGTCCGCGGGCGGGCCGGACCGGTTCTCAGGCCAACGTGATCAGCTCGGCGAGGTCCGCCGACCAGGAGTCCTCGACGCCGTCCGGCAGCATCAGGACCTTCTCGGGCGCGAGCGCCTCGACCGCGCCGGGATCGTGGGTCACCAGCACCACCGCGCCCCGGAAGGTGGCCAGCGCCGCCAGCACCTCGTCGCGGGACGCCGGGTCGAGGTTGTTGGTCGGCTCGTCCAGCAGCAGCACGTTGGCGGCGCTGCACACCAGCCCGGCCAGCGCCAGCCGGGTCTTCTCCCCACCGGAGAGGGTGCCGGCCAGCTGGTCGACGCTGTCCCCGCTGAACAGGAAGGCGCCGAGGATGCGGCGCAGCTCCACGTCCGAGGTGCCGGGCGCGGCCGCGCGCATGTTGTCCAGCACCGAGCGGTCGGTGTCGAGGGTCTCGTGCTCCTGGGCGTAGTAGCCCAGCCGCAGCCCGTGGCCGGGGTGGACCGCGCCGGTGTCCGGGGACTCCGCGCCGGCGAGTATCCGCAACAGTGTGGTCTTGCCGGCGCCGTTGAGGCCGAGGACGACGACGCGCGCGCCGCGGTCGATGGCGAGGTCGACCCCGGCGAAGACCTCCAGCGACCCGTAGGACTTCGACAGTCCGGTGGCGGTCAGCGGCGTGCGCCCGCACGGCGCCGGGTCGGGGAAGCGCAGCTTGGCGACCCGGTCGGCGACGCGCACCTCGGCCAGGCCGGCGGCCAGCCGCTCGGCCCGGCGGTCCATCTGGTGGGCCGCGCGGGCCTTGGTCGCCTTGGCCCGCATCTTGTCCGCCTGGGCCTTGAGGGCGTCGATCTTCTTCTCGGCGTTGGCCCGCTCGCGGCGGCGGCGGCGCTCGTCGAGCTCCCGCTGGGACAGGTACGTCTTCCAGTTGACGTTGTAGACGTCCAGGGCGGCGCGGGTGGCGTCGAGGTAGAAGACCTTGTTCACGCAGCGGTCGAGCAGGTCGACGTCGTGGCTGACCACGACCAGCCCGCTGTCGTGGGAGCGCAGGAACTCGCGCAGCCAGACGATCGAGTCGGCGTCGAGGTGGTTGGTGGGCTCGTCGAGCAGCAGGGTCGCCTGGTTGTCGCCGGCCCCGGCGAACAGGATGCGGGCCAGCTCCACCCGGCGGCGCTGGCCGCCGGAGAGCGTCTCGAGCCGCTGGGCGAGCACTCTGTCCTGCAGCCCGAGCGCCGAGCAGATCCGGGCCGCCTCGGCCTCGGCCGCGTACCCGCCGAGCGTGCCGAAACGCTCCTCCAGCCGGCCGTAGCGGCGGATGGCCGTGTCGCGGGCGGTCTCGTCGACCAGCTCGGCCATTTCGACGTGCAGCTTCTCCATCTCGCGCAGCAGCGCGTCGAGACCGCGGGCGGACAGGACGCGATCACGAACGGTGCCGGACGGGTCGCCGCTGCGGGGATCCTGCGGGAGGTAGCCGAGCTCACCGCGGACGTCGATCTTTCCGGCGAACGGCAGTGTCTCGCGGGCCAGCGTCTTCAGCAGCGTCGTCTTGCCCGCCCCGTTGCGTCCGACGAGCCCGATCCGGTCGCCGGGCTGGATACGGAACGACACCGCTTCGATGAGGGTGCGGGCGCCCGCGCGCAGCTCGAGATCGGACGCAGTGATCATTGGTGTACGTAGCCTTCCGGGAACGTCGACGAACGTGGGGCGATCGGCTACCGGCCTACCGGCAGTCGATACTGGCAACCGATTACTGATAATCGACAGCCGGTGACAGCGTGGCGGGCATTGCGCCGCCAGACCCATCGTCTCAGACTACGATCGTCCGATCTCAGACTACGGTTAGCCGCCTGGTACACATCTGTATCCGTCCTGCAACCGACAACCAGGCCACGGCCACCATCAATGATCATTATCGTGCCACCGAAGCCTGAACGCTGTCATGCGGCGGTAACACGGGCAACTTAGGCTCTCCGGATGTGGCGGACCTCTTCGAAGGGTATGCGGCCCAGGCCACACAGGCCTGGGACGAGGTGTTCGAGGCTCCGGACACCCCGCGGCCGCTGTACGCCTCGCTCTACGACGCTCTCCGGCCGCTGAGCAGCAGCGACCTCGCCGCCCGCAAGGCCGCGCTCGACCGGGCGTTCCGGGACGCCGGGATCACCTTCAACCTCTTCGGCGAGGAGCGGCCCTTCCCGTTGGACCTCGTCCCCCGCCTGCTGGACAACTCCGAATGGGACGTCATCGAACGCGGCGTCACCCAGCGTGTCCGGGCGCTGGAGGCGTTCCTCACCGACATCTACGGGCGGGCGGAGGTCCTGGCCGACGGGATCGTCCCCCGCCGGCTGGTGCTCTCCAGCGCGCACTTCCACCGCGCCGCGCACGGCATCGACCCGCCGAACGGGGTTCGCGCGCACGTTAGCGGCATCGACCTGATCCGCGACGAGCAGGGCGGCTTCCGCGTCCTCGAGGACAACGTGCGGGTGCCGTCGGGGGTCAGCTACGTGGTGGAGAACCGGCGGGCGATGACCAGGGTCTTCCCCGAACTGTTCGCCACCCACCGGGTGCGACCGGTCGCGGACTACGCCACCCATCTGCTGCACGCGCTGCGGGCCGCCGCCCCACCCGACGTCGCCGACCCGACCGTGGTCGTGCTGACACCGGGGGTGTACAACCCGGCGTACTTCGAGCACGCCCTGCTCGCCCGGCAGATGGGCGTCGAACTCGTCGAAGGACGAGATCTGACGGTACACAACAACAACGTCACCATGCGCACGACAGAGGGTGACCGGCCCGTCCACGTCGTCTACCGCCGGATCGACGACGACTGGCTGGACCCGCTGCACTTCCGTCCCGAGTCGGTGGTCGGCTGCGCCGGGCTGCTCAATGCCGCCCGGGCCGGCCGGGTCACCATCGCCAACGCGGTCGGCAACGGGGTCGCCGACGACAAGCTGATGTACACCTACGTCCCCGACCTCATCCGGTACTACCTCGGCGAGGAACCGGTCCTGGCCAACGTCGACACCTACCGGCTGGAAGACCCCGACCAGCGCGACCACGTGCTCGGCCACCTCGACGAGCTCGTGCTCAAGCCGGTGGACGGCTCCGGCGGCAAGGGCATCGTCATCGGTGAGCAGGCGTCCGCGGCGGAGCTCGACGCGTTACGACTGAAGATCGAAGCCGACCCGCGTGGCTGGATCGCCCAGCGGGTCGTACGGCTGTCGACCTCGCCCACGCTCGCCGGTGACCGGCTGGGGCCACGGCATGTGGACCTGCGCCCGTTCGCGGTCAACGACGGCCGCCGGGTGTGGGTGCTGCCGGGCGGGCTGACCAGGGTCGCGCTGCCGCGCGGCAGCCTCGTGGTCAACTCCAGCCAGGGCGGCGGCTCCAAGGACACCTGGGTGCTGGCCTCGCCGGAGTCCAGCCGGGAGAGCATCTCGCCGCGCAGCCGGCCGCCGGGCAACGTCCCGCAGGTCGCCGACGGCCCCGACGTCGGCCCGTTCCCCTCCTGCGACCAGCAGCAACAGCAACAGCAGCAACGGGAGGGACCGCAGCCGCGACCGTCCCAGGACGCCGGGCCGGGGCAGGGACAGCGCCAGGAGCCACGGCAGGGACAGTCGGAGCACGGACAGTCACGGTCGGAGACCATTGGTGAGCAGGCCCGCCGCCTGAACGGGCCGGCCGCGTGCTGAGCCGCATCGCCGAGTCGCTGTTCTGGATCGGCCGCTACTCCGAACGCGCCGAGCACACCGCCCGCATCCTCGACGTCCACGTCCAACGGGTGCTGGAGGACCCGTGGCTGGACGAGACCTCGGCCGGCCGGGAACTGCTGGCCGTCATGGGCATGCCCGCGCCCGGCACCGCCGCGGACTCCCGGCAGGTCACCGAACTGCTCGCGTTCGACCCGGGCAACCCGTCCAGCATCACCGGCGCGGTCGGCGCGGCCCGGGAGAACGCCCGCGGCGCCCGCGACGTCATCTCCAGCGAGGTCTGGGAGTGCCTGAACGCGACCTGGAACGACCTGCCGCACTCCGAACAGCTCGCGCGCCGGCTCGGCCCGCACGTGTTCTTCCGCTACATCAGGGAACGGACGGCGATGCTCGCCGGCCTGGTCGACGCCACTCTCGCCCGCGACGACGGCTGGCGCTTCCTCATCCTGGGACGCAGCCTGGAACGGGTCGACATGACCGCTCGGCTGCTGTCGTCGAGCATCAGCGAGGATCCCGCGTCCCAGAGCTGGGTGAGCCTGCTGCGCTCCTGCGGGGCGCACGAAGCGTACCTGCGGACCTACCGGCGGGCCGTGGACGCCGCCCGCGTCGCCGAGTTCCTGCTGCTGGACAGGCTGTTCCCGCGGTCGGTGTACTGGTCGCTGTCGATGGCCGAACAGATCCTCGCCGAGCTCGACGGCACCCGCCGCGAGGCCCGGTTCACCGTGGACGACATGGCCCGCCGCATCGTCGGCCGGGCCCGCACCGAACTTGAGTTCCGCAGCGTGGACGAGTTGGTCGACGACATGCCCGACCTGTTGGTGTCGCTGCAGCGCACCTGCTCCACGGTCAGCGAGGCGGTCACGCACCGCTACTTCGCCCGTAACGCCCCCCGCTCCTGGGCAACCGAGGTACCGGCATGACGGCGCCACGCGACAGCATGCCGTGTGGCGCCGGGCGCGCGGGCCGGCGCCCGGGCCGGGCCGTGACGCATGACGACGGATGCGCCGGCGTGACGGCGAGCGAAAGCCACGCCGGCGTGACGGCGAGCGAGGATGCGGGCAAGGCCGGCGGCCGAACGGGGGTGCGGCGGTGAGCTGGCAGATCCGGATCGAGCACTCCACCGGCTACCGGTACGCGACCCCGGTGCTCTCCTCGTACAACGAGGCCCGGCTCATCCCGCAGACCTCCGCCGGCCAGCTCACGCTGGAGGCCACCGTGCGCACCGAGCCGACAGCGGCCACCTACCGTTACTGGGACTACTGGGGCACGCAGGTCACCGCGTTCGACCTGCACACCCCGCACACCGAGCTCGTCGTCACCGGCCGTTCGGTGGTACGCACCGCCCCCGCCCGGCCGGGACCGGACGACGGGCCGAACTGGCAGGCCCTCACCGACGAGTCGACCACGGACCGTTTCGTCGAGTTCATCCGTCCGGGCCGCTTCACCGCGGACCATCCGGAGCTTGCCGAGACGGCCCGCGAACTCGCCGCGCGCCACACCCCGGCCGAGTTCGTCCCGGCCGTCGGCGAATGGGTTCGGCAACGCCTGACCTACCGGCCCGGCACGACCGGCGTGCACACGTCCGCGGTGGACGCCTGGCAGCAGGGCGAAGGCGTCTGCCAGGACTTCGCCCACCTGGCTCTGGTGCTGCTGCGGGCCGTTGGCCTACCGGCCCGGTACGTCTCCGGCTACCTGCACCCGTCCACGGATGCCACGATCGGCGAGACCGTCGTCGGCCAGAGCCACGCCTGGGTGGAGGGCTGGCTCGGCGACTGGTGGGGCTTCGACCCGACCAACGGTGTCCCCGCCGGGCAACAACACGTGGTCGTGGCCCGCGGCCGGGACTACAACGACGTCCCGCCCCTGCTCGGTGTCTACTCCGGCGGCGCCTCAACCTCCCTGGGCGTAACCGTAGCCGTCACCCGCCTGAGCTAGAGCGTGTCTGACGGATGTTCGATTGTTCGATCGCGCGAGCAGCCCCACACGACCACCTGCGGCATGGTCGCAGTAACCCGCAACTCCAGCACCACAGAACGCCCCCACCCACCCCCACCAAGAAAACCCGCAAACTCCCAACGTTGCGTCAGATCACGCGGTTGAGTGTGTAAGTGGCTGCTCTCTCCCCTCCAGACCACTTACACACTCGTTCCCGCGAAGGGACCGCTTGCCTGGAGTGGAGGGTTCCCACTTTCGTGGACAGTCCTAACTATGCAGCACGAAGTGTTTGTCCGTCAAATTCTTCCTCGAACTCGACAGGCGTGAGATAGCCGATCGAGGAGTGCAACCGCTGCCGGTTGTAGTAGATCTCGACATATTCGAAGATCCCCGCCCGGACGCGGTCTATGGTATCGAACGGGTGGAGGTGGACGAACTCCTTCTTGAGGGTGGCCCAGAAGGACTCCGCCGCGGCGTTGTCGAAACAGATCCCGGTACGGCCGACGGAGTTTCGGACGTTGTTGTCGCGACAGAAGGCGACGAACTCACGGCTGGTGTACTGACCGCCTCGGTCGGCGTGGAATATGACGCCGCCGGGTGGCCGCCGGCGGGTGACGGCCATACGAAGCGCGTCGAGAACGAGTTCGGTGCGCATGTGATCGGCGACCGCCCAGCCGACGATCTTCCGAGAGAACGCGTCGATGACGGAGGCCATGTACACCCAGCCATCCCAGGTGCGAATATATGTTATGTCGCCGTACCACAACTGGTTCGGTGCGGACGCGGCGAAGTCTTGGCCGACAAGATCAGGCAGCGATGAGGAGTCCGCGGCCTGCACCGTCGTCACCGGCCGGCGGGGACGCGGATGCACGCTGACCAGGCCCATCGTCGCCATCAGCCGCTGGACCCGCTTGTAGGCGACGGCGACGCCCTGGCGGCGGATCTCGTGGAAGATCCGCCGCACGCCGTACCGCCCCTCGTGACGGTCGAAAACAGCTCTGATCATGGTCGACAAGGTGGCGTCGTCCTTCTCCCTCCGAGACGGGCCGCGTTTCTTCCACGCATAGTAGCCCTGTCGGGACACGTCGAGTTTCTTGCACATGTAGTCGACGGGAAAGGTGTTCGCGCCGTCGGCGGACACAGGCTTCTTCGGAGCGTGTATCGAGATGAACTCGAACTTTACTTCTGCTCGCTCGCGAAGAAGCTCGCCGCTTTTTTTAGGAAGGCGATGTCCATCTGCGCCTGCGCGTACTTCTTCCGGAGCTCCTCAAGTTCCGCGCGCTCCGACACCGACAGCGGCCGCTCCTCGGTCTCGCCGTTCTCCTTCGCCTTCTTCACCCAGTTTCCCAACGTGGTCTCGTGGATACCCAGACTCTTCGCGACCTCGGTCACCGACCGGCCCGAGTCGAGCACCAACCTTACTGCCTCGGATTTGTACTCCTGGGTGAACTTCCGGCGAGCTGACCCCATGACGCTCCTTCCCTATGGACAGCGAACCTCAGGTTCGCTGTCCACGGAAGCGGGATCACTCCAACTCCAGAGGGCTTGCCAGGAGGCGGAGGGTGGCGGCTGCGGCAGGGGCGGGGCTGTCGGATGGTGGATGATCGTGGGAGACTGAGCGAGTAGGTCGAGCTGACGAGTAGGGCGCGCCGGTGGGAGGAGGGAGCCTGTGAGCGTCGTATTCGCCGAGCATGTTGGCCCGTGGACGATCGCGGACGTCGAGGCCATCCCCGACACCGGCGACCGTTCCCGGTACGAGCTGCTTACATCGGGCGTCCTGACGGTGAGCCCGGCTCCTGGAATCTCGCATCAACGAACGTCACGGCGGTTGGCGAACCTGCTCGACGTCGCGGTATCGGCCGCCGGCGCGGCCGTGGAAGTGCTGGAAGCGGTGAACGTGGAGGCGCCCGGCGGCCGGTTGGCTGTGCCGGACATCGCCATCGTCGAACGGAAGTTCGCGGCCACCGACCCGACCCGCTACCCGGTGGGCACCGTGCTGGCGGTCGTCGAGATCGTGTCGCCCGGCAGCGAGCCGCAGGACCAGGTGATCAAACCGCGGCTCTACGCGGACGCCGGCATTGCCGTGTACTGGCGGTTCGAGCTGACGCCGAAACCGCACATCATCGCCTCCCAGCTCCGGCGCGGCCGGTTCGTCCACACGGTCACCGCCCCAGCCGGCGAGCGGACGACGATCCTCCACCCGTTCCCGGTCGACCTCGACCCTGCCGAACTGGCTCGGCAGTAACCGCGCAGCGACGCTGCCAGCTTGCCCGGAACAGCCCGGCGGCCTGGCCGGAAGGCCGGAGGCGACGCGCGAAAAGCATGATCTGAAGCCGCCGGTCTCCAGCGACCGACGGCTCAGGCCACCGACAGGGTCAGCCGGGGCCGGTGGCGACGGGGCGGGTGGGGTCGGAGGACCAGGCTGACCAGGAGCCGGGGAAGAGGGCCGCGTCGATCCCAGCCACGGCGAGCGCGGCGATCTGGTGGGCCGCCGTCACCCCGGATCCGCAGTAGACGCCAACCGACCGCGTGTCACCGGCACCGAGCGCGGTGAAGCGGGCGCGCAGCAGATCCTCGGACAGGAAGTGCCCGCCGCCGTCCAGGTTCTCCCCGGTCGGCGCGCTGACCGCGCCGGGGATGTGCCCGGCGCGCGGGTCGACCGGCTCCACCTCGCCGCGGTAGCGCTCCGGCGCGCGGGCGTCGAGCAGGACACCCGCGCCGGCCAAGTGGGCGGCGCCGTCGGCGTCGAGCACCGGCAGATGCCCCGCGGCGAGCACGACGTCCCCGGACGCCGGGACGGTCTCGCCGGTCTCGAGCGGGAAGCCGGCCTCCCGCCAGGCGGTCAGGGCGCCGTCGAGGATGCGCACGTCGGCCACGCCCGCCCAGCGCAGCAGCCACCATGCCCGGGCCGCCGCCTGCCCGCCGTTGTCGTCGTAGGCCACCACCGGCCGCCCGGCGGTCAGCCCCCAGGCCCGGGCCGAGTGTTGCAGCGCGGCGATGTCGGGCAGCGGGTGCCGGCCGGCGGTCCCGCCCGGCATGGCGGCGAGCTCGGTGTCGAGGTCGACGTAGACCGCGCCCGGCAGATGCCCGTCCCGGTAGTGCTCGCGGCCGTGCGGATCACCGAGAGCCCAGCGGACGTCGAGCAGCAGCGGGGGCGTGGCCGACGACAGTTCGTCGTGCAACCTCTTGGCATCGACGAGCACCGCCGACCGGCCGGATCGGTCAGAGTAGCCGGCCGCACCGACCGCCTCGACGGGTTCGCCGCCCACCTCGGGGCTCTCACCAGCCACCACGTGCACTCACCTTCCGTCGCATCCTGTTCGCTGGTCGTCCGACGGACCTGCCAGCCGTCACAGTATCTTCGCCTGCCGTCGATCTTCGTCTGTCGTCGCGGCGGATTCGCCGGCCTTCCCGCCGGCCGCGACACCTACGGGCTCCTCCCGGCTCCGGCCGGGCCCGCTCAAGGTCCTGCCGGCGTCCCGCCCGCTCCCGGCGGGGGCTCGTCCGCCGCCCCGCCCGATGTCCCGGCCGGCCGGGCGGCCGCGGCCAGCGCGGCGGCGAAACGTTGCCCGGGAATGGCGCCGAGCAGCTCACGGGTGTGCTCCTGCTCGGGTGCGGCGAACACGGCCGCGGTCGAACCGCTCTCGACGACCCGGCCGCGGTGCAGCACCGCGACCTCATGCGAAATCTGGGCGACGACCGCCAGATCATGGGAAATGAAGAAGTAGCTGACCCCGAGCTCCTGCTGCAGCCCGGTGAGCAGCCCCAGGATCTGGTCCTGCACCGAGACGTCGAGCGCGGAGACGGGCTCGTCGAGGAAGACCAGCTCGGGCCCGAGCGCGAGCGCCCGGGCGATCGCCACCCGCTGGCGCTGCCCGCCCGAGAGCTCCCTCGGCCTGCGCTCGCGGAAATCCGCCGGCAGAGCGACCTGGTCGAGCAGCTCACGGACCCGGGCGGCCCGGCTGGCCCGGTTACCGATCCGGAAGGAGACCAGGGGTTCGGCGATGCTCTCCTCGACGCTGAACCGCGGGTCCAGCGAGGAGTACGGGTTCTGGTGCACGAGCTGGAACCGCCGGCGCAGCGGCCGCAGCTGCGACCAGCCGGCGGCGGTGATGTCCTTCCCGTCCAGCAGCACCCGTCCGCTGGTGGGCTTGTCCAGGCCCATGGCGATACGCAGCGCGGTGGTCTTACCCGATCCCGACTCGCCGACCAGGCCCAGGGTCTGCCCGGCCCGCACCGAGAGCGTGACGTCCTCCAGCGCCCGGAAGACCCGATCGCCGCCGGACGTCCTGGGCAGGCGGAAGTCCTTGGTGACGGCCTCCAGCCGCAGGATCTCCGATGCCGGGGCGACCTCGGTGAAGCGGGGGACGACGTGCCCGGAGTGCGACAGCGCCGGGGCGACCTCGATGAGGTGCCGGGTGTACGGGTCACGGGGGGCGAGCAGGATCGACTCCGGATCGCCGCGCTCGACCACCCGTCCGTGCTGCATGACGATCACGCGGTCGGCGCGGTCGGCGGCGACCCCGAGATCGTGGGTGATGATCAACAGGGAGGTGCCCGTCTCGGCGACGAGACGCCCGAGATGGTCGAGGATCGTGCGCTGCACGGTGACGTCCAGCGCGCTCGTCGGCTCGTCGGCGACGATGAGGCGGGGATGCCCGGCCAGCGCGATGGCGATGAGCACCCGCTGCCGCATGCCGCCAGAGAGCTCGTGCGGGTACTGCCGGGCGCGCAGCACCGGCTCGTCCAGCCCCGCCCGTTCCAGGGCCTCGATCACCTCAGCGGACACCAGTCGCCTGTCCACGCCGCGTCGGCGGACGGCCTCGGCCACCTGGCCGCCGACGCGCATCGTCGGGTTGAGGCCGACCATCGGATCCTGCGGGACGAGCCCGACGACGTTGCCGCGGATCGCCCGCAGGGTGCGTTCACGGGCTGTGGTGATGTCGGTGCCGGCCACCCGGATCGAACCCGCGACGATCTGCCCGTTGGCCGGCAGCAGCCCCAGGATGGCGTTGGCGGTGGTGGTCTTGCCCGAGCCGGACTCGCCGACCACGGCCACGGTCTCGCCGGGCGCGATCGCGAGGTCCAGGCCGTCGACCGCGAGGGCCGTCCGCCCCCGGCTGCGGTAGCCGACCGACAGCCCGGACAGTTCCACGATGTTCGCGCCAGCCTCCTCGCTCACGCCGTCCCCGGTTCGCCGCGTCGCTCCCTCGTTCACGACCGCACCTCCTCCAGGGTTCGGGCGACGTGGTTGAGGCTGAAGACGACCAGGCCGACGAACAGGCCCGGCAGCAGCGACAACCATGGGCTGGTGACCAGGTAGTTACGGCCGCTGGAGATCAGCGTCCCCCACTCGGCGGCGGGCGGCGGGGCCCCGAAGCCCAGGAAGCTCAGCGAGGAGATGCTCAGCACGGCCGTGCCGAAGTCGAGGATGGCGAGCACCATCACCGGGCCCCACGAGTTCGGCAGGACGTGCCGCCACATCACCCTGATCCATGAGGCGCCGCCGGTGCGTGCGGCTTCGACGTACGCCTGTCCCTTGACCCGGAACACCTCCGCCCGGGTCGTGCGCGCGAACCCCGGCATGATGCCCACCGAGACGGCGATCGCCATCGGCAGCATCCCGAAGCCCAGCGCGGTGACGATCGCCAGCGCCAGCAGGAGCAGCGGGAGGGCGAGCGCGACGTCGACCGTGCGCATGAGCAGGCTGTCGATCCATCCGCCCAGGAACCCGGCGACGACCCCGAGCGCCAGCCCGGCCACGATCGCGATCAGAACGGCTCCCCCGGTGCTCCTGATCGTGAGGGTCGAGCCGTGGAGGACCCGGGAGAACAGGTCCCGGCCCAGTTCGTCGGTGCCGAAGAGATGGTCCAGGCCCGGTCCGCGCAGCTTCTCCGCCGGTGCGGTCGCGGTCGGGTCGTACGAGGTGAACGCCCCGGGGAACAGGCCCGAGACCACGACGAACGCGATGAACGCGGCGGCGAGGACGAACCCCGGCCGGCGCAGGAACGGCCGCACCACCTCGAACACCGCGGACCGCCGGAGGCGTCCGCCCGCCGGATGCCGCTCACCGGTGTGGCCGCCGCCGGTATCCGCTCGGGTGGGCCCGGTGTCGGTGACGGGCGCGGTACCGCCCGCGGCCGACGCCGGGCCCACGGCGGGGGCCGGGGCCGGCGGGACACCCGGAGCGGCCTGCTCCGAGCCTTTGACCAGGATGTTCTCGGACATGATTCCTGCCTCAGTGACCCTAGGTGACCCGGGCCGTGTGGGCGACACGAGGGTCGAGGAACGCATAGAGCAGGTCGACGACCAGATTGACAGCGACGAAGATCGCCGCCGCGATGACGATGACGGCCTGGACGACGGGCACGTCCTGGCCGATGACGGCCTGCTGGGCCAACTGGCCGATCCCGTTGCGGGAGAAGACGGTCTCGACGACGACCGCGTTGGTCACCGTGTAGCCGACGAGCACGCCCAGCAGGGTGAGCGCGGGCAGGGCCGCGTTGCGGAACGCGTGCCGCAGCTGAATGGCCCAGCGGGACAGCCCCTTGGCCCTGGCGGTGACGATGTACGGCTCCTGCCAGGTGTCGCCGAGGCTGCGGATGAGCACCTGGGCGAGCATCGCCGACCCGGGAAGCGCCAGGGTGACCCCGGGCAGCACCACGCTGCGCCATCCCTCACTGCCCCTGGCCGGGAACCAGCCGAGGGAGAAGGCGAACACCTGGATGAGCAGCAGCCCGACGAAGAACGTCGGTAGTGAGATGCCCACCGCGGGCAGCCGGCTGAGCAGCACCCGGGCCGGCCGCCACTGGACGTAGGAGGCCAGGTAGGCCAGCCCGACGCCGAACACCAGGAAGAGCCCGACTGAGACCAGGGTCAGCACGATGGTCGAGGGCAGCCGGTCGGAGACGAGCCTGCCGACGGAGACGTTCTGGGTGAGCGACATGCCGAAGTTGAGGTGCAGGGCGTCCCACAGCCGGCCGAAGTACTGCGTGAGCACGGGCTCGTCGAGCCCATACCGCGCCTCCATGGCGTGCAGCTGGTCCGGGGTGAGCTGGCTGACGTCGACTCCGCCGGCGGCGAGCTGCAGGGTGATCGGGTCGCTCGGCAGCACGTGCAGGATGACGAAGGTGACCGTGTAGGCCGCCCAGAGCACCAGCAGTGCCTGGGCGAACCTACCGGCGAGATATCTGAGCATCATGACCGTCTCGGCGTTCTCAGCATTCTCGGTGTTCTCGGCATCATGACCGCCAGGTCACTTCGACAGCCAGATGTCGTTGGCGCGCAGGAAGCTCTCGGAGGTCCAGGCGAACCCGTGGACCTTGTTCGACAGCCCGACCACCTGCACCCGGTCGTAGGTCGGGAAGACGACCCCGTGGTCGATCAGGTAGTCCTGCAGATCCTTGTACGCCGCGGCGCGCCGGGCCGGGTCGATCGTGTTCAGCCCGCGGGCGAACAGCCTGCTGACCTCGGCGGCTGTGGCGTCGTCCTGGGAGTACACGGTGGCGTAGTTCTTCGAGACGGCCCGGTCGAGGGTCGAGCCGAGCACGCTCGGGTCGCCGCGGGTCAGGTAGCTGCCCGCGAGGTCGAACTCACCAGCGGTGGTCAGCTGGGTGTACTGCGCGTTGGTTAGGACCTTGAGCTGGAGGTCGACGCCGCTCTTCTTGAGCTGGTCCTGGAGCAGCTGTTCGCCAGGGGTCGAGGAGATGATGAGGTAGGTCAGCGTCAGCTTCCGGCCGTCCTTGTAGCGGTAGCCGTCCGAGCCCTTGGCCCAGCCGGCGCTGTCCAGCAGCGCGGCCGCCCCGGCCGGGTCGTGGGCGAGCTTGGCGGACAGGTCCGCCGCGTACGGCGTCGTCGAGTCGTACGGCCCCTTCACCACCGGGTAGCCGTCCCAGTACACGGTGGACGCGTAGCTTTTCAGGTCGATCGCCTTGTACAGCGCCTGGCGCACCTTCAGGTCGGCCAGCGGGCCGCCCCTGTTGACGTTGGGCACGATCTGCGCGCTGATGCCGGGCAGGGAGCGTGTCTCGATGACGCCGTTCGCGGCCTTGATGACCTCCTGGTCGGCGGAGGTGATCGGCAGCCGCGGCCAGGCGACGTCGATGGTGCCGGTGGTCAGGCTGCCCACCCGGACGCTGTCCTCGGCGATGTAGCTGACGTCGATGCCGTCGAGGTACGCGTCACCCTGGTTCTTCACCAGCGCGCTCGGCCACGCGTAACCCGCGCGCCGGCTGAGCTTGATCGCCTTGGTGACGTTGTAGCTGTCGAGCACGAACTGTCCTGAGCCGATGACCTTGCCCGCGCAGCGGGCCTCGGCGGTCTCCTTGTAGGTGGCCGGCGAGAGGATCGCCAGGGTGGTGGTGGACGTCGCCTGGAGGAACGCCGCGTTGGGCGCGCTGAAGTTCACCTTGACCGTCTGCGGGTCGACGACGGTCGACGACTCGTAGCCGGCGAGGTAGGTCACGCCCAGGGTCGACTTGGCGCCGAGGCCGCGCACCCCGTCGAGGGCCGTCTTCACCGCGGACGCGTCGAGCGGCGTGCCGTCGCTGAAGGTGACGCCCTTGCGCAGGGTGAAGGTGTACTCGCGGGCGTCGGGGCTGGCCGTCCAGCTCGTGGCGAGCCACGGGACGATCTCACCGGTCCTGGGGTCCTGGTCGGTCAGCGAGTCGGCGAAGTTGCGGTCGATGCTGCGGCTTTCGATCCAGTACACCTGGTTGGGGTCGATGCAGCCCTGGAAGTCCGCCCAGAAGGCGATCTTCAGCCGGCCGCCCGGCACGGGCTGCGCGTTGTCGGCGTTCGTACCACTCCCGCCGTCCCCGCCCCCACAGGCGGCCAGGAAGGCGACGGTGAGGAGGGAGACGGTCGCCGCCCGCCAGCGCGGGCCGCGTCGGCCCGCGCTGTTTCCGTCGGCGCTGCCGCTGATATTTCTGTCGGTGTCCTCGCCACTTCGGCGACGCCACGATACGGCCATCAGGATATGACTCCCAGAGTTGTCTTCCGTGAACAGGTCAGGTGGATTCCGGAATTCCGGAACCGGTCGAACAGGGAACGGTTTCGTGGTGGCGGCCGCACGCCACGGGTTGTGAGTGCAGGTGTGGCTGCTGCCGGGTGCGGTCCGGGCTGCTGCCGGGTGCTCTGAGGGCACCTGCGGACGGGGCCTCGGTCGAGCTGACGTGGCCCTGGATGTTGCTCTAACAGCGCGCGGCGGTGAGCGTCTGGCGCCCGGCGAGCAGCAGGGCGGAGTCCTCCTGCGGCGGATGGACGCGGGCACAGTAGACGTCACGCAGGTGCCGCTCGAGAGGGTTGTGCCTGGTCAGGCCCGGGTTGCCGATCGCCGCCACCGCGGTCTGCACGGCTGTGACAACGGCGCGCACGACCAACGGCTTGGCGACGAGGAAGCGCTGCGACGCGCTGGGGTCACCCTCGTCGAAACGACGGACCACCCCGTAGACGATCTCCTCGGCCTGGACCAGCTGCGCCTCGATCTCGCCGGCGATGGTCTGGATCCGTTCGGTCGTGGCGATGGGACGTCCCAGCGAGGTGGGTACGCGCTCGTTGGCGAAACGCAGGAAGAACTCCTGCGCGGCCCGGGCCACCCCGATGTAGAGCGCGGGCACGCCGAGCCCGACGGCGCCCAGGCCCGGGTCGGCGCGCTGCTCGGAGAGGGGCACGCCGCGGAAGTTCTCGAAAGGGATTTCCACGTCGGTGTAGATGACGTCGTGCGTGCTGCTCGCCCGCAGCCCGAGGTGGTCCCAGGTGCGCACGATCTCGATACCGGGGGTGTCGGCGGGGACGACGGCGTGCGCCAGCAGCGGGTCGGGGTCCTCGGTGGCCGCCCACACCAGGTGGTAGGCGAGGCCTTCCGAGCTTGTCGCAAAGCCCTTGTGCCCGTTGAGCAGCCAGCCGGTGGCGGTCCGCTGGATCTTCGTGGCCGGCAGCCCGCCGCGGGCGGGCGCTCCCCACTCTGGCTCGGCGCGGATGGCGTTCAGCAGCACCGGCCGCCGGCGGGAGTCGTCGACCACGGTGCGGTAGAGATCCTCCGGCCACCACGGGTCGATGTCCTCCAGCACGTGCTGGAAGATCGTCATCGCTGTGATCAGGGCGACCGACGGGTCGCCCCGGCCCAGCCACTGCAGGACCCGGACGCTGTCGGTGGCGCTGAGGCCCTGGCCGCCGTAGCGGGGTGCGATCCCCAGCCGCAGCAGGCCCGCGTCGTGCACGGCCTGGACGCCTTTCCAGGGGAACTCCGCGGAACGGTCGTACTCCTCGGCGGTGAGCGCGAGTCGCGCGCTCGTTTGGGCGAGCGCGTCGTCGGAGACGTCCACGACCGGCAGCGCGGCCACCGGACGGCCGGCGGCGGCAGGATCGATGTCGGGACGATCGGCGGCGGCAGAACCGGCAGCGGAAAGGTCGGAACGGTCGGCCGGGCCGGTCTGGGACCGCGATGACACGCTCACGACGCCACCTGCTGCCCCAGCCGGCCGGCCCGCGCGGCCGACGCTTCCCGCGCCTGTGCGCCCCGATCGCCGTGCGGGCCACCGTCGGAGGCGGCCGCCGGCACGGCCGGGCGGCCGCGCCCGGCGTCCTCCCGCACGATCTCGCCGCGACGGCCCGTCGCCGCGCGGTGGGCCAGTTCCTCGCGCACCAGTGGGAGGAGGTAACGGCCGTAGTCGATGACGTCGTCGAGGTTGTCGTACCCGCGGATCGAGATGAGCTCGGCACCGAGGTCGACGTAGTCGAGGATGGCGGCGGCGACGGTCTCGGGCGTCCCCACCAGGGCGGTGGAGGCGCCGGCGGCGTTGGTCGCGGAGGCCGTGGGCGTCCACAGCGCACGATCGTGCAGGTCACCGTCGCGGGCCACCCGCAGCAGCCGCTGGGAGCCGACGTTGGGCGGTTCCTTCGCGCTGGTGGCGCGGAACGCCGCGTGCGCGAGCCCGTTGTTGCCCCGCAGGACGTCGAGGATCCGGTGGGCCTTCTCCCAGGCCAGCTCCTCGGTGGGGGCGATGATCGGACGGAAGGTGACCCAGATGCGGGGGTGTCCTCCCGGCCGGCGAGGCGGGCCTGCTCGGTCACCGCGTCGATCTGCTCCCTGGTCTCCTTCAGCGGTTCGCCCCACAGGCCGAAGATGTCGGCCCGCGCGCCGCCCACCTGGTAGGCCTCCGGCGACGACCCGCCGACCGACACCGGGATGCTGCCGTTGACCGGCCGCACGACCGAGACGAAGTCCTCGAAGGAGTAGTAGGTCCCGGCATGGTCGAACGGCGTCGTCGAGGCCCACGCCCGGCGGAGGATGTCGATGTACTCGGCCTGTCGCGCGTAGCGTTCGGTCTTGCTCAGCCGGTCGCCCTCGCGGGCCTGCTCGTGGTCGTCCCCGCCCGCGATGAAGTGCACCACCGCGCGTCCACCGCTGAGCTGGTCGAGGGTGGCCAGCTGTTTGGCCGCGACCGTCGGGTAGATGGTGTTGGGCCGCAGCGCGACGATCGGCCGGAGCCGCTCGGTGAACTGTGTGATGGCCGTGGCGAGGGTGAACGGGTCCTGGAAGGAGGAGTGGTAGGGCACCAGTGTGTAGTCGAAGCCGCCGTCCTCCAGGGCCCGCGCGTAACGCCTGAGGAAGGGCACATCAATGGCCGGGAGACGGAGCCGGTTGAGCTCGTTGGACGGATTGATGTTTATGCCGCTGATGAATTCGACGGTCATGACGGTCCTCCGGATGCGCCGGACGGGTGGCTGATCGGCGCCGTTGACGCGGCTACGACCAGGGGGTCCAGCGCGCGATTTCGGGCAGGTCGGCGCCGGCCCGCAACCGTTCGAGGAACAGCACGACCACGGCCGCGGCTGTCCGGTGGGTGGCGTCGTTGAGGGCGTCGTGCTTGCCGCCGTCGATGGTGACGAACTCGGCGATGGGCGCGCCCGTGTAACGCTCTCGCGCGGCCGGCAGCGGGCTGAGCAGGTCGGCCGTCCCGTGCAGGCCGAGCACCGGTACGGCGACCCGACGAAGATCACCGTCGACGATCCAGGACCGGGATATCGGGACGGTCAGCGCGCCACGGCGCACCGACACGTCGGCGTCCAGCCGCGCCTGGTGGGTGGGGCAGGCGGTGCGCTCACCCAGCTCGGTCTCCCACTCCCATTCCCCGATGTCCGTGACGGTCGTCTCCCCGCCGGGAAGACCGACGAGGATGAGGCCGTCGACCCGCACCTTCCCGGCGGCGACCAGCGCCGCGGCGAATGCCGCGCCCGCGTCGGAGCCCGCCAGCACGCGCGGCGCGGGCAGGTCCGGGTCGGCCAGCAGACGGTTGATCTGGGACGTCACCGTCCGCTCGTGCGCGGTCGGGTCGCCGACCACCCGGACCCGGTAGCCGTCGAAGGCGATCCGGTTGCCGAACCGCTCGTAGAGCCCCGGATGCTCGCCCCGGCCGGCGATCAGGATCACCGTTCCCCGCGGCGCGACCGCCGGCGGGTTGTCCCACGCCGCCACCGTGGGCGCGACTGCGGCGGCGGCGAGCTGAGCTGACGTCATCGATCTACGTCCTTATGTCCGGTTGGGAGCCGATATCTGCTATGTCCGACAGGTGGAGATGGATGGGGGGATGGGCGAGGTGGCGGGCGTGACGGTGTGGCCCACGCCGGGCCCCGCGGCCCCGGCGCCGAGCCGGCCCGCGACAGCGCCTCGGCCGGTGGCCGGGAGCCTCCCGGGATGACGGGCGCATGCCGTGCCGACCGACGCGAGCCGACGGCGCGACCGGCAGCGGGCGCCGGCACCGGGCCGGGAACCGCCAGGAGCCGGCGCCGACGTGTCACCCGGACGAACCGGACGATCGAAGCGATCCGAACGACCCGATGACCCCGATGACCCCGATGACCCCGATGACCCCGATGACCTGGACGATCTGTCATGGCTCGGCCGCCGGTCGCCGGATCAGGCCGGGCGGTGACGCGCCGGTGTCACCGGACGGAACAAGGCACGGGACAACAGGCGGAGGTGACGGTCCCGAAGTCGATGACGCGCCTGCGGGTCAGGACGTGCTGCGCGATCCGGCGTCGCGGTGGGCTATAGAAAGCAACACGGAATGTAAGCGGTCCGTGCTGCCGCACACCCCGTTTCCTGACCATGGCCATCAGAATGGTGCCGTTTCCCGTGGATGTCCAACGCGGATCCACGATCAGACCTATTACGAAATGAAATCAGTCGCGCTATCGTGCGCTGTGCCCCCCGTACTGGACCTCACGGCCCTGCGCAGCCTCACGGCGATCGCCGACTACGGCGGCTTCCGCCGTGCCGCGGAGGCGTTGTGTATCTCGCAGTCGGCGGTGAGCCAGCATGTGCGCCGCCTGGAGAAAGCGGTCGGCCGGCCGCTGGTCACCCCGGACGGCCGCGGCACACGCTTCACCCCTGATGGTGAACTACTCGTCGCCGTGGGGCGACGGATCCTCACCCTGCACGACGACGCGCTCGAACAACTGGGCGTGGACGCGGTGCTGGCGGGCCAGTCGACCATCACCATCGGGTCGACCGAACACGCCGCCGACCATCTGCTCCCGCTGGTGATGTCCGCGCTCACCACGGAGTTCCCCGACGTCCAGGTCAGGTTCCGGCTCGACCGGGGAGCCCGCATCAACGAGGCACTCGACCGGGGCAGCATCGACGTCGCCGTGCTCATCGGGGAGGGGAACGCCGCCACGGCCCGTCCCGCCGGCCAGCTGCCGCTGGCCTGGTTCGCGGCCACCGACTGGGCGGCGCCCCCGCCGGAACGGCCGCTGCCACTGGTGGCCATCGACGATCCGTGCACCATCCGTAGCCAAGCGTTACGGGTGCTGGCCCGGGCCGGGCGCACAGCCTCGGTCGTCGGTGAGGCCGGATACCTCGCCGGCGTGCTGCACGCGGTCCGCGCCGGCGTCGGTGTCGCGCTGCTCGCCGATGTCGGGGCGGTGCCGCAGGGACTGGAACGTCGTGACGATCTGCCACCGGTCGACCCCGAACCACTCCATGTCCGCGCTCGCCGCAGCGCCCATCCCCGGCTGACACATCTGATCGGCAACGCGGTGCGCACGGCGCTGGACGAACGTCCCCGCACACCGTCCTCCGACTGACCGGCATCCTGGCCCGGCGTCCTGAGCCGGTGTCGCCGCCGGCCGCCGCTCGCCGCGACGGCGCCCCGACCGGCGGGCGGCGACGATCGGCGTCACCCGGCCGTGAGAGGCTGGCCCGGATCGGAACGCCGATGCCGCCGATCCCGATCTCTTCCGAAAGGGGACGCGCCACCCATGTCGACGCTGCTGGTCACCGGAGCCGCCGGGTTCATCGGGTCGAACTTCGTCCGCTACTGGCGTGAGCGGCACCCCCGGGACCAGGTGGTCGCGCTGGACGCGCTGACCTACGCCGGCTGCCGGGACAACCTCGCCGACGTGCTGGCGGAGATCACGTTCGTGCACGGGGACATCCGGGACCGCGGGCTCGTCGAGTCGCTGCTGCGGGAGCACAAGGTCGACGTGGTGGTCAACTTCGCCGCCGAGTCGCACAACAGCCTGGCGATCATCCGTCCCGGCGACTTCTTCTCCACCAACGTCATCGGCACCCAGACGCTGCTGGAGGCGGCCCGCACGGTCGGGGTGGCCCGCTTCCACCAGATCTCGACCTGCGAGGTCTACGGCGACATGGACCTCGACGACCCCGGCGCGTTCACCGAGGACTCCCCGTACCTGCCGCGGACGCCGTACAACGCGGCCAAGGCCGGTGGCGACCACGCGGTACGCGCCTACGGCCTGACCTACGACCTGCCGGTGACGATCACGAACTGCTCGAACAACTACGGGCCGTACCAGTTCCCGGAGAAGGTCATCCCGCTGTTCGTCACCCGAGCCCTGCAGGGCGAGAACCTGCCCCTGTACGCGTCGGTGCGCAACCGCCGCGAGTGGCTGCACGTCGCCGACCACTGCCGGGCGATCGACGCGGTGCTGGAACGGGGCCGGCTCGGCGAGACCTACCACGTCGGCAGCGGTGTCGAGGCCGACATCGAGACCATCGCCAACACCATCCTCGCCGAGCTGGGCCTGCCGGAGTCGCTGAAGACGATCGTGCCGGACCGCCCGTCCCACGACCGGCGCTACCTGCTCGACTCGACCAGGCTGCGCACCGAACTCGGCTGGGCGCCCGAGATCGGCTTTGCCGACGGGATGCGGGCAACCGTCGCCTGGTACCGCGACAACGAGGCGTGGTGGCGGCCGCTGATCGGCCGCTCCCCCGTCTCGGAGACCGCCTGGCGCTGACCCCGCCCACAGCCCCGGCCGGGCCAGGCGTGGGAGAGCCGGGGTGCGGCTCTCCCGGCAGGTCCGGATGCCGGGCCCGCCGCGGGACGGCCGTCCACAATCAACAGCGTCAGATCGTGCTCCCGGCCTGTTTCCAGGCGCGGGCCCGGGCGAGGAAGGACCGGACGCCGTCCGCGTTCGCGTGGCCGGCCCGCAGCGCGAGCAGGGTCGCCGCCAGCGGACGGCCCACCGCCCGGAACGGGCGAGGCGCCAGGTCGAAGGCGGTGCCGGCCCGGTCGAGCGCGGATTCCACGTCGCCACGGCGGGCGTCGGCGACGGCCAGATGGGCGAGCGCGACCGCGACGAATCCCGGCCGGTCCATCGCAGTCAGCGCGGGCAGGGCGACGTCGGCGTAGTCCGTGGCGGCGCCGTGGTCACCGGCCGCCGCGGCGGCGATCAGCCCGTGGTAGGCGACCTCCACCGGGTGGACGGCACCGGGATCCTCCCCGCCAGGAGTCCCCCGCTGCTCGGCCGGCAGCGAGAACGCCTGGCCGATCGCCCGGTCCGCGATCCTGGCCACCTCGTCGGGACGCCCGCCGGGCAGGACCGCGACCGCCCGCGCCTGCAGCGCGAGCGCGGCGATGGCAACCGGGGTGCCGTTGGCCTGGCGCTGACCGTCCACGGCGAGCCGCAACGCCGACTCCGGATGCTCCTCGTACAGCTCGATCATTCCGGCGATCTTCCGGGCGTAGCCGACGGCTAACGCGTCGCCGGCGGACCGGCCGTGCCGGTAGGCGGCCTCGGCGAGCCGCCGGGCCTGGTCGATCCGGTCGGTGTTGAACAGCGCGTCGGCGCGCAACGCCTCGACATGGGCCAGGGTGGCACCGGCAGCCCGGCGCTGCACCGGGGCCACCCGACGCTCGGACAGGCGGACGACCTCCGCGTAGAGCGCGTCCAGTCGCGGCAGGGATTCGGTCAGCGGAATGTCCTCGTACTCGGAGACCAGTACTCGGAAGCGCGTGTCGGCGTCCGCCAACTCGTCGACGAACGGCGACATCGTCACTGCGCCGCCAGCGGCGAGAGCGGCCAGAACGGCGAGCTGCCGTCGGCTCGGGGCCGCTGTGTCCACCGTGATGACCTCCCTGACCTGGGCCTCTGGCCAGTGTCGGGCCATCTTCGCTGATCGTGCCGTTGATTGAGCATGCTTACTCCCCGTGTCGCTACGATCTGTACATATAACCGTAGCGACACGAGACGCTCGCCGTGCGTATACAGGGGGGTCTGTCTCGGGCCAGGTGTGTTCTCCGTCCCACCCCGACACGCTCTCCCCGGCGCGCTCCCCCTCGGCGCGGCGATCCTCAGGGGTGGGCTGGCGCGCTCGCCCGAGAACGCAGCACGAGGGAGCCCGCGAACAGGCCGACGCTGATCGCGAGCTGCGCGAACCACCAGGCCGCCACATCATGATGGCCCGAGGCCGGGCACAGCGCCGAGAGCGCCACAAGCCCGGCGCCCGCGTAGGTCGCCGCCCCGAGCCCCCAGCGACGGCCGGCAAGCAGCGCGACGAAAGTGAGGTGGTCCCCGTTCTTCGGACAGTGATCCCTATGCGGGATAATTGATCCGTGAGCGGAGGAGATTGATGACTGAGTCCCGGAGGCGGTTCACGCCCGAGTACAAGGACGAGGCAGTGAAACTCGTCATCGATTCGGGTCGGCCGGTATCGGCGATCGCGAAGGACCTCGGTATCAACGAGGGAACCCTGGGGAGCTGGGTGGCCACCTGGCGTCGGGCCCACCAAGGCGAAGAAGAACCGCTGTCGATGTCCGAGCGTGCCCGGCTACGGGAGCTGGAGAAGGAGAACCGGGAACTCCGGATGGAGCGCGAGTTCCTCTCAAAAGCGGCAGCCTTCTTCGCGCAACGCCATCAGTGATCGATAAGTTCGAGCTGATCGCCGCGGAGAAGGACAACTACCCGATACGCAAAATGTGCCAGTGGCTCGTGGTGTCGACGTCCGGTTTCTACGACTGGTACCAGCGACCGGTGTCGTCCCGGACCCGCCGGCACACCACCCTGGACACCCAGGTGCGGGCGTTGTTCGCCGCCTCGCGCCAGACCTACGGCGCGCGGCGGATCGCCGCCGCTCTGACCGCGTCGGGCCAGCCCACCTCGGTCCGCCTCGCCCGACGGATCATGCGCCGAGCAGGGCTGAAGGCCTGCCAGCCCAGGGCCTACCGCCGCACCACGATCCCCGGCCAGGCGCCGGTGCCCACCGACCACGTCCGCCGCGACTTCACCGCCACCCGCCCCGGGGCCAAGCTCGTCGGTGACATCACCTATGTCCGTACCGGCGAAGGCTGGCTGTATCTCGCCACGGTCATCGACTGCTATTCACGGAAGGTTCTCGGCTGGTCGATGGCCAGTCACATGCGGACCGAACTCGTCGTCGACGCATTCACCATGGCCGCGTCCCGCACCACCCTTGCACCGAACGCGGTTTTTCACTCGGATCGCGGTACGCAATACACGTCCGACGCCTACCATCGCACGCTGGCACGACACGGCGTGCGACCTTCCGTAGGCGCCACCGGAGTGTGCTGGGACAACTCCGCCGCCGAATCCTTCTTTGGCACCCTGAAAAACGAACTCGTCTATCGGGAAATTTACCTAACCCGTCGTGCCGCCCGCAGTGCGATCGCCGAGTACATCGAAGTCTTCTACAACCGGCAGCGACTCCACTCCACCCTCGGCTACCACACCCCGGAACACGTCGAACGTCTCTACCTGACGAGTCGGACATCAATACCAGAGGCGGCGTAAAGCTGATATAGTCCAGTTATCGCGTGTCCGTAGAATGGGCAGCACCTCAAAAGCCACGAACAGCAGCACCAGGGTGACATCACCGATGACCCCGATCAGGACCGGCGTCCGCTCCACCGCCTGCGGGCCATCGGGAACCGGTTCGATCATCGTGGCGACAACGGTCCCGACGGCAAGAACGACAGCCCACCAACGCAGCACAGCCGACCGAACAGCACCGGCGGCAGCCGGCCCCACCCGCGACCTCGACCCCGCCGGGACCGACAAGGGGGGACGAGCGCAGGGCATCCGGACGCCCCTGCCAGCCCTCGACTTCCCGCCCGGCCAGCCGCACGCCCCCACCGGCCCCGCCGGCCTCACCAGTTCCGCTAACGCTGCCAACCCCGTACACAGACGTCTGCCAACGGGCTGTCTCGGACTCCAGCTCAGTAGTGATCGTCATATTTCCACGATAGGCCCGCCCTCCACCCCACACGCCCCCGCGCTAACTTGCCGACACCTCCCCCAGCGCCACCCACCGAGAAAACGACATGCCCAGGCGCGCTGGCAGGCTGCTGTGAATCGTCCCCTACAGCGCGACAAACGCGGCAATTCCCGACTCCATCCCCGAACCGCCCACAGACCCCGAGCCCTCGCCGCACCCCTCCACCGCGGGGGCCGGTATGCGTCGTGGCCCCCGATGATTCTGTATGCCCTGTGATGCGGCATGATGCGCAACGTCATTGAGCAACACGGGGGGCGGCCATGGCACGACGGCGGCGGTGGGACGAGATGAGCCCGCAGGAAAAGCGGCAGGGCTGCGGCTGCCTGATCGGGACGTTCGCCATCCTGGTCATCATCGGTGCGATCGCCTCGGCCGGAGGCGACAGCGAGAAGCCGACGGCCGCCGCGGCCAGCACGACGGCCGCCACCAGCCCACCGGCCAGCCCCGCCGCGGCCGGCACCTGGTACGACGGCACCGCCGATCTGCGCGGGCAGATCGCCGCATCGGCCGCGGCCGTCCGCCAGCACATCGCCGCCCATGACGGCACCTCCCTGCGGCCGGCATGCCAGACCCTCGCCACCCTGGCACAGACCGCCCGCGGCTACCCAGCCGCTCCGGACGCCGAGGCCCAGCAGGTGTTCCACGTCGGCGCCGGCTACTATGCCGATGCCGCCCAGTGGTGCGACAAGATCTGGACCGGCGGAGGCACCGTCGCCCTCACCGTGCTGTGGGAGCGGACGACCAACGCCCTCGACAACGGGGACGAACGCTGGCAGGAACTGGCACGCCGGGTCGGCGGCACGGTCGCGACCGCCGCGCCGGTGACCACGGCCCCCGGTCCGCAGGCAACAGCTACGGCGCCGGCCGCGACCACACCGGCGAGAACCACGACCGCCCCGCGGCCAGCGTCAACCACGCCTAGGCCGCCGGCACCCGCTCCGGCACCGGCTACGACAGCCAGCGGCGTCTACTACAGGAACTGCGACGCGGCGCGCGCGGCCGGCGCAGCGCCGATCCATCGTGGTGAGCCCGGATACCGGGCTGCCCTCGACCGCAACAACGACGGCGTCGCTTGTGAGGACACCTGACTGACCTGAGCGCGTTCGCGTCCCAGGTCGACACGTTTCAATCCCTCCAGGGATGATCACGGACCCGAAGGTAAACGCGCAGGTCGTGGGGTGTTTGCGGGGCTGGCTGGTGGGGGGTTTTACAGCGATCCGGCGGTAGTGCAGAGCCCCAGGTCACAGCCATGATCCTTACCTTAGAGGATCGTGCCCCGGCTGCCCGTCGCGTGTTCGGGGCAGGTGGTCTCCAGAGGGTAGGGGCGCGGAGAGTGCGTCCGGTAGATCCGGATCAGATGCTGCCACAGGAAAGATCAGAACAGGTACGCGGCGCGGAGAGGAGGGTCTGGCTCTGGGGAGTGGGCGGCTCTCCTTTGAGCGTGCCGCTGAGTATGCCGCGCTGAACGCTGCGCAGACGCCTGCGGCAGTGGAGGGTTCCCACTTTCGTGGACAGTCCTAACTATGCAGCACGAAGTGTTTGTCCGTCAAATTCTTCCTCGAACTCGACAGGCGTGAGATAGCCGATCGAGGAGTGCAACCGCTGCCGGTTGTAGTAGATCTCGACATATTCGAAGATCCCCGCCCGGACGCGGTCTATGGTATCGAACGGGTGGAGGTGGACGAACTCCTTCTTGAGGGTGGCCCAGAAGGACTCCGCCGCGGCGTTGTCGAAACAGATCCCGGTACGGCCGACGGAGTTTCGGACGTTGTTGTCGCGACAGAAGGCGACGAACTCACGGCTGGTGTACTGACCGCCTCGGTCGGCGTGGAATATGACGCCGCCGGGTGGCCGCCGGCGGGTGACGGCCATACGAAGCGCGTCGAGAACGAGTTCGGTGCGCATGTGATCGGCGACCGCCCAGCCGACGATCTTCCGAGAGAACGCGTCGATGACGGAGGCCATGTACACCCAGCCATCCCAGGTGCGAATATATGTTATGTCGCCGTACCACAACTGGTTCGGTGCGGACGCGGCGAAGTCTTGGCCGACAAGATCAGGCAGCGATGAGGAGTCCGCGGCCTGCACCGTCGTCACCGGCCGGCGGGGACGCGGATGCACGCTGACCAGGCCCATCGTCGCCATCAGCCGCTGGACCCGCTTGTAGGCGACGGCGACGCCCTGGCGGCGGATCTCGTGGAAGATCCGCCGCACGCCGTACCGCCCCTCGTGACGGTCGAAAACAGCTCTGATCATGGTCGACAAGGTGGCGTCGTCCTTCTCCCTCCGAGACGGGCCGCGTTTCTTCCACGCATAGTAGCCCTGTCGGGACAGGTCGAGTTTCTTGCACATGTAGTCGACGGGAAAGGTGTTCGCGCCGTCGGCGGACACAGGCTTCTTCGGAGCGTGTATCGAGATGAACTCGAACTTTACTTCTGCTCGCTCGCGAAGAAGCTCGCCGCTTTTTTTAGGAAGGCGATGTCCATCTGCGCCTGCGCGTACTTCTTCCGGAGCTCCTCAAGTTCCGCGCGCTCCGACACCGACAGCGGCCGCTCCTCGGTCTCGCCGTTCTCCTTCGCCTTCTTCACCCAGTTTCCCAACGTGGTCTCGTGGATACCCAGACTCTTCGCGACCTCGGTCACCGACCGGCCCGAGTCGAGCACCAACCTTACTGCCTCGGATTTGTACTCCTGGGTGAACTTCCGGCGAGCTGACCCCATGACGCTCCTTCCCTATGGACAGCGAACCTCAGGTTCGCTGTCCACGGAAGCGGGATCACTCCAGCAGATCTTGAAAACGAGGGGTGTGTCACCGCACTTCCAGGAGGGTCTTGCCGATGGTGGCTCGGGACTGGACGGCTGTGTGTGCGTCGGCTGCTCGTTCCAGGGGGAAGCGTTGGCCGATCACTGGGCGCAGGCGGCCGGCCGCCGCCTCCGCCAGTGCGGTTTCGACGAACTCGCGTAGCTCCTCCGGCGTCGGCCGCGGCCGTATCAGCGTCACCGCGCGATCCGCGGCGGTCTCGTCGGGGATGTCCGTCCATGCGCCGCTCGCGAGACCGAAAACGACCATTTGGCCGCCGCGGTCGAGCAGGTCGAACGCTGATCGGCCGATGGTGCCGCCGACTCCGTCGAAGACGACGTCCACCCCGCCGACGGCCTCCCGGACACGTTTGTCCCACCCGGGCTCCCGGTAGTCGACCGTCGCCTCGGCGCCCAGCTCGCGGGCCAGTTCGACCTTGCGTCTCCCGCCGGCTGCCGCGACGACTCGGGCGCCGGCCGCCCGCGCGAGCTGAACGAGCAACGTGCCGACGCCGCCAGCCGCCGCCTCGACCAGAACCCGTTCCCCGCCACGTAGGCCGGCCATGCGGATCAGCATCACCGCCGTGCATCCATCGGCCATCAGCGCCACCGCGCTGTCAAGACCGAGGCTGTCGGGGACCTCGACGAGGCCGCCGGCATCTACCACCGCGCGCTCGGCATAGCCACCGGAACCGCCGGTAGCGCTGACCACCCGCCTGCCGACCAGGGCCTTGTCGACGTCCGCGCCGACCGCCGTGACCACACCACCCACGCCGTTACCCAGGATCATCGGCAGCTTCGCCGGGTACGGTCCGGCGCCGTTGGCCCGGAACTGGGTGTCCACGAAGGTGATGTTGGCGAACGCCACCTCGATCAGCGCCTGCCCGGGCCCGGCCACCGGGTCCGGGGCGTCGCCCGCGACCAGCACCTCCGGCCCGCCGAACCCCTTCAACCACACCGCGCGCACAGGACTCCTCCCGATCAGCTCACGTTCCCGGAGCACACATCCCCCGCAGCCAAGCCCACAACCTCACCCTTGGTTCAGGTCAAGCGCCGTTTCCGCGCCCTGGAACACAGGCCCGACGACCTCGACCTACAGATGCCATCGATTAGATGCCATCGATTAGCCAGCTAAATTGACTACTTACCGCAGCAAGGCGGCTACTTTCCAGCTTATGCTTTACAGCAAATACGCTGTCCCGACGTCCGGAGGAGTAGCAGCATGACCAGGGTGATGGTGAAAGATGATCCGTCGACGTCCCCACCGGCCGAACTCTCCGGAAACGGAGCTCCCCCGGACGAGGAGGCATGGGCACGGTCCCGGTTCGTCGGCCTTCCTCACGAACCACTCACCGATGCCGACCTGCGGCGCTGGCCGTTCGGCATCGGCGCGGTCGAGACCCGCGACGGGATTACCTTCTTCCGCTCCCGTCACCCGGACGGCTTCACCGCGGACGACCTGCGCCAGACGCCCGAGGACGGCAGGCGATACGAGCTACTTGACGGGACGATCGCGGTGAGCCCGTCCCCCGGCTTCACTCACCAGCTCGTGGTGGCGCACCTGCTGGCCATTCTCGTCGGCGCCCAGACCGGTACCGCGCGGACGCTTCCCGCCCCTTTCGACGTCGCTCTGCCGCGTGGGCGTGTCCTTCAACCCGATATCGTCGTCATGCCGCACGCCCAGGCCAAAATCCCGGTTCTCGTGGTCGAGGTCCTGTCCCGATATGGACGCGGGTACGACCGGAAGGAAAAGTTCGACGAGTACGAGAGATCCGGCATCCCGTCATACTGGATTATCGATCCCGATATCCCGGAGATCTCCGTCTTTGAGCTGACAGCAGGCCGGTACGAGCGGGTCACGCGGGTCGAGGGCTCGGCGACATGCAAGGTGGAGAGACCGTTTCCGGTCAGCTTCTCCCCCGCAGCCCTGCCGGCCTGACGGAAAAGCGGAAAAACGGAACCGCCGGTAGTGAAGCAGACACTTCCGGCGGTTCCGTCTGAGGGCACCGTATTCCGTGAGGGCATCGTATTCATCGCCCGGCATGGCCGGAGCCGTGGGTCAGACGTTGAAGCCGAGGGCGCGCAACTGCTCGCGGCCGTCATCGGTGATCTTGTCGGGGCCCCACGGCGGCATCCAGACCCAGTTGATGGTCACGTCATTGACCAGCGCGTCCGGCCCGTCGGTCAGGGCGGAGCGGGTCTGGTCCTCGATCACGTCCGTCAGCGGGCACGCCGCCGACGTCAGCGTCATGTCCAGGGTCACGGTGTTGTCGTCGTGGATGTTGATCCCGTAGACCAGGCCCAAGTCGACGACGTTGATGCCGAGCTCGGGGTCCACGACGTCGCGCATGGCCTCCTCGACGTCGTCGAGAGCGGCCTTGTCGACGGCAGCACCGGCGGCCACCCCTCCGGCGGCCGTCCCGCCGCCAGCGCCCTGCCCGCCACCGGCGGCCGTCCCGTCGGCAGCGGCTGCCTCGCCGGGAGCCGCCGCGCCGGTGGCGGCCGGGTCGCCGGCAGCGGTGGCCGTGGCTCGCGCCGCCGCCGGGTCGCTACCGGTCGTCTCCTGGCCAGCCAGCGTGGTGGTTTCGCTCATCGGTCCGTCTCCTGTTCCGGGATGCCGCCCACGGCCTGCGCGGTCGCGTCCTTCCAGGCCATCCATGACAGCAGGGCGCACTTGACCCTGGCCGGATACTTTGACACGCCCGCGAAGGCGACCGCGTCCTCCAGCACGTCCTCGTCCGGCTCCATGGTGCCGCGGGACTGCATCAGCGCCAGGAACTCCCGTTCCAGTCCGAGCGCGTCGGCCACGGACCTGCCGATCACAAGGTCGGTCATGACGCTCGCGGACGCCTGGCTGATCGAACAGCCCTCGCTCTCGTAGGAGACGTCCGTCACCACACCGTCGGCGACCCTGACCCGTAGGGTCACCTCGTCGCCGCAGGTCGGGTTGACGTGGTGAACCTCGGCGTCGAACGGTTCGCGCAGCCCGCGGTGATGCGGGTTGCGGTAGTGGTCCAGGATGATCTCCTGGTACATGGAGTCCAGTTTCACGTTCCGAAGAACCTCCCGACGTGCCCCAGACCTTCCACCAGCGCGCCGACCTCACTTCGGGTCGAGTACAGGTGGAAGGACGCCCGGGTCGTGGCCGGAACGCCGAAGCGCAGGCAGACCGGGCGGGCACAGTGCTGTCCCACACGGACGGCGATGCCGAGTTCGTCGAGCAGCTGGCCGACGTCGTGCGGATGCAGCGCCCGGCCGTCGGAGCCGGTCAGGACGAACGAGACGGCCCCACCCCGGTCGACCGCGTCCGTTGGCCCGATGATCCGCAGCCCGGGTACGGCGGTCAGCTGTTCGAGGGCGTAGGCGGTGACGTCGTGCTCGTGCGCGGCGATGGCGTCCATGCCGAGATCGGTCAGGTAGTCGACGGCGGCGCCGAGACCAACCGCCTGGGCGATCATCGGCGTGCCGGCCTCGAACCGGTGCGGCGGGTCGGCGTAGGTCGACGACTCCATCGTCACGAGCTCGATCATCTCGCCGCCGCCGAGGAACGGCGGCATGGCCGCCAGCAGTTCGCCGCGACCCCACAGCACGCCGATACCGGTCGGCCCGCACATCTTGTGGCCGGTGAAGGCGAGGAAGTCCACGTCGAGGGCGACCACGTCGACCGGCATGTGCGGCACGGACTGGGAGCCGTCGAGGACGACGAGCGCGCCGACCTCGCGGGCCCGGGCGACCAGCGTCGCGACCGGGTTGACCGTGCCGAGAATGTTCGACTGGTGCACGAACGAGACCAGCTTCGTCCGCTCGTTGATCACCTGGTCGAGGTTGGAAAGGTCGAGGCGGCCGTCGTCGGTGATGCCGATCCAGCGCAGCGTCGCCCCGGTCCGCCGGCACAGCATCTGCCACGGCACCAGGTTGGAGTGGTGCTCCATCTCGGTGATGGCTACCTCGTCGCCGGGCCCGAGCCGGAACCGCTCCGCCTCCGGGCCCGACGTCGCCGCGTTGCTCATCGCGTAGGCGACGAGGTTCAGCGCCTCGGAGGAGTTCTTGGCGAAGACGATCTCGTCACGCCGGGGGGCGCCAATGAACGCCGCGAGCTTGTCCCGGGCGTTCTCGTACAGCGCGGTGGCCTCCTCGGCAAGCGTGTGGATGCCGCGGTGGACGTTGGCGTTGTGCAGCTCGTAGTAGTCCCGCTCGGCGTCGAGGACGCGGGTGGGCTTCTGCGAGCTCGCCGCGCTGTCGAGGTAGACCAGCGGCCGGTCGTCGTGCACCCGCCGCGCCAGGATCGGGAAGTCCTTGCGGACCCGCTCGACGTCGTACCCGGACCTCGGCCCGCCCACCCCGGCGAGGAGGGGCGAAGGCCTGCCGCCGGTCCTCGGGTCGGTCTCCGTATCGGTCATCGTCACGCCGCCGTCCCGGCCGGCTCGGTCGTCTTCACGTACCGGTCGTAGCCGCTGTCCTCCAGGACCGCCGCGAGCTCCGGGCCGCCGGAGTCGACGATGCGGCCGCCGGCCATCACGTGGACGAACTCCGGCTTCACGTACCGCAGGATGCGGGTGTAGTGGGTGATCAGCAGGATGCCGGTCTGCCCCGCCGACCGGACGGACTCGATGCCGGCGGAGACGATCCGCAGCGCGTCCACGTCGAGGCCGGAGTCGGTCTCGTCCAGAATCGCGATCTTCGGCTTGAGCAGGGCCATCTGCAGGATCTCGTGGCGCTTCTTCTCACCGCCGGAGAAGCCCTCGTTGACGCTGCGCTCGGCGAACGCCGGGTCCATCTCCAGCGTCGCCATGGACTCGCGGACCTCCTTGACCCAGGTCCGCAGCTTGGGCGCCTCACCGCGCACGGCCGTCACCGACGAGCGCAGGAAGTTCGACACCGACACACCGGGCACCTCGACGGGGTACTGCATGGCCAGGAAGATCCCGGCGCGGGCCCGCTCGTCGACGCTCTGCGCGAGGACGTCGACGCCGTCCAGCGTCACCGTTCCCTCGGTGATCGTGTACTTGGGATGGCCTGCGATGGAATACGCCAGCGTCGACTTGCCGGAGCCGTTCGGCCCCATGATCGCATGGGTCTCGCCGCGACGGATCGTCAGATCCACGCCGCGCAGGATCTCCCTCCCCTCGGCGGAGTCGGTCTCCACCGAGACGTGGAGGTTACGGATCTCAAGGGTCGACACGTTAGTTCAGTCTCCTCAACCGCTATCTGTGACGCGCGCCGCGCACCGTGATCCCGTGCCGCGGGACCCGCCCCACGGGACCCGCGCCTGTGCCCTGGCGTGCGCTGCGCGCCGTGCGCTATGACTCCCCGACGTCCACAAGAACGTCGTCACCGTCGATCTTCACGGGATAGACGGGCACCGGCTCGGTCGCCGGCAGCCCAAGGGGCTCACCTGTGCTGAGGTCGAACTGCGAGCCGTGCAGCCAGCACTCGATCTTCGCGTCCTCGATCTCGCCCTGGGAGAGCATGACGTCGGAGTGCGAGCACTCGTCGCGGACGGCGTAGACCTGCCCGCCCGCCAGCGCCAGGCACACCGGCTCCCCGTCGACCTCCACCCCGAGCGGGATGTCCTCGCTCAGGTCGGACAGGGCACACGCCCGCTGGAAACCGCCCACTACACGACCCCGCCAAGTTCAGCCTCGACCGCCGCGGCGATCCGCTCCCGCAGCGAATCGATCTCGATCCGGTCGACGATCTCGGCGAAGAAGCCCCGGACGACCAGACGCCGCGCCTCGTCCGCCGGAATGCCCCGCGCCATCAGATAGAACAGCGCCTCGTCGTCGAACCGCCCGGTCGCGCTGGCATGGCCGGCGCCGGTGACCTCCCCGGTGGAGATCTCCAGGTTCGGCACCGAGTCCGCCCGGGCGCCGTCGGTGAGGACGAGGTTGCGGTTGAGCTCGTAGGTGTCGGTACCCACGGCGTCCGCCCCGATCACGACATCACCGATCCACACCGCGTGCGCGCCGTCGCCCTGCAGAGCGCCCTTGTAGGCCACCCGGCTGCGGCACGACCGCGGACCGTGGTCGACGAGCAGACGGTGCTCCTGGTGCTGGCCGGCGTCGGTGAAGAACAGCCCGTAGAGCTCGGCGTCCCCACCGGGCCCGGCATAGGTGACCGTGGGCGACAGACGCACCAGATCACCGCCAAGGGTGACGGTGAACGAGCGGAACCGCGCGTCCCGGCCGACCGCGGCCGCGTGCGCGGCCACGTGTACCGCGCCGGCGTCCCAGTCCTGCAACGACACCAGCGTCAGCGACGCGCTGTCACCAACCGACAGTTCGACGTTGCCGGCGAACGTGGCCGCCCCGGTGTGGTCGAGCACCACCGTGGCGGACGCGAACGCGCCGACCTCGACGACCAGATGCCCGTAGGCGACCCCGCCGCCGCCGTGCAGCCGTACGATCACCGGTTCGGCCGGCGCGGACTCGGCGGGAACAGTGATCACGACGGCGCGCTCGGCCCGGGTCATCGCGAACGCCGACACCCGGTCGACCGGGGTGAGCACCCGCCCGACACGCGCGTCGTCAAGGCCGACGTGCTCTACCGTGACCGGCGGCGGGGCCTGCACGCTCACCTCAAGGGCGGCGTCGGTCGCCTCCGGGCCGGCGAGCAGGCCGCGCAGGCGGCGCAGCGGGGTGAACCGCCACTCCTCCTCACGCCCGGTCGGGACGGGATGGGCCTGTGGGTCACGGGAGTGCACCGGCTGCGGCCGGCTGTCGGGCCGCCGGTCCGGCGCGCCCGCGGCCACCCCTGGCCGGGAGCCGAACGGCAGGCCGGTCGACGACCCCGCCGCCGGCACCGGCACGGTCGCGGTGGCGGCCGACGACCCGTCCGGAGAACTCGGAGAACCCGGAGAACCCGGAGAACCGTTGTGGACAGGAGCTGTCACCATCAGCCGACCGCGCCTTCCATCTGCAGCTCGATCAGTCGGTTGAGCTCGAGGGCGTACTCCATCGGCAGCTCGCGGGCGATCGGCTCGACGAACCCGCGCACCACCATCGCCATCGCCTCGTCCTCGGACAGCCCGCGGCTCATCAGGTAGAAGAGCTGGTCCTCCCCGACCTTGGACACGGTGGCTTCGTGCCCGATGGAGGCGTCGTCCTCCCGGACGTCGACGTAGGGGTAGGTGTCCGACCGGCTGACCGTGTCGACCAGCAGGGCGTCGCACTTCACCGTCGCCCGCGAGTTGTGCGCGCCCTCCTGGATCTGCACCAGACCGCGGTAGGAGGTGCGGCCGCCGCCGCGGGCCACCGACTTGGACACGATCGTGGACGACGTCCGCGGCGCCGCGTGCACCATCTTCGCGCCGGCGTCCTGGTGCTGGCCGGCGCCGGCGAAGGCGATCGAGAGCACCTCGCCCTTGGCCTGCTCGCCGAGCAGCCACACCGCCGGGTACTTCATCGTCACCTTGGAACCGATGTTGCCGTCGATCCACTCCATGGTGCCGCCGGCCTGGCAGGCGGCCCGCTTGGTCACCAGGTTGTAGACGTTGTTCGACCAGTTCTGGATGGTCGTGTACCGGCAGCGGGCGTTCTTCTTCACGACGATTTCCACGACCGCGGAGTGCAGCGAGTCCGAGGAGTAGATCGGCGCGGTGCAGCCCTCGACGTAGTGGACGTAGGCACCCTCGTCCACGATGATCAGGGTCCGCTCGAACTGGCCCATGTTCTCGGTGTTGATGCGGAAGTACGCCTGTAGCGGGATCTCCACGTGCACACCCGGCGGGACGTAGATGAAGGAACCGCCGGACCACACCGCGGTGTTCAGCGCGGCGAACTTGTTGTCCCCGACCGGGATGACCGAGCCGAAGTACTCCTGGAATATCTCCGGGTGCTCCCGCAGGCCGGTGTCGGTGTCGAGGAAGATGACGCCCTGCTCCTCAAGATCCTCACGAATCTTGTGGTAGACGACCTCGCTCTCGTACTGGGCCGCCACGCCGGAGACCAGACGCTGCTTCTCGGCTTCGGGGATGCCGAGCTTGTCGTAGGTGTTGCGGATGTCCGCCGGCAGGTCGTCCCAGCTCTCCGCCTGCTTCTCGGTCGAACGGACAAAATACTTGATGTTGTCGAAATCGATCCCGGACAGGTCCGCGCCCCAGGTGGGCATGGGCTTGCGGCCGAACAGCTTCAGACCCTTGAGCCGGAGCTGGGTCATCCACTCCGGTTCGCTCTTCTTGGCCGAGATGCCCAGGACGACCGCTTCGGACAGCCCGCGCTCGGCGGTCGCCGCGTACGCGTCCGTGTCGGACCAGCCGAACTTGTAGGAACCCAGTCCTTCGAGCCGACTGTCGATCTCGGTCTCAGGAGTTGTGGTCATATGACAGGACCCTCCGAGGAGGTCAGAGAAGTGGCGGTGGGGGTGGAAACAGGTGGGGCCGACCGCGGCGCGGCGGACACGGCCGGCCCGGCCGACGTGGCGGACCCGGCCGAGGCGGTAGGCCCGCTGGAGGCCGGGGCGGCACGATCGTGGTCGTCCTCGGGCCGCTGGGACTCCCGGGCCTCCAGCGGCACATGCGTCGTGCACACCCCGTCACCATGGGCGATGGTGGCGAGCCGCTGGACGTGGGAGTCCAGCAGCCGCGACAACGCGGCGGTCTCCGCGCCGCAGAGCTCGGGAAACTGCTCGGCGACATGCTGGACGGGGCAGTGGTGCTGGCAGATCTGGACGCCCGTCGGCAGCTGCGAGGCGCTCGCGGTGTAGCCGGCGGCGGACATCGCCGCCGCCAGCGCCGCCGGCCGGTCGGCCGGATCGGCCTGGGCGACCGCGGCCCGCACCCGCCGCTCCAACTCGGCGGCGCGCGCCTCGGCGAACTCCGCGACGACCGCCTGGCCGGCGACGTCCGCGAGAAAACTCAGCGCGCTGGTGGCCAGATCCTCGTACGCGGTCGGGCCGGCCGCGTGGCCGGCGGCGGTGAGCTGGTAGACCCGAGCCGGACGGCCACGGCCACGCGGACCCGGGTTACGAGCCGACCGGGTGGTGATCGTGCCTTCCGCGAGCATCGCGTCCAGATGGCGGCGGATCGCCGCCGGTGACAGGCCGAGGTGTGCGGAAAGGGTGACCGCGGTCGAGGGGCCGAGCTCCAGGAGCAGGCGCGCGACACGGTCACGGGTCCGGCCATCGGCCGCCGTACCGTTGGAGGTGTCGGGCATGCTTTTCACAACACCACTGTGCCTTATTTCCCGCCGAGGGTCTAACCCCTCGGCCCACCGGTACGACGTGATCTGTCGAGGTACCCGACCATCGTGGCATCTGAGCTGGGCGAAGAGCGTCCGCTTGGGGCGAGCGTCTGATCCGCCACACCCGTCGGCGGCTCCGGGCAGCGGCATGCCGGCCCGCGGCGATACCACACGGAGACCACCCGCATCGGGCTGTCATCGCGCGAATCGACCATCTCACAGACCAACTCCTGACAGGCTGTGGCCGGGGACGGCATGCGTCTCCGGCTCGACGCGACCCGGACGGAGACCGTGACCGAGGCCGACCACAGCGCTCGCAAGCCCGACGCTGACCTGGCCGGCATCTCCGGATCCGCCCCGGACGCCGCCGGCACCGGTAAGGCCGGTAGCGGTAAGACCGGCACGAGCCCGCAGCGCGACGACTACGCGGCGGAGCTGGGACGCCGGCTGCGAGCCGCCCGCCACCGGCGCGGCATGTCCCTCGTCGACGTCCAGGAGCGTACGAACGGGCGCTGGACCGCCGGCACCCTGGGCGCCTATGAGCGGGGACGCCGCTCCCTGCGGGTACACCGCCTGATGGAGCTGGCCGAGCTCTACGACGTGACCGCGGTTGTGCTCATCCCGTCCCAGACGGACCGCTCCGAACTGGCCGGCCTGCCGCCGCTGGCCATCGACCTGCAGCGGCTGCGCAAGCTGCCACCGACCCGGACCGGCCCGCTGCGGCGCTGGATCGCGATCGTGCAGGTGCTGCGTTCGGAGAGCTCCCGGGACGTGCTGCGCCTGCGTCGCACGGACCTGCTCTCGCTGGCGCGGCTCTACAGCACGACGCCGCCGCTGCTCTACGAGCGGCTGCGCGCGTGGGGCACGCTCGTCGAGCCGGGATCCGGGCAGCGACCCGCCCTGCCGCGCGGGCGGCGCGGCCAGCCCCGTTCCTGACCCCGTTCCTGACCCCGGTCCCGACGCCGTCCCCCAGCCCCGTTCCCGACACCGTCCCCCAGCGCCGGTCCCGACGCTGTTTCCCGCACTCCCCCACGCCCCTTGGCCTCGTTCCCGGCCGTCGCCGGTGGCCGCCCGACGAACGCCGCGGGCGGGTCGCTGAGGGGTTCTGACCGCATCCGGGTGGTTCCGGTCGCACCTACGGCGGCAAAGGTCCGTAGGATCGCGTGTGTGGCGGACGACCTGGCAGTCGAGGTTTCCAGCCTGGTCAAGACCTACTGGCCACGCTCGAACCGGGCCATACATGCTGTCAACGACCTGTCGCTGACCGTTGTGGCGGGTTCGGTCACGGCGCTGCTCGGCCCGAACGGTGCCGGCAAGACGACCACGATCGAGATCTGCGAGGGGTTCCGACGCCCGGACGCCGGCCACGTGCGGGTACTCGGGCTCGACCCCGCCCGCGACGGACCCGCTCTGCGCCCACGGGTGGGAGTCATGCTCCAGTCCGGCGGGGTGTACCCGGGCGCCCGCGCCGGTGAGATGCTCGCCCTGATCGCCGCGCACCACCGCGACCCGCTGGACGTCACCGCCCTGCTCGAGCGTGTCGGCATCACCGAAGTGGCCGGGATGCCCTACCGCCGTCTCTCCGGCGGCCAGCAGCAGCGCCTGTCTCTGGCGATGGCCCTCGTCGGCCGTCCGGAGTTGGTCTTCCTCGACGAGCCCACCGCCGGCATGGACGTGCAGGCCCGCCGCGCCACCTGGGAGCTGATCGAACAGCTGCGGATAGCCGGGGTCACGGTGGTGCTGACCACCCACGCCATGGACGAGGCGGAGCGGCTCGCCGACCACGTCGTCATCGTCGACCACGGCAAGGTCCTCGCGGCGGGCTCCCCGGCCGAGCTGACCAGCGGCGGCGCCAAGGGGGAACTGCGGTTCCGGGCGCTGGCCGGCCTCGACATCGACCGGCTGGAGCTGGCCCTGCCCAGCGGCACCGTCGCCAGGGAGGGACCGCCCGGGCGCTATGTCATACAGGGGAAGGTCGACCCGCAGATGCTCGCCGCGGTGACCGCCTGGTGCGCGGGCAATGGCGTGATGGCCGAGGACCTCCAGGTCGAACAGCGCAGTCTTGAGGACGTGTTCGTGGAACTCACCGGTTCGGCGTTGCGGCCATGACCGACACGGAGGTACCGATCGGCGGCCGGAGCGGGAAACCGGCCAGGCCGGTCGGCTCCGGCTCCGCCGCGGGCGTGCGACAGCCGCTGGACCTGCGTCCCGCGCCGGGGGCGGCGCGCCGGTGGAACATGCTGCGCGCGCAGACGACGATCGAGCTGAAGCTGACGCTACGGCGCGGGGAGTCGCTGCTGCTCACCCTGGTCATCCCGGTCGGCCTGCTGCTGTTCTTCACCGCCGTGGACGTGCTTCCCACCGACGGCGCCCGCTCGGTGGACTTCCTCGTCCCAGGCATCCTGGCGCTCGCGGTCATGTCGACGGCGTTCACCGGGCAGGCGATCGCGACCGGTTTCGAGCGTTCCTACGGCGTGCTGCGACGGTTCGGCGCCAGCCCGTTGCCCCGCTCGCTCCTGCTGGCAGGCAAGACGCTGGCCGTGGTCGCCGTGGAGCTCATCCAGGTCGCGGTGCTGGTCGCGGTCGGCTTCGCCCTCGGCTGGCACCCGCACGGCCGGCCGTGGTGGGTGGCGCTGCTCCTGCTGGTGGCCACCGTCGCGTTCTGCGGCCTGGGGCTGCTGATGGCGGGCACCCTGCGGGCGGAGGCGACGCTGGCCGCCGCCAACGGCGTCTACCTGCTGCTGCTGCTCGTCGGCGGGGTGATCGTCCCGCTGTCCCGGCTGCCGGGCTGGCTGGAGGCGGTGGGCCAGGCGCTGCCCACCGCGGCCGCCTCCGACGGCCTGCGGGCCGTCCTGCAGGACGGCGCCGGCCTGCCCGTCGGCGATCTGCTCGTGCTGTGTGCCTGGGCGGTCGGCTCCCTGGCGCTGGCGGCCCGGACCTTCAGATGGGAGTAGGGGCACCGGTCGGAGCAGGAACGCCGGACCCGGACTTCTACAGACGGTAGTATCCACGGGAATGAACATGCGGCAGCCACTACGACTACCCACGGTGAGTCCGGTGGTCTTCCAGCGGCTCACCCGCGTCAGCGTTGTCCTGCTCGCGCTAATCGTGGTCACCGGCGGCGCGGTCCGGCTCACCGGCTCCGGGCTCGGCTGCCCCACCTGGCCCAGATGCGGCGAGGACTCGTTCGTCACGCAGTCGGAGTACTCCGTGCACGGCTGGATCGAGTTCGGCAACCGGCTGCTGACCACCGTCGTCGGGGCGGTGATGCTCCTGCTGCCGCTGGTGTCGTTACGGCTGCGCGAGCGCCGCCGTGACCTCGTCCTGCTCGCGTTCGGACTGTGGCTGGGCTTCCTCGGCCAGGTGGTGCTCGGTGGCCTGACCGTTCTGTTCAAGCTGCATCCCGCGCTGGTGGCGGGGCATTTCCTGCTGTCCATGCTGCTGCTGCTCGACGTCGTGGCGCTCGACCGCCGGGCCCGCGCCGGCCCGGGCCCGGCCCGGCCGGCGGGCGGGCGCGAGCTGCGCTGGCTGTCCCGGCTGCTGGTGGGCGTCGCCGGGGCGGTGCTCGTCCTCGGCACGGTGGTCACCGGAACCGGGCCGCACAGCGGGGACTCCGCCGAGGCGAAACGGTTCGGGTTCGACATCACCAACGTCGCGCAGCTACACGCCGACGCCGCGATGCTCCTGGTCGGGCTGGTCATCGCGACGGTCCTTACGGTGCGTGTCGGTGGCGCGTCATGGGAGGCGGTTCGCGCGAGCAACGCGCTCGCCGTCATCACGGTCGCCCAGGCCGGCGTCGGGTTCGTCCAGTACTTCACCGGGGTCCCGGTCGCGCTGGTGGAACTGCACATAGCCGGGGCCACCGCGCTGTGGATCGCCGCCCTGCACGTCTGGCTGGCCATGGTCAACCGACCGGCGCCGGTCGACCTGCCCGCATCCCCGCCCGGCCCCCGGCGGCCACCACCGACCGGCCACCCCGCCGACCCCACCGCCGGCGCCCCCGCCGCCGACGACCCCACCAGCGGTGACGCCGCTGGCACCGCCGACCAGCACCGGTCGAAAGCCCCGCTGTAACCCCACTCCAGCCGCCCGCGCCCGTACCTCACGGCCTGTGCCTGTAGGTGGTTTCCGTCACGATGATGACGGTTTTCACCTACGCCATCCGCTGCCGTAGGTGAAAACCGTCGTCAGGGCAACGGAAACGACCTACGGTTGTCTGCCTCCCGCTCACCTGTAGGTGGTCCCAGCGACGGTTCCCACCTGGACGACCGCGGAGGCCGGGCAGCGGTTCCCCGGGCAGCGGTTCCGTTGCGGGCTCCGTCAGGCGGAATCTGTCCGCCCGAGCTCAGCGGGTCGGGCCAGCGGACGGCAGGTAGACGGCTTTCGCCTACGGGTGCCACAGGGCGGCCAGGGCCACCGCGGCGAACAGGAGTGTCAGGTAGGTGATGGACAGATGGAACAGCCGCATGGGGCGGATCTGCCCGCCGCGGCGGACGGAGTGGACCAGCCGGTGCGCCTCGACCAGGAACCATCCGCCGAGCAGCGCGGCCACGACCAGGTAGGGCCATCCCGTGTCCGCGACCGGGACGAGCAGCAGGGACGTGGCGACCATCACGTACGAGTAGCCGAGTATCCGCCTGGCGACCACCGTCGGAGAGGCCACTACCGGCAGCATCGGGATCCCGGCGGCGGCGTAGTCGTCCCGGTACTTGATGGCCAGCGCCCAGAAGTGCGGCGGGGTCCAGAAGAAGATGACCGCGAAGAGCAGGACGGCGGGCCAGCCGATCGTGCCGGTCACCGCGGACCAGCCGATGAGCACCGGGAAACAGCCGGCCGCGCCACCGATGACGATGTTGGACGGGCTACGGCGCTTGAGTCCGAGGGTGTAGACGAAGACATAGAACGCAATCGCCGCGTCGGCGAGCAGCGCCGACGGCCAGTTGACCGCGAAACCGAACAGCAGAGTCGCGGCGACACCCAACAGGAAGCCGAAGCGCAGCGCCTCCGCGGGCGTGACGTTCGCCCGCACCAGCGGCCGGGTGCGGGTGCGGGCCATCACCTGGTCGATGTCGCGGTCGATGTAGCAGTTGAACGTGTTGGCGCTGCCCGCCGCGAACGTCCCGCCGACCAGCGTCGCGAGTATCAGCCACGGCGAGGGCAGCCCGTGCTCGGCCAGCAGCATGACCGGGATGGTCGTGATCAGAAGCTGCTCGATGATCCGCGGCTTGGTCAGGGCGACGTAGGAGCGCGCGAGCGCCCCGACCGGACGCCGGGACCTCGTCGACCTGCCCGGCTCGCCCGGGTCGGGCGAGCCGCTCGGACCGGTCGGACCGGTCGGCCCGCCACGCCCGCCGGCGGCCGGCTGCGCGGGCATGGGCGGCTTCGGCAGGCTGGCTACCGGCGTGGACGCGGCCAGGGCGGACAGGACGACCTCGCGATCGGCGGGGACACAGGCCACCCGCCCGGACTCGGGGCCCCGGGAGTGCCGGGGCTTCGCGGCGTGGTTCTACGACGTGTCGGAGTCTAGCCGCCGGATGCCGCGGCGGGCGCGCGACCCGTCCGGAAGAAGATCCATCTCCCTGATCGTCTCCCGGTCGGTGCTGGCGACCCGGCCCCGCCGCGGTTGGCGGTTGGCGGTTGGCGGTTGGCGGTTGGCGGTTGGCGGTTGGCGGTTGGCGGTTGGCGGTTGGCGGTTGGCGGTTGGCGGAATCATCGAGCTGATTAGCCGGAAGACAGTGTTCTCGCTAACTTTTCCCAAGCTTCGTGAGCTGTCCGGGCGCGGGGGTGAGGGAAGCGCGAGAGGGTAGGTCCATCCATACCGGCAAGGGTGGCGGGGGCAGGCCCGCCCCCGGCAGGAGTGGCAGGCCCACACCTGTCGGTACCGGCAACGGTGCTGGGCCTGCTCCGTTCGTACCGGCACCTGATCCATTCGTACCGGCAACGGTGGACGCCCGCCCCCTGCCGGTACTGGTGGCAGTGGTGGGTCTGCCCCCACCGCCACGGTCCGGCGCTGACCGGCATCGCGCGCCGACCACAATGGACATGACGACCGCAAGCGTCGAACCGTCCACCAGCACGCCAGCGCCCCCGGAGAGGACGTCCACCACAATGACCGACCCCCTGGCTCTGCTGTCCGCCGCCGACGTGGCGGTCTGGCTCGACGACATCAGCCGGGACCGGCTGCGGACCGGCAACCTCGCCGAGCTGGTGCGCACCCGCAGCGTCGTCGGTGTCACCAGCAACCCGACCATCTTCCAGAAGGCGATCAGCACCGGATCGGCCTACGACGAGCAGCTGCGTGACCTGGCCGTCCGCGGCGTGGACATCGGCGAGGCCGTCCGCGCGATCACGACCGCGGACGTCCGCGCCGCCTGTGACGTGCTGCGCCCCGCCTACGAGGCCAGCGGCGGGGTGGACGGCCGGGTGTCGATCGAGGTCGACCCGCGGCTCGCCCACGACACCGAACGCACCGTGGCCGAGGCTCGCGCGCTGTGGTGGCTGGTCGACCGGCCGAACCTGTTCATCAAGATCCCGGCCACCCTTGCCGGCCTGCCGGCGATCACCGCCACGCTCGCCGCGGGTATCAGCGTCAACGTCACGCTGATCTTCGGGCTCGACCGCTACGACGCGGTGATGGACGCGTTCATGACCGGCATCGAGCGGGCCGTGGCGGCCGGGCGGGAGCCCGCCGGCATCGTCTCGGTCGCGTCGTTCTTCGTCAGCCGGGTCGACACCGAGGTGGACCGCCGGCTGGAGAAGATCGGCACCGCCGAGGCAAAGGCCCTACGCGGTAAGGCCGCGGTCGCCAACGCGCGGCTGGCCTACCAGCGTTACGAGCAGGCGTTCGCCACCGAACGCTGGTCGGCGCTGGCGAAGGCCGGTGCCCGGCCGCAGCGGCCGCTGTGGGCGTCCACGTCCGCGAAGGACCCGTCCCTGCCGGATACGATCTACGTGGCGGAGCTGGTGGCCCCGGGCACGGTCAACACGATGCCGGAGGCAACACTGCACGCGTTCGCCGACCACGGGGTGGTCCGGGGCGACACGATCAGGCCGTACTACGACGACGCCCACGCGGTGCTGGCCGCCCTGGCCGACCTTGGCATCTCGTTCCCCGACGTCGTCGAGGTGCTCGAACGCGAAGGTGTGGAGAAGTTCGTGGACTCCTGGAACCAGTTGCTGACGGCGATCGGGGAACAGCTCGCGACCGCCGGCAGCCGGCCGGAAGCGCTCGCCGGCTGACAGGCCTGCCTGACCTGACAGGCCTGACAGACCTGTGCCACGAGAAGCCCGACGGACGGCAACCCAGAAACCCGGACAGGCGGAGCCACCAGATGAAGCCAGACGAGGGAACCCCACGACAACGAGGAGGGGAGTTCGGGTGACGCCAACGGTGCGCGCCAACCCGCTGCGCGACCCGCGGGACCGCCGGCTGCCACGCCTGCCCGACCCATGCGCGTTGGTGGTCTTCGGGGTCACCGGCGACCTGGCCCGCAAGAAGCTCATCCCGGCCGTCTACGACCTGGCGAACCGGGGCCTGCTGCCGCCCGGCTTCGTGCTGCTGGGTTTCGCCCGGCGCGACTGGGACGACGACAGCTTCGCCGAGGTCCTCCGGGAGGCCGCACAGAAGGGCGCCCGGACGCCGTTCCGGGAGGAGGTCTGGGACCGCCTGGCCTCGTCGGTGAAGTTCGTCCAGGGGTCGTTCAACGACGACCAGGCCTTCGACACGCTCGCGAAGACCCTGCTCGACCTCGAGCACAGCCACGGCATCCCGGGCAACGCGGCGTTCTACCTGTCCATCCCGCCGTCGGCGTTCCCGGTCGTCCTCAAGCAGATGCAGCGCACCGGGATGGCCTCGAACGAGGCGTCCGGCGGCTGGCGGCGGGTCGTGGTGGAGAAGCCCTTCGGCCACGACCAGGAGTCCGCCCGCGCCCTCAACGAGCTCGTGGACGACGTGTTCACCGCGCCCGACGTGTTCCGTATCGATCATTACCTGGGCAAGGAGACCGTTCAGAACCTGCTGGCGCTGCGGTTCGCCAACACCCTGTTCGAACCGATCTGGAACTCCCACTTCGTCGACTCCGTCCAGATCACCATGGCCGAGGACGTCGGCATCGGCACGCGGGCCGGTTTCTACGACGAGACCGGCGCCGCCCGGGACGTGCTGCAGAACCACCTGCTCCAGTTGCTGGCGCTGACCGCCATGGAGGAGCCGGTGAGCTTCAACGCCGAGGCCATCCGGTACGAGAAACTCAAGATCCTGCGGGCTGTCTCGCTGCCGGACGACCTTGCCAGCTACGCGGTGCGGGGCCAGTACGAGCAGGGCTGGCTCGCCGGCCAGCGGGTCCGGGGCTATCTGGAGGAGGACGGCGTCCCGGCGGGCTCGCGCACGGAGACCTTCGCCGCCGTCCGGCTGGGGATCGAGACCCGCCGGTGGGCGGGCGTCCCGTTCTACCTGCGCACCGGCAAGCGGCTGCCGCGCCGGGTGACCGAGATCGCCATCTCGTTCAAGCCGGCTCCACACCTGCCCTTCGACGCCACCGACACCTCCGAGCTCGGCCACAACCAGCTGGTGGTGCGGGTCCAGCCGGACGAGGGCGTGACGCTGAAGTTCGGCTCCAAGGTCCCGGGATCCGCGATGGAGGTCCGCAACGTCGCCATGGACTTCCTCTTCGGCGAGGCGTTCACCGAGTCGCTGCCCGAGGCGTACGAGCGGCTCATCCTCGACGTGCTGCTCGGGGACGCGACGCTGTTCCCGAACAACGCCGAGGTGATCGAGTCGTGGCGGGTGATCGACCCGATGGAGGACTTCTGGGCCGGCTCCGCCCCCCACCTCTACCGGGCCGGGACGTGGGGGCCTGCCGCCGCCGACGAGATGCTCGCCCGTGACGGGCGCTGCTGGAGGCGACCGTGACAACCCTGTGGGACACCACCGGCACCGACGTGGTCAGGGCGCTGGCGGCCGAGCGGCGCTCGGCCGGCGCGCTCGCCTTCGGCCTGGCCCTGACCCTGGTGGTCGTGGTGGACGAGAAGCACGTCAGCGCTGCCGAGAGCGCGGCGACGACCGCGGCGGCGGCCCACCCGTGCCGGCTGCTCATCATCGTGCGCCGCCAGCTGGACGCCCCCAACTCCAGGCTGGACGCGGAGGTCTCCATCGGCGGGCGGCTCGGCCCCGGTGAGGCCGTGGTCATGCGGATGTACGGCCGGCTCGGCCTGCACGCCGAGTCGGTGGTGCTGCCGCTGCTCGCGCCGGACGCGCCGGTGGTGACCTGGTGGGACGGCGAGCCCCCGGACCGGATCGCCTACGACCCGCTGGGCGTCTTCGCCGACCGCCGGGTCAGCGACGCGGCCGCGGCCCCCGACCCGGTGGCGGCGCTGCGGCGCCGCGCGGTGGACTTCGCGCCCGGCGACACCGACCTGGCGTGGACGCGGCTGACCGGCTGGCGGACGCTGACCGCCGCCGCCTTCGACTCGATCACCGAGCAGCCACGGTCGGTCACCATCGCGGGCAGTCCGACGGACCCGAGCGTCTGTCTGCTCTCCGGCTGGCTCGCCGACCGCCTGCACGTGCCGGTCACGGTGTCCGAGACGGTGTCCCGGGGCGGGCCGACCGAGATACGCGTCGACTTCGACCACGACGATGAGCTGACGCTGGCCCGTCAGGACAGCCACACCGCGCTGCTGCGCCGGCCCGGCCGGCCCGACCGCGCCCTGCCGCTGCCCGAACGCGGCCTCGGCGACCTGCTGGCCGAGGAACTGCGCCGGCTCGACGACGACGAGCCCTACGCGGACGCGCTGTCGGCCTGGAGCGGGATAGCGGGGCTGGCCTCCCGGCCGGCGGTCCGCGAACACGTCTGGCGCGACCCGATGGCGCCGGAGAACACCGGGGCCACGGACAACAGTGGCGGCGGTGCCGACGGTGTAGACGGTGCCGACGGCAACGGTGCCGCGGGGAGCGCGGGCGGTGCGGGGGCGACAGCCACGGCAGGCCCGGCGGACCCGGCCGTCACCACCACGCCGGGGACAAACCCGGCGGGCAACGGCGCCAGGGCATCCGGCTGATGAGCACGTCACCCGAAGTCATCGTCCATCGCGACCCGGAACTGCTGGCCACCGCGACCGCCGCCCGGCTGGTCATCAGCCTGCTGGACGCGCAGGCCACCCGCGGCAGCGCGTCGGTGGTCCTCACCGGTGGCGGTATCGGGGTGGCCACGCTGCGGGCGGTGCGCGACAGCCCGCTCGTCGAAACGGTCGACTGGAGCCGGGTGGACGTCTGGTGGGGCGACGAGCGTTTCGTGCCTGCGGGCTCGGCCGACCGCAACGACCGGCAGGCCCGTCAGGCGCTGCTCGACGCACTCCCCCTCGATCCGGCCCGGGTCTTCCCGATGGGCAGCGCGGACGCCGCTGACGGCACCGGCGCGGCCACCGGCACCAGCGCTGTCACCGGCACCGACGCGGCGGAGTCCGCCGCGACCGCCTACGCCCGGCTGCTCGCCGAGTACGCACCCACCGGGGCCGCCGCGGCCGCGGGCACGGTGGCGGTCCCGTCCTTCGACGTGTTGCTGCTCGGGGTCGGGCCGGACGGGCACGTGGCTTCGCTCTTCCCCGGTTCCTCGGCCGTCCACGCCCGTACCGCCACCGTCGCGGTGCATCATTCCCCGAAGCCGCCGCCCACCCGGATCTCGCTCACGCTGCCCACGATCCAGGCGGCGCACGAGGTCTGGCTCCTTGCCGCGGGCGAGGCAAAGGCGGACGCGGTGGCCCGCGCGTTCTCCGGCGCGGCACCGGCCGATATTCCGGCGGTGGGGGCGCGCGGCCGGCAACGCACACTGTGGCTGGTGGACCGGGCCGCCGCGGCCAGGCCCGTCAGCGCCGGGGCATCGCCGGCGCGCCGGGTCTCAGCGGGATGAGCCTCCCCCGACCAGAACGCTGTCGTCTACAGTCCTGACAGCGTAAAGATCTTCATCTCTGGCGGCGGAGCCGGCCAGCGGGGCCCGGACAGTGATCGTCGTGTCCAGGCCCCGCCGGCCGGACGGCACGCGCCGGCTGTGCGCTACCACGCCGGCTACGCGGTACCGCCGCGCGGCTGTGTGTGCGGTGTCGTGCGGCTGTGCGGTGTTGTGCGGCTATGCCGCCGCGTGGCTATGCGGTGCCGCGCAGCTTGGCCAGCGCCTCGGCCAGAATCGCCTCCCCGTCCTTCTCGTTGCGCCGCTCCCGAACGTAGGCGAGGTGAGTTTTGTACGGTTCGGTCTTGGGCGGAGCGGGCGCGTTGTCGCGGTCACGACCCGCCGGGAAGCCACAGTTCGGGCAGTCCCAGGTCTCGGGAATCGTGGCGTCCGCGGCGAACGACGGTCTGGTCTCGTGATTGTTGGCGCACCAGAAGGAAATCCGCTGTCGCGGGGCCGTCTCACCGCGTTCGGCTTCCCCCATGGGTCCCGCCCCTACCCGACTTCCTCTGATGGCGTTACCACCTGCCACGGTCCGCATGCTCCTTTGTCTCGTCCCGCTGATTGACTCCGGATCCGGCCCCCCAGCCGCCAGCCGGCCTGACCGAGTGTAAGACGAGAAGGCCCGATCTCGTCGCACCGACCACCATCGGTCACCCTCACAGTCCGCCCTGGTGACCGAACGCCGCCGCCGCTCCTCTCGGAGCGCCCCGCGGATCCATCCTCAATCGATTTCGCTCTGTCACTGGGAAGCGGCCTCCGAGCACGCGACAGGCATGATCGCATACCCTTCGGCCGGAGTACTGGGAAGCGGCCTCCGAGCACGCGACAAACCATGATCGCATAACCTCTGCCCAGACGCCGAACGGCAGTCGCCCTGACAGGCCCGGCAGAGCACCCGCGGCAACACCCTTGCCCACGCCACCCCTGCCCACGCCACCCCGAGGACGGGTGGCGTGGGATGCTTGAGGGGCTTTTCGGGCGGCTAGGCGATGCCGAGGGAGATGGCGGTGGGGTCGGCTGCGTCCAGTGAGGGGACCCGCAGAAAGCCACGGACGTTGGCGCTGTGGAAACGTGGCGTGACGGTGACCGCGAGTGGAATGATCGCGGCATCGGTGAGCAGTTCCCGCTCCAGGTCGCCCCAACGGGTGGACAGCGCGGCCGGGTCACGCTCCCCGAGGGCGTCCCGCAGCAGCTGCGCGATCCGGTCGTTGCGGTATCCGCCGTCGGCCGGCCGAGAGCCCGACCACTGCGGCTCCAACAACGGCTGGAACACGCTGCGCCCGGCATTGCCGAACCACTGCGGCGTCACCCTGGTCAGGGCGAGGTCCCAGCCCACCGTGCTCGACGGGACAGCGACGCCCGGGTAGTCCGCGGCGGGGACCGCCTCGACCCGCAGCGTCACCCCCGCGCGGGCGAAGGCGTCCCGCAGCGCCGACGCGACGGCGGCGTCCTCGGCGGAGTCCGTGGTGAGCAGGACCAGGGTGGTCAGGGGGCCGCCGTCGGCGGCGGTCCGTGTCCCCTCCCGGCAGCGCGCCGGATCGCCCGTCGACCCCAGCGTCGGGAACGGGTCGCGCGACTGGAAACCGGTCATGGCCGGCTGCAGCATCTGCGCGGTGGTGGTGGCCAGGACGGGCCCGCCCAGCGCCGCGGCCACGGCGGCGCGGTCCACGCAGTACACCAGCGCCTGCCGGACGCCGCCGCCGCCCAGCGCCGCCGACGCCGGGCCGTGCAGGCCGACGGTGAGCAGCACGGTGGAACCGGGGCCGTCCGTGGACAGCCTGCCGTCGGCCTGAGCATCCAGCGCTGTCACGTCGGCGGCGGGGACAGTGCTGTCCATCGCCATGTCCGCCCGGTCCGCGTCTATCTCGGCCTGGGCGGTGGCCGCGTCAACGCCGGTACGCACCGTGACATGATCGGCAAGTGCCGGGCGGATGCCGTCGGACGAGGCAACCCATGCCGGGTTGCGCGACAGCCGATAGCTTTCGTCACCGAGCGTGTTACCGAAGTGGTACGGCCCGTCGGAGATCAGGTTCTCCAGGTACTCGGGCGAGTTCGGGGCGTAGACGAGGGCCTCCAGCGGCACCGGTGAGGCCGCGGGCAGGGCCAGTACGTCGGTGAAGTCCGCGGCCGGAGCGAGCAGGTGGAACTCGATCGAGTCGTCACCGATGACCTGGACGCCGTCGATACCGCGACGTTCGATGAAGTCACGCACCCCCTCGGGCGGGGTCTTCATCAGTTCGTCACAGTAGGTGGCGAAACCGACGACCGTCGCGGCGAAGTAGCCGCGCATGGGCGACGGGTTCGGCGGCGTGCACAACCGCTTGATGCCGCGGGCGACATCGGTCGCGGTGACCCGCCTGACCCCGGGGGTGTCCCAGCGCGCGGACGGGCGCAGGGTGACGGTGTGGGTCTTCCCGTCCTCGCTGACCACCGGCGGCCCGACGGCCAGGTCCGGCAGGGGCGCGGCGGTGAAGACCGGGTCGGGGCTGGCCCGGTAGGAGTAGAGCTGACGGGAGACCAGCCGCAGCAGCATCCGCGAACCGGCGTCCGTCGCCCAGCCCGGGTCGCCGCTGGGCATCGCCCCGGTGACCAGGCGCAGGGTGCCACCCGGCTTGTCCGTTGGATCACTGGTGACCGTGGGTGTAATCGAAGTCACCGGTGCGGGTGCCGGCTGCCCACCACCGCCGCAGGCCACGACCGTGGCAAGGACAACCAGGCAGAGGAGCCGGGCCGGCATCCAGGTGCGTCGGCGGCTGCTCACTCCTTGAGCAGGAGGCCGAGGCCGATGATGCAGGTGAGCCAGATCAGCCCAATCATGACCGTCAATCGGTCGAGGTTCTTCTCCACCACCGAGGAGCCCCCGAGCGAGGAGGAGACACCGCCGCCGAACAGGCTGGACAGCCCGCCTCCCTTGGCCCGGTGCAACAGAACGAGCAGCATCAGAAGCACACTCGTGATGATCAGGACAATCGACAGCCCAACAGTCATCTCCGGACCCGCTCCCGTACCGTCATCCCGTGATCATGTAAGCCACTCAGCCCTGCCGCATCCTCACGCGGCGCGACAGGAGGCCCGACACGAGGAACCATGATCGCACCCCCTCCGGCCATACCCGCACCCTGACAGCCTCCGACGGTGCGAAGAAAGATCTTCGCACCGCAGTCGCCCATATCGATCCAACAGCCTCCGGCAGTGCAATGGACGATCATTGCACTACTTTCGGCGGGACTGGCTGGCGGCGATCCTGCCAAGCTACCGCACAGCGATCCCGCGGCCGGCACGGCGCATCACCATCAGATCAGGCCCGTCGGATCAGGCCCGTGCGAGCCGTGGCCCTCCGCCGGGCCGCCATGACGCCCTACGGTACGACACCGAGCGAGGCGAAGTCCGTCATCATGAACCCGGGCGAGTAATGGATGTTGGTAAGCCGGCTGCTGTAGACGTTGAGCGCCCGGTCGTAGAGCAGCGGGACGTAGGCGGCGGACCCCACGATCGCCCGGTCCATCTGCGTCCACCGGCTCGCCGTGTCCTCGCTGTCAGCGGTCCCGATGCCCTGCTCCAGGCCCTGGTCGACCGCGGGCAGGGCCAGTTCGGCGACGTTGGTGTTGTGTTGCGGCCGGATCGAGCCGCTGGCGGCGAGCGGGGCGAGGAACGCGTACGGCGTCGGCCGGGTGGCCGCGCCGGCGGCCAGGACGAGGCCGTACTTCATGGTGTGGACCTGATCGGGGCTGTCCACTGCCGCGGTGTACCCGGCGTCGTCGAACTTCGCGACGGTGATCGTGATACCGACCCGGGCGAGCGCGACGCGGACGGCTTCGGCCTGGGCGAGGGAGAGCGGATCCGACCGGGTGACCAGGGTGGTCGCGAAGCCGTCCGGCCGGCCGCAGGAGTTCAGTTCCGTTTTTGCCTTTGCGAGGTCCCCGCTGCCGTCGGGGCTCGGGAAGAGGTCGAACCAGGAGAAGGAGTGCACCGGCGGGGTGAGCATCGTGGCCGCGATGTCGCCCCCGACGAGGGGGCCGCCCCGCGCGGTCTGTTGTGCGCTCTTGTCCACCGCCCAGGCCACGGCGTTGCGGCAGGCGAGGTTGTCCAACGGCGCGACCTTGGTGACCACGGCCAGGTAGCGCAGCCCGCCGGTGGCCTCGCTGGTGGTGCGGGCCGCGCGCAGGCCGGGATTCGCGCTGATCCGGGCGGCGGCCTCGGCGCCCACGCCGCTCTGGTCGGCGGCGATGTCGGCCTGGTCGGTCAGGATGCGGCTGTCGATGTCGGCCGCGGCGAGCCCCATGCGTTCGACGACGCGGTCGGGGTGGGCGGGGCGGTTCGGGTCGGTCTGCCGGTCCCACCGCGGGTTGCGCGCGAGGGTGAGGGATTCACCCGGACGATAGTTTTCGATCTTGTATGGTCCGGATGCCACCGGACGGGATCCGTACCCGGCGCCGGTGTCGTGCGCCCGCGGTACCGGCGTGGAGACCGGGGAGGCCATCAGGAGGTTCCAGTCCGCGAACGGCCGGTTGAGCCGGAACGTGATGGTCTTCTCGTCCGGTGTGGTCACCGAGGCCAGCCCGAGACGGTCGGGTGTGGGATCGGTGTAGGGACCCCGGTAGGGGTTCTTCTCGTCCTGGAGAAGCCGCACCACCTCGCCGGCGCCGGAGCTGGCGTCGGAGCCGCCGCCGGCCAACTCCGGGGCGAAGGCCCGCTCGATCCCGTACTTGACGTCCCGGGATGTGATCGGGGTGCCGTCCTCGAAGGCCAGCCCCTCCCGGAGCGTGTACGTCCAGGTGCGCAGGTCCTTTGAGGACGGCACCTCGGTGGCGAGATCACCGGCCAGCTTGACCACGCCGGGGCTGGGCGCGTATGTCACCAGCTGCCGGGAGATCCACCGCTGCTGGTTCCAGCAGTGGAGGGACGCGGTGCGCTGGGGATCCCAGGAGTCGCAGTCGACGGTGGCAAGCACCCGCAGCGTCCCGCCGTCGCGCGGCGAGGCGGCGATGACCCGGTCACTGATCGCCGTGGGTGGGCCTGACGGGTCGGACGGGGCTTGCCGACGGCCTCCCCCACCCGTGCAGGCGGCGAGAAGAAGGCCGAGGACAACCATGACGGTTCCGGCCCGGATGATCGCGCGACAGCGCGGCATGGCCCTGGCGACCACTTGGGTTTGCGCCCCTTCCCGGTGGGACCGCACCCCACCACCGCAAGCCACCCAAGCACACCCCGGGCCGGCCGTGTCCGTCGGCTGTTCCCCGCGGCAACGATCGCGATCACGGACCGCGCCGGCCGGCACAGCCCGTGATCGGCGTCACCGGTGTAACCGGTGACGGTTCGTGGTCGCCGTCAGCTCGGCGGGGCGCTGCGGACGATCGCCGCGAAGTCCACCGCGTCCAGGCTCGCGCCGCCGACGAGTCCGCCGTCCACGTCGGGTTGGGTGAACAGCTCCGCCGCGTTGGAGCCCTTCACCGAACCACCGTAGAGAATACGGATGACCGCGGCGACTCCCGCGTCGAAACGCGCGGCGAGCCGCCCCCGGATCGCCGCGCACATCTCCTGCGCGTCGTGGGCGGAGGCGGTCCGCCCGGTGCCGATCGCCCACACCGGCTCGTAGGCGACGACCAGCGTGCGTGCCTGCTCCAGGGTGATCCCGTCCAGGGAGCCGTCGAGCTGCGCGAGGACATAGGTGGCATGGTCACCGGCCACCCGCACCGGCTCGGGCTCGCCCACGCACAGGATCGGGGTGATCCCGTGCGCGTAGGCGGCCCGCGCCTTGGCCGCCACCAGGGCGTCGTCCTCGTGATGGTTCGCGCGCCGCTCGGAGTGGCCGACCACCACATAGCTGCATCCCAGCCGGGCGAGCAGGGGCCCGCTGATGTCCCCGGTGTGGGCGCCGGAGCTGTGCGGGGAGAGGTCCTGCGCGCCATAGCCGATCGCGAGCCTGTCCCCGTCGACGAGGGTCTGGACGCTGCGCAGGTCGGTGAACGGGGGCAGGACGACGACCTCGGCATTGTCGAGCTCGACCGGCTTGAGGTCGAAAGCGATCTTCTGAACCAGCGCGATCGCCTCAAGATGGTTGAGGTTCATCTTCCAGTTGCCCGCGACCAGGGTGCGCCGACCCGTCCCCCGGGGCTTCTTCTCGTTCTTGTTCTTCTCGTTCTTGTCACCGGCCATCTCACACCTCCGAACCAGGAAGCCGGGCCTCCGGCCGCGTGAAAGAAACATCGTCGCGCGGCCTTCGGTCATCCAGAGCGGCGAGGCCGGGCAGGGTCTTGCCCTCCAGATACTCGAGGCTGGCGCCGCCACCGGTGGAGATGTGGGTGAACGCCTCCTCGCCGATGCCGAGGGTGCGCACGGCCGCGGCCGAGTCACCGCCGCCGACGACGGTCAGACCGTCGAGCCCGGCGATCGTCTCGGCCACCCCACGGGTGCCGGCCGCGAACGGCGGGAGCTCGAACACACCCATCGGGCCGTTCCAGAAGACGGTGCGGGCGGTGCGCAGCCGGTCGGCGAACAGGGCCACCGACGCCGGCCCGATGTCGAGGCCCTTGCGGCCGGCGGGGATGGCTCCGGCCGCCACCACGGCGGTGGGCGCGTCGACGGAGATCTCGTCGGCCACCACCACGTCGGTGGGCAGCACGATCCGGTCACCGCCTTCGGCGAGCAGCTCCTTCGTGGTGTCGATCAGTTCCGCTTCCAGCAGTGACCCGCCGACGCCGTGGCCCTTGGCGGCCAGGAAGGTGAAGCACATTCCGCCACCGATGAGCAGGGCGTCGACCTTCGGCAGCAGCGCCCGGATCACTCCGAGCTTGTCGCTGACCTTCGACCCGCCGAGGACGACGACGTAGGGACGGGCCGGGCCGCTGGCGAGGGTGCGCAGCACCTCCAGTTCCCTGAGCACGAGCTGCCCGGCCACGTGTGGCAGCCGCTCGGGCAGGTCCACGACGCTGGCGTGCGCCCGGTGGACCGCGCCGAAGGCGTCACCGACGTAGTAGTCGGCCAGCCCGGCGAGCTGGTCGGCGAACGCGGCCCGCACGGCCGCGTCCTTGCTGGTCTCCCCCGGGTGGAACCGGAGGTTGTCCAGCAGCGCGATCTCACCGTCGCCCAGCCCTGCGACGATCTTCTGCGCATGCGTGCCGGCGATGTCGCCGGTGCCGTCCCCGGTGAACGCGACCGGCTGGCCGAGCAGCTGCGCGAGCCGGCCGGCGACCGGGGCGAGCGAGTACGCCGGGTCGGGTGTGCCCCTGGGCCGTCCCAGATGGGAGGAGACGACCACCCGGGCACCCCGGTCCAGCAGCGCCCGGATGGTGGGCACGCTGGCGCGGACCCGTCCGTCGTCGGTGATCCGGGGTGTGTCGCCGGAACGGTCCAGCGGAACGTTCAGGTCGCTGCGGACGATGACTCGCCGCCCGCCGACCTGTAGATCGTCAATGGTCGTCACGCCGTTACTCCGAAGTCCTAACCGGCCTCGGGCGACGCGACCGTGATCTCGTCGGATCCTGTCGCGTCGCCCGAGGCCACCAGAAGTCGCCAACTCTCCACCCGACCAGAGGCAGTGCGACGATCTTCATCGCACTGCCCGAGGCCACCAGGGGAGCTACCGCCGAGGGCGACGCGACGATCTCCTTCGCGCCGCCGGGGGCCATCAGGGTCTCCTGCCCCGATGCCCTACAGGCGTCCGCCGACGAGGGCGGTGAGGTCCACCAGGCGGTTGGAGTAGCCCCACTCGTTGTCGTACCAGCCGATGACCTTCACCTGGTTGCCGCTGGCCATGGTGAGCAGCGAGTCGAACGTGCAGGACGCAGCCGTCCCCACGATGTCGGAGGAGACGATCGGATCCTCGGTGTAGACGAGGATGCCCTTGAGCGCGCCCTCGGCGGCGGCCCGGTACGCAGCGTTGACCTCCTCGATCGTGACCTCACGCTTGAGCGTGGCGACCAGGTCGGTCACCGACCCGTCGAGGACGGGAACACGCATCGCCAGTCCGTCCAGTTTGCCCTTGAGCTGCGGCAGTACCAGGGACGTCGCCTTGGCCGCACCGGTCGTCGTCGGGATGATGTTCTGGGCGGCGGCGCGGGCGCGGCGCAGGTCCGAGTGCGGGAAGTCGAGGATGACCTGGTCGTTGGTGTAGGCGTGCACGGTCGTCATCAGGCCGCGCTCGATGCCGAAGGCGTCCTCGAGAACCTTGGCCAGTGGCGCCACGCAGTTGGTCGTGCAGGAGGCGTTCGACAGGATCGTGTGCTTCGCCGGGTCGTAGACGTCGTCGTTCACGCCGATGACGACGGTGAGGTCCTCACCCTTGGCCGGCGCGGAGATGATCACCTTTTTCGCGCCCGCCTCGAGGTGCTTGCGCGCGTCCTCGGCCTTGGTGAACCGGCCGGTGGACTCGACGACGACCTCGACCCCGAGGTCCCCCCAGGGCAGGGCCGCCGGGTCACGCTCGGAGACCACCTTGAGGAAGCCGTCGCCGACCTTGATCCCGCCGTCGGCGGGACTCACCGACTCCGACAGTGTGCCCAGCGTAGTATCGTACTTGAGCAGATGCGCAAGTGTCCTGTTGTCGGTAAGGTCGTTCACTGCAACGATCTCTATGTCGTTACGCTTACTAGCCTGAAGCGCCCGCCAGAAGTTGCGGCCGATACGGCCGAAGCCGTTGACACCCACTCGCGTAACCACGTCAGGGAACTCCTCTATCGTCGATGCATTCCGTTGTCGCAGTGAGCCTAAACGACTTTGAGGGTCACCGGCCGGCATCCTCACAGATCGGCGCCTGCCGTGTCCAGAACTACCCAGCTCGACTCTTTTTTCAATTCTGGTAGACTGCGGGATGTTTTGACCCCGGCCGGGCGGGCGATCAGCTGGCGATCAACACGATCCGTCGACCGCCACAATCCCGACCGATACAGCCTGACCGATACAGCCTGACCGATACGGCTGATCAACGCGGCCCGACCAGGACGGTCACGGAGGGGCAGCGCAGGCCATCGACGATGGGCGTTGCTCAGCACTGTTGGGCGACCACCTACGTCGCACGGCCGTTACGGCCCTACCACCGGAACGTCATCGGCCCTCAGCGGTGCCTGCGGCTGTAACACCAGTCACACGGATACCCACTGCCCCGCAATATCCCCTTCCCCGGCCCCTTACGTGGCGGACACCACATCGCCGTACCCTGCCGGGAGAGACACCATGCCGTGTCTTTCTGCCACCATCCCCTCACTCCCATCCCGTCACCACCGGCCACCGGCCGGGCCCCGGGACGGCTCCCGGGAGCACCCGATCCCGACAGCGGTGGGGCCGCGGCGGCACCGATCGCGCCGGTCGACGCCGTACAGCCGGTCACCACGACACCCCGAGCGAAGGCACTCCGGGTATCCGGGTAGCCAGACAGCCCAGCACACCACCCGCCCACCGTCTGTTGAGATGCTGCCAGGCATCCATCGTCATCTGGTTGTGAAAATTACGTCCGGTATTCCGCCGGGGCCGGAAATCCCGTCCGATGAATACCGTCTCGGCCGGATCTCCCCGTCCAGTAGGGGATACCGACGGATTCGCCGGGAGGTCTCTTACGGCCCCACCGGGACGCTGTGCGTGGTTTCAGGAGCGGGACACAATACGGCTGGACGTTCCCACTGGCCGGGAGTTCGGATACCCTCTGGATTCGAGCGGAACCAGCCATCGGACGCCGTCGGCGCGGCGAACTAATACGTCCGGGCACCGATCGGCCAACAACCGGAGTTCGCCCGTCACGGATACCGGACAATTGGGAGTGGACGCACCCGCCGGACGCACCCTAAGCTCCGAAACAGTTCAGCGGACGACCGGCCTTCCAAAGAGGTGGAAAGACGCTGGATGTTGGTTGTCACCCACACTCCAAGTTGGTCTCCGGCGGCGCGCGATAATGCCCCTTTTTCGCGTCGCCGGGGACCTTTCCGAGGGGGCCATGAGCTCCTCGGTGGCCGGCTGACCGTGCCCCGGCCACCGAGGTCGAACTGGTATCGGCGATCCCCGCCTCCGTCCCCACTCACCCCACCGGGGTGGGGATCGCCGATACCGCACAGCGGGTGCGGCGGCGCAGGTTACGGCGACAGCCCCCGGTCGTGCGACCTGCGCCGCCGCACCCTTACCGCGCCGGTCCAGGGCACCGGCCGCCAGCACCGACGCCACCGTGCCAGGAGCGGGCCCGGCGGTGTCCGGAAGAACGGGATACGGCCATGACGACGTGCCGGAACACTCCCCACGAAAAGCGCACCGCGAAATGAGCCGGTCGGCGCTGCCGGTGCGGGTTCACCTGTTGGTGCGCACCGAGGACAGAATTCTTCTCGCCACCGGCGACGAGACGTCGCCGGCATGCTGGCGGCTGCCGGCCGGAAATCTTCAGGGGCAGGCCGCCGGCGACGCCGCGGTCCGGCTGGCGCGCGAACAGGCGGCGCTGCTGACAACGGTCGAGGATGTCCGGCTGGAACACGTGGCGCATCACTGGGCGGACGACCGAGAACAACTTGGGCTGTTCTTCCACGTCACCCGAACGTACGGCGCCACCGGCGCCCACGACCCGGCCGCCCCCGGCGTCCCCCGCCGGCCGCGCCGGCTGGCCTGGCATCCCCTGGATGCCCTGCCCGAACGGTTCGCCCAGCCCGACCATGACGTCGTCACCCGCTGGGCGAGCGGGGAGTTCTTCTCGCACGGCGGCTGGACGGCCCGCCGGAGCACGACGATCCGCCCGTCTACCGGCGCCGTTCAGGCAGCACCTCAGACGGTCTCGGCTCAGACGGTCTCGACCAGACCGCCGTCAGCTCCCGCTGCCAGTTCTCGAGCGTGAACGGCGAGCGCACGAAGTGCCGCAGCGCCGCCCGCCGGTCCTCGAGCAGCGGCGGGACGGCGGTCAGTACCCGGGCCGTGTCGGCCCAGATCTCGTCCGTGGCGGACAGCGGCAACATCGTGATCCCGGGCAGCAGGCGGGCGACCTCCGCGATCCCGGGCAGGTCCGTGGCCAGCACCGGAGTGGCGACCGCGCACGCCTCGAGCACGACGCTCGGCAGACCCTCGTGATACGAGGTGACCAGCAGCAGCGACGCGGCGACCAGCAGCCGGGGCACGTCGTCCCGCTCGCCGAGCAGCTCGACACGGTCCCGCACCCCACCGGCGGACGCTCTGGCGAGCAGGTCCGCGGTCTCCGCCGCGTCCTGGCGCCCGACGATCTGTAGGCGGGCGTCCACCCCCCGCGCGCACAGCGCGACAAGTATGTCCATGGCACGGGCCCGGTTCTTGTTCGCCCCCGGCCGGCCAATGTGAATCATGACGACCGGGGTGCGCGTCCCTTCGGGAACACTCTCCAGCGCACGCCGGCGGGCCGCGATGGCGACACCGAACGGCTCGACCTCCAGCCCGTTGTAGATCACCCGGCAGCGTGGGTCGACCCGCCACTCCGGACGCCACAGCTCGCGCATGACCGCCTCGCACACGGCCAGCAGATCGGTCGCGTTCGCGTCGAGCGCCACCCGTCCCGCCTCGTGCCGCAGCAGCGCACCGGCGTTGCGCCCCCGCCGGTGAGTGCTGCCACCAGGCCAGCCGGTTCCGGCTGCGGCCCACCCGGTTCCGGCGGCGGGTCTTCCGGTTCTGCCACCGGGCCGGCCGGCGGTGTCACCAGGCCCGTCGTCCCTGACCCGGAAGTGCGCGACCCGGCGCGGCACACCGGCCATCCGGGCGATACCGAACACGAGCCCGGTGGCATCCGACGCGTACGCGTGGACGACCTGCGGGCGCACGCGGCGCAGCAGCAGGTAGAAGGTGAGCGGGAAGGCCGGGCCGAGCCGGCGGTAATACACCTCACCCCCGAGCGAACGGATCTCGTCGTCGAGGTCGCCCCGCCGGCCGCTGAGCGAGCAGAACACCAACCGGAACTCGTTCGGGTCGAGCCGGCGCATCAGCTCCACGGTGCGCAGCTGCGCCCCGCCCCGATTCATCTCCTCGACCAGGTACATCACCGTCCGTGGCTGCCTGTCGGGTGTCTCGGCCGACCCGGACGTACCTGCCTGCTCGCTCCCGACCGCCGACCGGCCTGGATCATCGGCCCGGCCCGGCCCGGCCAGACCCGCGGCGGGGCCCGCGGTGGAGGGAACGGCGGTGGACAGATCGGTCGTCATGACCGCCGCACCGCCTCGCCCGCGGCACTTCCGCCCACCCCGACGCAACCACCTGTGGCGAGGATGTCCCATCGGTCGTGGTCCCGGGTGGCGCTTCCGCTCAGCCCGACGGAACCGCCCACCCCGACGGAACCACCCACCCCGGCATGACCACCCATCCCGACGCCGCCCTCCGGTGGCCGGCGCAACCGTACGTCCGTCGCGACGACGACCCCCATACCGCCCTCCCTGCTTCCCTCTTTATGCTTCCAAGCGTTCACGATCTCCATGCGGACGGAACGACCACGGCCACTCACCCTTCGGCCAGCACCTCTTCAGGCCTCTCCTGGGCTTCCAGGCACGCGAACACGAGTGATCTTCTGGCCCTCGACGGCTGCCCCGCACCTCCACCTCGGGTCCCGCGCCTCGGAACGGACCGGCTGCGCACCGACCCACATCCACGTCCAGCAGCAAAATTAACCTACAGGAATCGACATACTACCTTTGGCTACGATCGCAGGGCGGACTCTGACGGCGATAGCCGGGCCATGCGGTAGCCGGGCCACGGTGTCCCACAGGTACGCGCGGCCTTCACAGCGCGGCTCGACCAGGGCGACCGTGTCGGCCCCGGCTCGAGGACGCTGGCCAGGCCGCGCCGACAGCCGGCCTGGCCGGGCCTGTTCTGGCCAGGCCAGGCCTGCGGTCAGTGCTCAAGCAGGCCGGTGACCGCGGTCGCTGTCGCCGGATGACGGTCGAGCAGCCGAGCGATCTCGTCCCAGCTGATCTCGTCGTCGCCTCGGCCGGTGGGCGTGGGCTGGCCCTGCGTGGCAGTCGCGGGCCAGGCCGGGGCGAGGCTGAGCAGCGCCGCCACCGCGTCGGTGGTGGCCGGATGGGCGACGAGCAGGTCCGCTACCGGGCCAGCCGCCGGCCGCGCGGCCCGCGACGCGTCGGCCCCGTCGGCCCGCGCCCCGGCGGTCGAGGCGTCGGCCGCCGGGGCGCGGGCCGATGGCCGGGACGACCAGGGGGCGGTCCACGTGTCCAGCGCGGGAAGAGCCCCCGGGAACATACGGCCCGCCTCCCGCACCAGCATGGGCATGTGCTCGCCGGCGTGGTCCCCGCTCCCTGGCCGGCCACGCTGGCCACGCCGTTCGTAACGGATACGTATGGCTACCTGACCGGCGCTCCGGGTTCTGCTCGGTCCGCATCCAGCGCATAGCTGTTACACCTGTACGCGCCACTCACCGAGCGCCGCTCGGCCATCATCCACCTGGCTGTAGATTGCCGTGGCTGTCCGTTGGTGGGCTGGCGCGGCCGTTGGGCTGGTGTCAGAGGAGTTCGATCTCGGCTGCTATGGGCGGCGCGGCGTCGTGGTGTCCCGAGCGCTGGGTGGGCAGCCAGCAGCGGGTGTCGAGGACGGCGCGGGCGCGGCGGGCCACCAGCTCCCGGGAGAACGCGTCGTGGTCGACCAGGACGATCACGAGGTCGGCGGCGGCGACCTCCTCGGCGTCCGCCTCGACCAGGGCGACACCCGACGGCAGGCAGGAGGCGTCGACATGCGGGTCCGCGGCCCGCACGTCCGCGCCGAGCCCGGCGAGCAGCGCGGCGACCCGCACCGCGGAGGACTCCCGGACGTCACCGGTGTTCTTCTTGTAGGCCAGCCCGAGCAGCAGGATGCGGCTGCCGTTGACCGCGCTGCGCCGGCGGTTGAGCATCTCCAGAACCCGGCGCACGACATGGTCGGGCATGTGGTCGTTGACGTCGTTGGCGAGCTCGACGAAACGGAAGCTGCGCCCGAGGCTGCGCCGTACCCGCCACGACAGGTAGGAGGGGTCGATGGGCAGGCAGTGCCCGCCGACCCCGGGGCCGGGGGTGAAACGCAGGAAGCCGAACGGCTTGGTGGACGCCGCCTCGATCGCCTCCCACACGTCGACCCCGAGCTCGTGGGCGAACATCGCCAGCTCGTTCACCAGGGCGATGTTGACGTGGCGGAAGGTGTTCTCCAGCAGTTTGGTCAGCTCGGCGGTGCGGACCGAGGCCACCGGCACGGTCGTCTCGACGATCGAGTCGTAGAACGCCCGCACGGCTCGCAGGGACCGCTCGTCGATGCCGGAGATCACCTTCGGGGTGTTGACCAGGTTCCAGCTCGGGTTGCCGGGGTCTATCCGCTCGGGCGAGTAGCCGAGGAAGAACGACTCCCCGGCGGCGAGCCCCGAGGTCTCCTCCAGCAGCGGCCCGAACAGCTCGTCGGTGGTGCCGGGATAGGTCGTGGACTCCAGGATCACGGTGGCTCCCCGCCGCAGCAACGGCCCGAGGCTGCGCCCGGAGCTCTCGATGTAGGAAAGATCCGGGATGCCCTCACGCAGCGGGGTCGGGACGGTCACCACCGCGACGTCGAATTCGGACGCGTCCTGATAGCTCGATGACGCCCGGTAGCGGCCGCTGTCGATGGCCTCGGAGACGACCAGGCTCGGGATGTCCTCCACGTAGGACTCACCGTTGCTCAGCCGTTTGACCCGCCCTTCGTCCACCTCGATCCCGACCACGGACCAGCCGACCTCGACGGCCCGCATGGCCAGGGGCAGACCCACGTAGCCCTGCCCCACCACGACGAGCTTTCCGTAAAGATTCATAAGCAGAGAGTGACATATCGAATCGAGGTCAAAGCGGAAGCATGCCCCGTGTCGCGTCACAACCTGAAGGCCGCCGCCAGATGGCATCCGACGGACATCCGACACGGACCCCCGCGTGGACGAGCGGCGCGACACCGACATCCGGCGGTCACGATGCCAGCATCCCGCCATGGCGCCGATGCCGATGTCGGACGCGACATGACGAACACCGATCCACACTAGTAGTAGTCTCTCTACTACTTAATGTAGCCATCTTTCGATCTTCGATCAGACTCGGATCCAGCTGGCCACCAGCGGCACGGCCATGATTTTTCCGTGCCGGCGGCGGCGAAGGACCCTCCGGACCATCCCAAGGCGGTGGACGACGTGGCGCTTTCGGCAGCCATCGCACTCCTGATCACCGCGATCACGACACCGGCCGTGATCGCGGGCATGCGGCGCCTGGCCGTCATGGACACCGTGACCGAACGATCGTCACACCTGGTGCCCACCTGCCGGGGCGGCGGAGTGGCCATCGCCCTCGGCCTGTTCGCCGGCATGCTGGTACCCATCATCGACCCGGCCGTGGACGCCCCCGCCGAGCTGTTCACCGTGGTGGTGGCGGCGTCGCTGTTCGGCCTGCTCGGCCTCGCCGAGGACACCCACGGCGTGGCCGCGCTCCGCCGGCTCGGCCTACAGATGATCGCGGCGGCGCTGACGATCGTCGCCTGGGTCGCCGTGGCACCGCCCGACCTGCCGGTCGCGGTCATCCCGCTGGCCGCCTGCGCGGCGCTGGTGTGGATCGCCGGCTTCACCAACGCCTTCAACTTCATGGACGGGATCAACGGAATCTCGTCGGCCCAGACCCTGCTGACCGGCGTGGCCTTCGCCGTCATCGGGCACCGCAGCGGCCTGGACTTCCTCACCTACGGCGGGGCCATGGCGGCCGGGGCCGCGCTCGGCTTCGGCCCCTACAACTTCCCGCGGGCCAGGATCTTTCTCGGCGACGTGGGCAGCTACGCCCTTGGCGCGCTGATCGCCGTGCTGGCGCTGCTGGCCGTCGCGCACGGTGTGCGGCCCGACGCCGTCGTCGCCCCGCTGCTGGTCTACCTCGCGGACACCTCCTGCACGCTGCTGCGGCGGGTGCGCTCCGGCCAGCTCTGGTACGCGCCGCACCGCGGCCACGTGTACCAGCTGCTCACGGTAGCGGGATGGTCGCACACCCGCGCGACGCTCGCGGTCTCCTCGGTCACCGCGGCGACCGCCGGCCTCGGCATCGTGATCTACAGTGCCGACGTGGCGGCGCGGGTGGCCGCCGGCATCGCCGCCGTCCTGCTCGTCCGGATGTATCTGCTGCTTCCCCGCTACCTTGACGGCAGGCGGCGACAGCCCCGGGCCGGTGCCGCCGCGCCCGGCCGGCACCGGGCCACGAACCCGAAGATGAGTGGGCACGGCGAGGCCCTGCACAACACCACCCCCGCGGTGTGACAGCCCCGGACGGCAACAACCACAATGATCACGAGAATCCCCGGGCCGCGATGACAGCCGCCCGCACGCCCGGCACGCCCGGCACGGGTGGGCCCGCCGGCCCCGCGGCGTCGTGGCACATCCTGATCGTGTGCACGGGGAACCTGTGTCGATCGCCGATGGCCCAGTACCTCGCCACCGCGTTGTTACAGGAGGCGCTGGGTACCGTCGCCGCACCCGGGGTGACCGTCACCAGCGCCGGTACCAGCGCACGTGACGGCACGCCCATCCACCCGCACGCCGCGTCCGTCCTGGCCTGCCGTGGTCTCGACCCGCGTGCTTTCACCACCCGCCGCCTGCACGCCGGGCTGCTCGACAGCGCCGATCTGGTGCTGTGCGCGGAGCGCGGGCACCGCGCGGCCGTCGTGACGACCGCGCCGAAGACCGTCAGCCGTACCTTCACCCTGCGGGAGTTCGCCCGGGTGACCGCCGGGCTCACACCCGCCGACATCAGCCCGGACACCGCCTACCCGGGCGGGGCCCGCAACCTGGGCGGAGCCCAGCCGGCCACCGACCCCCTCCGCCGAGAGCCGCTGCCCCCGGCTCCGGAGACGATCCGGATGTGTGGCCAGGCCCTTGTCTCCCGCGCGTTGGCCCGCCGCGGCCTCCGCCGCCCCGCGGCTCCCGCTGACGACGACATCCCCGACCCGATCGGATCGACGGTCGAGACGTTCCGGATGTGCGCCGAACAGATCGGCGAGGCGCTGGCCCAGCCGCTGGAGCTGCTGGCCCGTGCCGCGAGCGGCATCGCCCGATGATGCGGACAGCGCGACAGACGGCGTCCGCAACCGTCCATACCGAGCGTGGCCCGGATCAGGCCAGATCCGGATCTGGCCTGATCCGGGCCTACTGGTCGTTGAGTACGCTTTTTCGGCCGTTAAGCGTATCCGACGACAAACAGACAGCGATCTTCCCCGGCGGCCGTCGCCCACCCACGGGCACTGTCGTCCGCATAGTTACCTGTGGTTACATAACTGGTGTTCTGGACGACGGCATCGGTAACGGTTGCGTCTGCGGCAACGACAGCGGTTGCGACGGCGGCAGCCCTCGCGACAGCGGCGGTTGTGACGGCACCGGCTCCACCGGCGACGATGGCACCAGCGGCACCGATGATGGTGGCGCGGACGGCGGTACCGGCGCCGGCCGGGACGGATGGGCCTGCTGGGGTGGGCGGACCTTCTGGGTCCACTGCCGCAGCCAGGGCAGAACCCGCTCACTGGCCATGGGCGGCGAGATGAAGTAGCCCTGCGCCTCGTCGCATCCCCAGGCCGCCAGCAGCGCCCATGACCCGGCCGTCTCGACGCCTTCGGCGACCATCCGCAGGCGCAGGGTGTGCGCCAGGGCGAGCGTCGATCGGACGATCTCCCCGGCCGCGGGGCTGCGCTCGACGTCCCGCAGGAAGGCACGGTCCAACTTGAGCTCGTCCGCGGGGAGATCCCGCAGGTAGGCCAGGGAGCAGTAGCCACTGCCGTAGTCGTCGAGGCTGACCCGCACACCGAGCGCGCGCAGCCGGGCGAGAGTGTGCTGCGCGCGCTCCCGCTGCGTCATCAGGGAGTCCTCGGTGATCTCCACGCAGAGCGCGGACGGGCAGACACCCGCCTCGCTGAGGGCTTCGTGCACGCCGGGGACGAAACCGGGGTCGACGATCACGGGCGCGGGCACGTTCACCGACACCGACAGCCGCGCTCCGGCCGCGTGCCAGCGTGCGCAGTCCGTGAGCGCCCTGGTGAGGATCTGCCTGGTCATGGTGGGCATCAGGCCGGCGGCCTGGATGTCGGGGAGGAAGGTGTCGGGCGTACGAATCCCGTCGACGGGATGCCGCCAGCGCACCAGCGTCTCCATCCCGGTGACGCGGCCGGTGCGCAGGTCGGCCTTGGGCTGGTAGTACGGCTCGATCTCCCCGTTGCGCAGGGCGGTGCGCAGTTCGGCGCGCAGCCGCAGCCGGGCCGGGCCGGGCACAGCTCGAGTCGTACACCCGGTGGCCCGTGGACGACTTCTTCGCCTCGCCCAGGGCGGAGGTGGCGTTGCGCAGGAGCTCGGGCACGTCCTGGCCGTGATCGGGAGCGATCGCGATGCCGATGCTCGCCTCGACCGGTACCGGCGTGCCGGCGAGCGTGCACGGCTCCCGCAGGACGTCGCGAACGCCGGCCGCCGCGGCCTGTGCCCGTTCGGCGCCCGTGTTGCGCAGCAGCAGCGCGAACTCGTCTCCGCCGATCCTTGCCGCCAGGTTGCCGGCGCGTCCCAGTTTGCGGACCCGCCGGCCCACCTCGATCAGCAGCCGGTCGCCCTGCTCGTGGCCGAGACTGCTGTTGATCTCTCGGAAACGGTCAATATTGATCAGTAGTAACGCTCCGGAAGCGCGGCCGGGGCGTCCCGCGTCCTTCTGCTCCCGGTCCGGCTCCTGGTTCGAGTTCGGGTCCGGGTCCGGGTCCCGGCAGCGCGCCGGGCAGCCGTTGGAATATTCCTCGAACAGACGCGCGGCCTGGCCGAGAAATCCGTGCCGATTGGCGAGGCCGGTCAGCTCGTCGGTGCCCGCGAACTCGCCGCCGCGATTTTCTCGCGTACGGCACAACGACAGCATGGTCGCCGTGATCACGACCAGAACCAGCGAACACGCCGAGAGGACCATCCACAGACCGGCCTCGGTATACAGGGCCGTCCAACACACCAGCGACGTCGAGGCCGCTGTCCAGCCGACCAGGGTGGCCACGACAGCCCGCGGCCGGAGCGGACATGACAGGACGGCGCGCGCGGACGGCCACTGCCGCCGCGCCGGATCGGTGACGCGGCCGACCAGGCGGCCGATCGGATCCGCGACCGGGCGAACCGGTCGGCGGGACAGCCGGTCCCGCGTCGCGCGTCCGTCCGGGGCCCGGTGCCGGGTCCACCGCTCGGGCACGAACAGCGTCACCATTGGACTAATGATCTGCTGGCGGGATCCCGGCCGGCGCGGCCGCTGATGTCTACAGGCATTGATTCCCCTGAAATCCGGACTTGGGTGCTCTTGGCAGGCGGTCCGAGAGTAACCCGCCGGACTCGCCCGGTATGGATGAACTTCAGCTTCCGGAACAGGGCTGTTCAGCCTGCTAGTAGGCATTTCACGGCTGTTTCGACGGCCGTCGGACATAGTCCGGCCAGCAACACCCACGGCGTGGTCTGCTGGAGAGGTCACAGCGTGGTCCGCCCCGGGCGCGGCGCGCGGGGCGCTCACCTCCCCCGGGCTGCGACGCTCCGCGGGGTCGCGGGAGCGGCGTTCGGCGGAGCGGTCCGAGCGGTCTGAGCGGTGATGTCGGTCGGCCGGCGTCCGTGGCCGCCGTAGTCGCCCGCGAGCAGGATCTCGACGATCCGCTCACCGGCGCGTCCGTCCCACAGCGCGGGACGCCGTGGCCGCGGGGGGCGGGCGAGCACCTCGGTCGCCACCGCCACAACCCGTTCGGGATCGGTACCGATGACCTGATTGGTACCTTCAGTGACAGTAATCGCGCGCTCTGTCGTGTCGCGCAGCGTCAGGCACGGGACGCCCAGGACGGTTGTCTCTTCCTGGACTCCGCCCGAATCCGTCAGGACGACCCGGGCGCCGGCCTGCAGGGCGAGGAAGTCGAGATAACCGGCCGGCGGGAGCGTGGTCACCCCCGCCGGCAGCCGCCCCTCGACCCGAGCCCGGGTCCGGGGATGCAGGGGGAACACCAGGGGACACTGCTCGGCGACTTTCCCGAGCGCGCCGAGCAGCCCCGCCAGGACGTCCGGGTCGTCGACGTTGGCCGGGCGGTGCAGGGTCACCAGTCCGTACCCGCCGGCGTGCAGCCCGAGCCGGGACAGAGTCGGCCGGGCCCGCGCGCGCTCGATGTTCGCCAGCAGGGTGTCGACCATGACGTTGCCGACGAGGTGTATCTGGTCGGGTCGGTAGCCCTCCCGGCGGAGGTTGCCGGCAGCGTCCGGCGAGGTGACGAACAGCAGGTCGGAGACCCGGTCGACCACCACCCGGTTGACCTCCTCGGGCATGGACCAGTCCCGGCTGCGCAGCCCGGCCTCGACGTGCGCCAGCGGGATGCCGGACTTGGCCGTGACCAGCGCGCAGGCGAGCGTGGAGTTGACGTCGCCGACCACCACGACGACGTCCGGGCGGACGGCGGCCAGCAGCGGCTCGAAGGCCGTCATGACCCCGGCGGTCTGGCCGGCATGGCTGCCCGAGCCGATGTCGAGGAAGTGGTCGGGGGCCCGCAGGCCGAGCTCGTCGAAGAACACCCCGCTCATCGCGGCGTCGTAGTGCTGACCGGTGTGTACGAGCGTGGTGGCGGCACCGCGCTCCACGGCCGCGGCCAGGACCGGCGCGACCTTCATGAAGTTGGGCCGGGCACCGGCAACGAAGAGGACATGCACGAGAGGACTCCCTGTTCGAGGCGTCGGACCGGCCGCCGGACCGGCTGGCGGTCGGATCGGCTGGCGGCCGGGCTGGCGGCCACCGCATCCACCGCCGGCCGGCCCCGCTGTCCGCGGGGTTCCTTTACCCGCGGGAGCCACTGCCTACGGGATCCACGGGATCCAGCGGCCCACCAGATGTAATTACTCCAGGTGACCATATCGGCGCCACGCCGGACGTGTATACACGGATCGTATCTGTTCGACTACGATAAGCTCTGTCGTACCGACTGCACGTTTTCCACGCCATCTCGTAGCCATCTCCTAGCCAGCTCGTACTCACTCGCACCTGGGAGCCAACCGTGAACTTCGCCCACATCGCGTGCGCAGCGCCGAGGTGGCTGCGGTGACCGGACCAGCAGGACCAACAGGAGCAGCGGTAGGACCAACAGTGGCGGCCGATACCGCGGGCCGCCGGCCGCTGCGCGTACTCCTGATCACCCACTACTTCCCGCCCGAGGTGGGCGCCCCGCAGGCCCGCCTCGCCGAGACGGCCCGGGCCTGGGCTGCGGACGGCCTCGACGTCACGGTCCTGACCGGGATGCCCAACCACCCCACCGGCGTCGTGCCGCCGGAGTACCGCGGCGCGTGGCGGCGGATCGAGCGACGCGACGGCTACCGGGTGATACGGACCTGGCTGTACGCCACCCCGAACGAGGGGATCGCCCGCCGGACCCTGTCACACCTGTCGTTCACGGTGACCAGCGTGCTGCTGGGCGGGCGGGCGGCCGGGGCGGCCGACGTGGTGGTCGTCTCGTCCCCGACCTTCTTCCCGCTCGGCTCGGCGTGGCTGCTGGCCCGGCTGCGGCGCGCACGCCTGGTGGTCGAGGTCCGCGACCTGTGGCCGGCGATCTTCGTACAGCTCGGCGTGCTGCGCGACCGCCGGGTCATAGCCGCGCTCGAACGGCTGGAGATGGCCGCCTACCGGGCCGCCGACGCCGTCGTCACCGTGACCGACGGCTTCCGGGACGACATCGTCGGACGCGGCATTCCCGCCGGCAAGGTCCACACGATCCACAACGGAGCCGACCTGAGCCGGTTCAGCCCGGCCGCACCGGCGGCTCTGCCGGCCCCGCCATCACCGCCGACCCAGCCAGCCCTCCCGGCACCGCCGGCACCGCCGGTCGCGGCGGAATCGCCGGTCGAGGCAAAGCCTGCGTCCCGAACGGAGCCGCTGGGCCCGCCGGCCGCGTCGCCCCCCGCCGGTTCCCCCTCGGCGGAGCCGGCGTCCCGGACGCTGCGTGCCCGGCTCGGCGCGCGCCCCGGTGACACGCTCGTCCTCTACATCGGCGCCCACGGCATCTCCCAGGGGCTGGTCTCGGTGGTGGACGCCGCGGCCGAACTCGCCCGGGATCCGGTGCACGTCGCCCTCGTCGGCGAGGGGGCCGATCGCGGACGGGTCGCCGACCGGGTCGCCGAGCTGGGGCTCACCAACGTCACCATGCTGCCCGCGGTCGACCGCGACGAGGTGCCCGCCATCGTCGCCGCGGCCGACATCTGCCTGGTCCCGCTGCGGGACGTGCCGCTGTTCGCCACCTTCATCCCGTCGAAGATGTTCGAGCTGCTCGCCGCTGGCCGGCCGGTCATCGGCGCGCTCGCCGGTGAGGCCGCCCGGATCCTCTCCGAGGCGGGCGGGGTCGTCGTCCCACCCGAAAACCCGTCGGCGCTGGCCCGGGCGGTCCGCGCCCTGGCCGCGGACCCGGCCCGGCGCGCCGCCATGGGCGCACAGGGCCGGGCCTGTGTGGTGGCGCGTTTCGACCGCCAGGCGCTCGCCCGCCGCTACCGTCACCTCCTCGAGGAGGTGACGGGCCGTGCGGTCGCCGTTCCGCGACAACGTCCATGCCCCGTGGACGACACCGCCGAGTTGCGCTGGCCACCGGTGCCACCACCCCGACTGGCAGCCGGACCGCCCGGACCGTCCCGACCGGCGACCGGACCGCCCGGACCGTCCCGGCCGGCTGGCGAGCCGCGCCGGCCAGCAGACGAACCATCCCAGCCTGTATCCGAACCGCTCCTGTCAATACCCCTGCCGCCTCTGCCGGCGGGCGGGCCGGCAGAGGCGGCGGAGGCTTCCGGCGTACCCGGCGAAACCGGCGTGCCCGGCACCTTCGGAACGACCAGCACCTTCGGAACGACCGGCGTCACGCCTGACATCACGACCGACGTCCCCGGGCAGCGAGGACGCGCATGAGGCTGCTGGTGACCGGCGGAACCGGATTCCTCGGACGCCGGGTGGTCGCGGACGCGGTCCGGGACGGGCATCACGTCGTTGGGCTCGCCCGCGGCGCGGCGGCCGCCCAGGCTCTGGAGCGCGCGGGCGCGCAGGTTGTCGCGGGCGATCTCGACGACCCCGCCTCGGTGGACGCCGCGTTCCAGGCCGCCAAGGGCGACGTCCTGGTCAACCTCGCCTCCCTCGGCTTCGGGCACGCGGACGTGATCGTGTCGGCGGCCGAGGCGACCGGGCTACACCGGGCGATCTTCATCTCCACGACCGCGATCTTCACGACGCTCCCGGCCGCGACAAAGCGGATCCGGACGGACGCCGAAAAGACGATCACCAGCAGCGGTCTCGACTGGACGATCCTGCGCCCCGCCATGATCTACGGAGGTCTGGACGACCGGAACATGGCTCGCCTGCTGGCCGTGCTGCGCCGCTCCCCCCTGCTGCCTCTGCCCGGTGGCGGCAGCCGCCTGCAACAGCCCGTCCACGTCGACGATCTCGCCGCCGCCGTGCTGGCCGCGGCCCGGCTGGAGGTGTGCGTCGGCCGTGTCTACAACCTCGCCGGGCCGGAGGCGCTGACCTTCCGGACGATCGTGGCGGAGGCCGCTGCCGCGGTCGGGCGCCGGGTCGTCACCGTTCCGCTCCCGCTGCGCGCCACGCTCACCGTGGCCCGCGGATACGAACGGCTGGCGGCCCGCCCACGGCTACGAGCCGAACAGATCGCCCGGCTCGCCGAGGACAAGGCGTTCCCGATCACCGACGCGGCCGCCGACCTCGGCTTCGCGCCACGGCCGTTCGCGCGGGGCATCCAGGCTGAGGCGGCGCTGCTGGCCGAAGGGCGCCGCTGACGTGACAGGCCTGCGTGACGTTACCGGCCCGCGCCCGCCGGCAGGCCGTGGGGCCACGGCCGCGGCCCGCGCCGCCGGTCACCCGGCGCCGAGCCTCAGCCCGGCCGGTGCCGGTGCCGGCACCGGAGATGGTTCGCTGGCCGCTGCCTCCCCCGCGGCGGCCACGGGTGTGCGGCCGGGCCGGTACCCGCGGGCCAGCCGGTACGCGCGGACCGTCCGGCACCTGCGTCCACGGCAGATCACCGCCCGGGTGCGGCTTCGTGGCCAGCGGGCCTTCGTCCGGCGTTTCCCCTGGACGACCGATCGGCTGCTGCGGCTGGCCGCCCCGGAGATCGGCTGCTGGCCGCCCGCCTTCGTACCGTTCGACGGCCGCCTCGCCGCGTCCTGGCCGGACCCGGCCGAACTGATCGACGGGACGCTGACCCTGCTCGGCCACACCCGCCGGCTGCGTGTGCCAGGCGGCGGCCCGGCCGAACTCGACTGGGCGCAGGCCGGCGCGCCGCTGCTGTGGCGCTACCACCTGCACTACTGGGACTGGGCCTGGACACTGACGGCGCACGGTGACCGCGACGAGGCCCGGGCCGTCTTCGCCCGGCTGTACACGTCATGGCGGGCCGCCACGCTGATCGACAGCAGCCGGGACGCCACGGCGACCCCCGGCGGACAATTCGTTACACGCCGTGGCCACAGGCTGGTGCCGCCGGGCGCCGGCACCGCGTGGGCGCCCTATGTCGCCTCCCTGCGCGCGTGGACGCTGTGCGGGCTGTTCGAGCCGCTCGCGCGGGGCGGTGCGGCCGAGGCGGCCGTCCGCGCCGACCTCGGCCGGCACGCGGCCTTCCTGCGGGCGCACCTGGAGACCGACGTCGGTGGCAACCATCTGGTCAAAAACCTCAAGGCCCTGATCGGGCTGGCGGTGGCCGGCGGCGACGCCGCTGGCCACCGGCGGTGGGTCGAGAGGCTGCGTGGCGAGGTCCGCCGGCAGGTGCTGGCCGACGGCGGTCACTACGAGCGGGCGCCCGCCTACCACTGCCAGGTGCTCGCCGACCTCGACGACGTGGTCCGCCTGCTCGCGGCGAGCGGCGCGGCAGTGCCGGACGATCTGCCGGCCGCGATCGCCCGGATGCGCGACTGGCTACGCACGGTACTCGGCCCGGACGGGGAGGTGCCGCTGCTGAACGACGGCTACCCCGTCCCCGCCGACGCGGTGGACCACCTGCTGTCCGGCGACCGCGAACCCGTCAGCGGCAGACTCGTCAGCAGCGGAACCACCGGCACCGGAACCACCAGTGCCGGAACCGCCGGCGTCGGCACCGGGTCGCGGCTGCTCGCCGACAGCGGTCTCGCCGTGTTACGGGCGGGCGGCTTCCACCTCGTCGCCGATGTCGGGCCGGCATGCCCGGACACGCTGCCCGCGCATGCCCACGCCGACACCCTCGCGTTCCTGCTCTGGTACGACGGCGTCCCCCTGATCGTCGACACCGCGACCTCGACCTACGATCCGGGGGCCGTCCGCGACCACGAACGCTCGAGCACGGCGCACGCGAGCCTGGTCGTCGACGGCACCGACTCGACCGAGGTCTGGGGTGCCTTTCGCGCCGGCCGCCGCGCCCGCCCGGCGATCACCCGGATGGCGCTGGACGGCGACACGGCGGTCCTCACCGCGTCCCACGACGGCTACCGGCACCTGCCCGGACGCCCGTCGCACGAACGCACCTTCACGGTCCGGCCGGAGCGGGTGACGCTCACCGACCGGGTGACGCGCACCGCCCCGGCGACCGAGCGGGAAGCCGGGCAGCGGGGTCATCGAGTCGAGATCCTCTTCCCGCTCGCCCACACCGCGACCGCCACCGTGGACGGCCTCGACACGATCCGGATCAGCGGCAGCGGCAGCGGCAGCGGCAGCGGCAGCGGCAGCGGCAGCGGCAGCGGCAGCGGCAGCGGCAGCGGCAGCGGCAGCGGCAGCGGCAGCGGCAGCGGCAGCGGGGAGATCGTCATGCGTGTGCGGAGCGACCCGGCCGCCGCCGTGACGGGCCGCTGGGAGCTGCGCCCGACGCACCGTGCGCTCGGCTGGCAGGACACCGTGCCGGCGCTCACCGCCGCCTACGTCGTCGATCACGAGCTGCCCGTCGAGATCCACACGGACATCGAGATCGGCCGGCCGGCCGACGCCCGGCCGCAACCACCAGCTCGGCCGACGACAGCGGACCAACCGGATATACCGGACCAACCAGGCATATCAGGCCGGCCAGACGTATCAGGTCGGTCAGGGGCACCAAACCGGTCAGAGGCACCAGGCCGACCGGAAGCAGCAGGCCGACCGGAGGCGCCGGGCCAGGCAGGAGCCAAGAGGGTGGAGCGGACGTGAAACAGGTGGTGCAGGCGGTCAGTGGGGGCGCGGTCGAGGTTCTCGACGTCCCCGCGCCGCGGATCGGCCCGACCGAGGTGCTGGTCCGGACCACGGCGAGCATCGTCTCCCCCGGAACGGAGCGGGCGGTCACCGCGCTCGCCCGCTCGGGGCTGGTGGCCAAGGCCCGGGCCCGTCCCGACCTGGTCCGCCAGGTGGTCCAACGGGCCCGGGTCGACGGGATCGGCCCGGCCGCCCGCGCGGTACGGGCCCGCCTCGGCGGGGACATCCCGCTCGGCTACAGCGCGGCCGGGACCGTGCTGGACGTCGGGGAGATGGTCGACGGGACCGGCATCGTGCCCGGGCAGCTCGTCGCCACCGGTGGGGCCGGCTGGGCGAACCACGCCGAGGTCCAGGCGGTGCCCGGTCTGCTGTGCGTGCCGGTGCCTGCCGAGGTACCGGCCGCGGACGCGGCGTTCGCGACGGTGGGCTCCATCGCCCTGCACGGGCTGCGCCTGGCCGACGTCGGGCCGGGCGCCAAGGTGGTGGTCGTCGGGCTTGGCCTGGTCGGCCAGCTCGCCGCCCGGATCGCACTGGCCAGCGGATGCGACGTGGCCGGTATCGACGTCGCCGACCTGCCGCTGGCCGCAGCCGACCGGGCCGGCGTCCTCACTCTGCGTGAACAGGACGAGGCCGCCACGGCCGCGGTGCTGCGCTGGGCCCGTGGGCGGGGCGCGGACGCCGTGCTGGTCTGTGCCGCCACCCGGACGTCGGATCTCATCGGCCGGGTGCCGGCGCTGTGCCGGGACCGCGCGACCGTGGTCGTTGTCGGGGACGTCGGGCTTGAGCTCGACCGCACGCCCTTCTACGACCGGGAACTGTCGGTGCGCTTCGCCCGCTCGTACGGTCCCGGCCGCTACGAGCGGGCGTACGAGGACTGGGGGGTGGACTACCCGGCCGGTCAGGTCCGCTGGACAGAGGGCCGCAACCTGGAGGCCGTCGTCGACCTGCTGGCCACCGGCCGGCTGAAGGTCGATGACCTGGTCACGCACAGTTTCGCCGTCGACGACGCCGCGTCCGCCTATGCTCTGGTCGAGAGCCGGAGCGAGCCATACCTGGCGATCCGCTTCGACTACGACGTCTCCCGGACACTGCCGGAGAGCATCGTCCTGCCGTCCCGGCGCGGGCAGCCAGGACGGCTGTCGGGGCTGTCCGGGCTGCCGGGGCCGTCCGGTGCCTCCCGGTTGTCCCTGCCGCTGCGGCTGCCAGGGTCATCCCTGGCGGCCGGGCTCTCCCGGGTCCCCGGGCTGCCCGTTCTCCCCGGGCCGGCCGGGGCACGCCGCGCCGCCCGCGCAGGCGACAGCGCACACGACAACGGCGCACACACCGACAGCACACGGGACGCCGGCCGGCGCTACGGCATCGGCTGGATCGGCGCCGGCGCCTTCTCCGCCACCGTGCTGCTGCCCGCCTTCCGGGCCGCGGGCTTCGACCGCTTCGTCACGGTCGGCTCGGCCGGTGGGCTGCGCGCCCGGCGCTTCGGGGAGCGCGCCGGCTTCACGCGGATCGCCGGCAGCCCGGACGCCGTCATCGACGATCCCGACGTCGACGTGGTGGTCATCGCGACCCCGCACGACGCCCACGCCGACCTGGTCGTACGGGCGCTGGAGGCCGGCCGGCACGTTTGGTGCGAGAAGCCGCTGGCGCTGTCCTTCGACGAGCTGCGGGCGGTGGCGGACGCCGCCCGCGGCGCCGACGGCGTCCTGTTCACCGGTTTCAACCGGCGCTGGTCACCCGCGGCCCGGCTCGCCCGGGAACAGCTCGACGCCCGGACGTCCCCGCTCACCATGATCTACCGGGTTGCGGCCGGGAAGGTCACGGACGGGCACTGGTACGCCGACCGCCGCCAGGGCGGACGGCTGCTCGGGGAGGTCTGCCACTTCGTCGACACCTGCACGTTCCTGAACCCCTCGGAGATCGTGTCGGTGCGGGCGCATCCGGCCGGACGCGGGGGCGTGCTGCTCGCCGACGACGTGACGGTCGTGCTCGGGCACGCCGATCAGTCGGCCTCGGTGATCGTCTACTCCTCCGCGCGCCCGGCCGGCGTCGGCAAGGAGCGTCTGGAGGCGCTGGCCGGCGACACGCACCTCGTCCTCGACGACTTCCGGTCGCTGACCGTCGGTGGCCGCGCTGTCTGGCAGGGACGCCAGGACAAGGGGCATGAGGCGGCCGTGCGCGAGTTCCACCGGCGGCTGCGCAACACCAATGACGCCCCGGAGACGGACTTCGGCCTCACCACCTCGGCCCACGTCCTCGCAGCTGCCGCCGCGGCGACGGCAACCGCGGCGACAGCGCCGGCAGCAACCCGAAGCAGCGCCCAGCGGGCGGAGCACGTCACACCCGATACCCCGAGCACCCCGACTACCCCGAGCACCGTGACGTGACAGCGCAAAACGCAGCGACCGGCACGGTCGCCACGGACACGGTCACACTGCCCGGCAGGCCGCACGCCGCCCGACACCGGCGGCCGCGGCGCGTGGCCCCCAGGCGCCCCGTCCTCATGAACTCGGAATAGACGACTGAACCTATACGTCGTTCAGGACCTGCGTTTCCTGCGGCCCGCGGAGGTCAACGTGCTCGTCGGCGACGCATCCAAGGCGCGGGGTCTGCTCGGCCGGCGACCAGCCGTCGGCTTCCGCGCTCTTGTCGGGATGATGGTGGACGCCGACCTTGCCGCCGTACGTAGTGAGCTAGTGTCCTGAGTCGTTGATTCGCTGGCAGTAGGCGGCGAGGGTCTCGAGGATCTCGTCGGCGGTCTTGGCCCAGACGAACGGCTTCGGGTCCTTGTTCCAGGCGTTGATCCATCGGCGGATGTCGGCTTCGAGTTCGACGACCGAGCGGTGCGTCGATCGGCGCAGCTTGCGGGTGGTCAGCTCCGCGAACCAGCGCTCGACCAGGTTCATCCACGACGCCGAGGTCGGGGTGAAGTGCAGGTGGAAGCGGGGGTGGCGCAGCAGCCAGTTCTTCACCGCCGGGGTCTTGTGGGTGGCGTAGTTGTCCAGGACCAGGTGCAGGTCGTAGCCCTTCGGGACCGAGGAGTCGATCAGCTTGAGGAAGCGCAGGAACTCCTGGTGACGGTGCCGCCGGAAGGTCTGCGCGATCACCGACCCGGACGTCGGGTCGAGCGCGGCGAACAGGCTGGTCGTGCCATGGCGGACGTAGTCGTGGGTCATCCGCTGCGGGGTACCCGGCATCAGGGGCAGCACCGGTGCCGTGCGATCCAAAGCTTGCACCTGCGACTTTTCGTCGACGCAGAGCACGATCGCCTTCTCCGGCGGGTCGAGGTAGACCCCGACCACGTCACGGACCTTGTCCACGAACAGCGGGTCGGTGGACAGCTTCCACGTCTCGACCAGATGCGGCTTCAACCCGAACGCCCGCCACATCCGTGACACCGTCGACTGCGACAGCCCACTGGCCCTCGCCATCGACCGCGATGTCCAATGGGTATCGCCGTTCGGTGGCTTCTCCTCCAACGTCCTCGCGATCACCGCCTCGACCTGGGCGTCGGTGACCTTCCGAGGCGCTCCCGGACGTGCCTCGTCTGACAGGCCCTCCAGCCGGTCGACCGCGAACCGCTCCCGCCATTTCGCGACCGTTCCCCGGGTGATCCCGAGCTCGGCCGCGACCCCCGAGTTCGTCCCACCGTCCGCGCAGGCCAGCACGATCCGCGAGCGCAACGCCAGCGCCTGCGCGGTCTTCCGCCGTCGGGCCCAGCCCTCCAGCACCGCACGCTCAGCAGACGACAACTCGATGGGATCCGCGCTCGGGCCAGGCACCAGCCCATTCTATCTGCACACGAATCAACGACTCAGGACACTAGACCGTGAGAACGCCACGCCACGCCACGCGGCAGCACTTCACAACAAGGCCTGACCACCCTCGTTGGCTCGACCTCGTTGGCTCGACCTCGTTGTGGAGGCATCCTGACACCCGGCGATTCGGCGATTCGGCGATTGCCAACTCTGGAGGGTTCCCACTTTCGTGGACAGTCCTAACTATGCAGCACGAAGTGTTTGTCCGTCAAATTCTTCCTCGAACTCGACAGGCGTGAGATAGCCGATCGAGGAGTGCAACCGCTGCCGGTTGTAGTAGATCTCGACATATTCGAAGATCCCCGCCCGGACGCGGTCTATGGTATCGAACGGGTGGAGGTGGACGAACTCCTTCTTGAGGGTGGCCCAGAAGGACTCCGCCGCGGCGTTGTCGAAACAGATCCCGGTACGGCCGACGGAGTTTCGGACGTTGTTGTCGCGACAGAAGGCGACGAACTCACGGCTGGTGTACTGACCGCCTCGGTCGGCGTGGAATATGACGCCGCCGGGTGGCCGCCGGCGGGTGACGGCCATACGAAGCGCGTCGAGAACGAGTTCGGTGCGCATGTGATCGGCGACCGCCCAGCCGACGATCTTCCGAGAGAACGCGTCGATGACGGAGGCCATGTACACCCAGCCATCCCAGGTGCGAATATATGTTATGTCGCCGTACCACAACTGGTTCGGTGCGGACGCGGCGAAGTCTTGGCCGACAAGATCAGGCAGCGATGAGGAGTCCGCGGCCTGCACCGTCGTCACCGGCCGGCGGGGACGCGGATGCACGCTGACCAGGCCCATCGTCGCCATCAGCCGCTGGACCCGCTTGTAGGCGACGGCGACGCCCTGGCGGCGGATCTCGTGGAAGATCCGCCGCACGCCGTACCGCCCCTCGTGACGGTCGAAAACAGCTCTGATCATGGTCGACAAGGTGGCGTCGTCCTTCTCCCTCCGAGACGGGCCGCGTTTCTTCCACGCATAGTAGCCCTGTCGGGACACGTCGAGTTTCTTGCACATGTAGTCGACGGGAAAGGTGTTCGCGCCGTCGGCGGACACAGGCTTCTTCGGAGCGTGTATCGAGATGAACTCGAACTTTACTTCTGCTCGCTCGCGAAGAAGCTCGCCGCTTTTTTTAGGAAGGCGATGTCCATCTGCGCCTGCGCGTACTTCTTCCGGAGCTCCTCAAGTTCCGCGCGCTCCGACACCGACAGCGGCCGCTCCTCGGTCTCGCCGTTCTCCTTCGCCTTCTTCACCCAGTTTCCCAACGTGGTCTCGTGGATACCCAGACTCTTCGCGACCTCGGTCACCGACCGGCCCGAGTCGAGCACCAACCTTACTGCCTCGGATTTGTACTCCTGGGTGAACTTCCGGCGAGCTGACCCCATGACGCTCCTTCCCTATGGACAGCGAACCTCAGGTTCGCTGTCCACGGAAGCGGGATCACTCCACTCAACCTGCGGCTACCGTGACGGCATCGGGTCTGCGGCCTGCCCGGCGCTGGCATCGCGTGGGCGCGGGACCGATCGCGGCAATGGCATAACGCCGGACGGCCTGTCCCTGCCGAGAAGTATCCGGCAGGTCTGCTCGGCGTAAGCATCAGGGTCGGTTACCGTCCGCGCCCATTCCTGCGCTCGCTCACCAGCCTCCGCAAGGCAATCACGGTCGGACAGCAGCTGCAGTACTACCGCAGCAAGAGCCTCTGCGGACTCATCAGTTGGCGACCACCCGGTCACCCTGGCGACATAGGCATCTGCAGAGCCACCCGAGAACGGCGCAACGACAGGGCATCCTGCGAGCTGCGCCTCGGCCAGCACGATGCCGAATCCTTCCCCGCTGCACGGGGGCCGCACGCTTGTCCGGGTGCACAGGGCAAACAGGTCTGCAGCCGCGTAAAGCTTCGCCAACTCTGCATCGGACGGCGAGACACGCAGTTCGGCGTCATCAAAACGATCCAGAAAATGGATCAGGTCCGAAGGGGCCGGCCCCTGACCCGCCACGACCAGACGCACCGCGCCGAGACCTCTCCGAACCTGTTGGATCGCTTTTGCCAACTCAGGCAAGCCCTTCTGACGCCATTCCGACAGCCGGAAGACACTCAGCACCACTGGTTGACCATCCACACCAGCCAGCCGTGGTGTCTCCTCCAGGGTCTGACGCCACCGGGGATCGATACCAGGCGGCAGCACCACCGGGACCCCGAGAGGCAGGAGAGCGCCGGCGCTGAAGCTGCTGACGGTCAAAGGGCGCGCCCGCGCAAGCCGGGTGAGATATGTTCGTCGCAGTAGTGAAGTGCCCCAGATGTCGGTGCCGTGGAACACGACAAACGAGCGACGCGGCCGCGCAAGCGCCGCTACCGCTACCGCCACTGGGAGAAGCCCCGGATGCCCCACTAGCAGACACCGGACGGGCGCATACCGCCGCGCGGCGACCAGGGCGCGAGCGGCAAAGGCGGCCTTCGCAGCGAGCGTGGGACGGCGTCCGGGAGAAAGCAGGTCCACCCTGTGTACCTGTGCGCCCGACCTGTCGACTGCCTGTTCAAGCGTTGCAAGGTAGCGCTCGATGCCGCCACCGCGTCCCCGTGACGGCGCAAGTAGCAGCACGTCGCCGATCGGGCTGGTCCGCTCCGCGGGACGGTCGCGACGCATGGAGTTCTTCATGTTACGCATTGTGCTCGAGAAGCACTTCGAGTTGACAGCACCGACACGCCAACCCAGCCACCCCGTGCACGACATCCCGTGCACGCCTCCGAAGCCCGCGGGCCATCGTGGCGGAAGCGCACCGACCGAGGCACGCCAGAAGCCGCCATTAAATGCTTAACGTAATTTCCATGCTACTCTGAGTTGGCACCGATGTGTCACCTGGGAGCAGGAGAGCGTATGGACTGGAAGACTGCGGCCGTCCGCCTCGGCGGCGACCTCCGGCAGATAGCCGCTGTAGCCGGCCCGGCGACCGCGGGGCGATATACCGCCGCCACGGTTGCTCGACTACCAGCGGTCGTCCGGCAAAGGAACCTGAACGCGGTGGACGGGGCCATGACGAACCGGCCGTGGAAGTTCCGCCCGATGCCGGGAGTCGAGGTCATGCTACCCGGCCGCATGTTCGGCGGCGCACGGGAGATGTACTGCCGAGGTGTTTCCTTCGCCAGGCCCGGCTACGCACCCGCTCCCGGCGACACCGTAGTCGATCTCGGTGCCAACCACGGACTGTTCTCACTGATAGCCGCGGCAGCGGGCGCGCAGGTCCTCGCCGTCGAAGCGCAGCGCGGCTTTGGTGCGATCATCCAGGAACACGCGAGCCTCAACGGGTGCGCGGAGCGCATCCGGGTAGTGCACACGCTTGTCGATGCTGATACCGGAGTCCTGGCAAGCGCGGAAGGCCGGCGGGCCGCCAGCCATTGGGCCGGCGACGTTCCCACCACCGGAATGGTCGAACTCCTCGACTCGGCAGGCTTCCAGAGGGCCAGCCTCCTGAAGATCGATATTGAGGGTTCCGAGTTCGCGCTGTTCCAGGAAGCCGGATGGCTCGACCGCGTCGACCGCGTCGTGATGGAGGTCCACACGGAGTTCGGCGACCCGCTGACCCTGCTGGCCTCCCTGTCCGCTGCCGGCTTCGACACGGTCCTGCTCGACAACACCCTGCGGCCGGCAACGAGCCTCGGGCGCGACCCGTCCGGCTACATCTACGCGAGACAGGCGTCGCAGCGACTGCCCAGGAGGCGTCCACTGACCGAGGCGTCCGCACCGGCCACACCGCCTGCCTCTATGGCCGGAGTTCCCCCGCGGACCGCCGCCGACGAGCGGACGATCCAATGATCGGGCCGAGGCACTCCGCGACAACGACGCTCTCCCTACGGTCCATCGCGGAGCGTGCGTCCCACCAGATCGTGTTGCGCCGTAGGCTGCCTGCGCCCTTCGACCGGACCCGGATCTACGTGTCCTCCGAAGCCGGGCTGAAATACCTGCGCCCGAGACTCACGGGCGTCGACCCCATACTGCTCGGCCTTGTCCGCGAAGTGATCCGGACGAGCAACACGGTCTGGGACATCGGAGCCAACACCGGGCTGTTCGCGTTCGCCGCCGCGGCGGTGGCCGGCCCCGGTGGAACGGTACTCGCCGTCGAACCCGACACGGTCATGGTCAACTTGCTGCGACGGTCGACAGCACTGCCCGGGAAACGCGCCGGGATAGACGTCCTACCGGTAGCGGTCGCGGCTGATCCAGGTGTGAGCAGGTTCTGCATCGCGGCGCGCAACCGGGCCACCAACCACATCGAAGGATTCGGCAGTAGCCAGACCGGCGGCGTACGCGCCGTCCAGGTCGTGCCGACGATCACCCTCGACTCGCTCCTCGACCACTTCCCGGCCCCCGATGTGTTGAAGATCGACGTCGAGGGAGCCGAGCGCCTGGTCCTCGAAGGCGGTCTCCGACTGCTCCGCGAGACCCGGCCGACCATCATCTGCGAAGTTGCCCCGGCCAATGCCGGCCAGGTAACCAAAATCTTCACCGAACACGGTTATCGGATCTTTGATGCCTCTCATCCCGCCGGTACGCGCGAACCCGTCGACTCGGCGCCCTGGGCCACGCTCGCGCTCGCCGCAGGCCGCAGCGACCGGCCTGCCACTACGGATGAAGGACAACGGCGATGACCGACTACTCGACAGCCACGGTCCCTGCCAGGCTCACGAACCTACGAGACCGTATGTACGGCAGGTACGCCACCACGCACGCCGGTGTTAGGGACTCCACGGCGGACAGCCTGGTCTTCCGCCGGGAAATCCTGACCTACCTCCCAGCGGACCGCGATATCGACATCATTGACATCGGCTGCGGACAAGGGGCCATCGTCCGACAGCTCCTCGATGCCGGCTACCTTCGGGCACGAGGCGTCGACATCAGTCCTGAACAAGTGGAACTCGCCCACCGGGCAGGACTCGGCCACGCGGTCGATGTGGGTGACGCGATGAGCGTACTGCAGGCTGCGGGCGGCGTTGACGCAGTAATCGCCACGGACCTATTCGAGCATCTGACCAAGCCCGAGGTGCTCACTGTCTGCGATGCCGTCCATGCCGGGTTGCGTGAGGGTGGTGTGCTCATCGCACGAGTACCGAACGCGGTAAGCCCGTTTGGCGGAAACTACCAACACGGTGACTTCACCCACGAAACCGCGTTCACCGCCAGAAGCGCCCGCCAGGTGGCCCGGACCGTCGGCTTCACGCACGTCGAGATTCTTCCCTGTGAACCGATCGTCCACGGCGCGCGCAGTGCGCTGCGCTGGGCGGTCTGGCGAGCGCTCAGCGGGTCGCTCTCCGTCGCTCTCGCGGCAGAGACCGGTGTGTTACGAGGTCATCTGTTCACCCAGAACATTCTGGTCGTCGCTCGCAGGGACGGCAGACGGCCCAATGCCTGACGGCACGCCGGAACACCGTCCGGAACAACTCCACGAGCACCGGACAACGCCCGTTTCGCGACATTTCTGGTGCTCGGTGGCCTGGCCCGCGACGCGCGGCCTCCCGAGCCAGGCGTTCATGACCGCCGGCCACCCTCCGCTCACCCGGGGAGACATCTGTGATCACCAGAGAATGCCCTTTCTGCGACGCTTGTGGCGCCCGGTACTACGGCAGCCGGGACGCGGCGGTCTGGGCCAGATGCCACACCTGCCGATCGATCTTCCGTGACATCTCTGCAGCCGACTTCGAGGATCTCCACAAACAAGCGGAAGACGGTTCGACCTTGATCCCCCGCGCCGTCGAAGTGTCGGGCAACCAGCCGCGTGCCGAGCTCTGGCGGACGATCGGCCTGGCCGGATCGACCGTCCTGGAGATCGGACCGGGCTCCGGGCATCTGCTGGCCGCCGCCCGGGACGCCGGCCGACAGGTGTGGGGCGTGGAAACAAATCCGGCGCACCGCGCGCACATAGCGTCTGCCTGGGGGATCCGCACCGTCCACCCAGCGCTGTCGGACCTCCCGCCCGGCCAGACCTTCGACGCGATCGTTGCGATCAACGTCCTGGAACACATCCACGACATCCAGGGATTCCTGCAGGCACTGCGAACGCGCCTGTCACCCAACGGCGCGATCTTCATCTCGACGCCGAACTCGTCCTGCATCGTGCCCCGCGTCGTCGGGCCGTGGTGGTCGATGTTCAAGGAGGTCGACCATGTGGCGTTCCCGTCGGCCGTGGGAATGTCGGCAGTCGCCGCCGCTGCGGGCCTGGCGGTCGGTCGGGTGTGGACGAGCGAGCTCCCGTTGGAAACGCCGATCGGATTCGCGGTGGCCGCACGCGACTACCTCCGGCGCAGGCGGCAGGGAGCACACCACCGGGATGCTTCGCCCGGCCGTCCGCCGGCTGCCGGACCGCCCGCCGTCCGATCCGCTCACCAGCTCGCGGACCGAGGGGTGGTCGGACGGGTGAACCGCTTCAAGCCTGGCTGGGAGCCCAGCGCCCGGCTGATGGCCTGGCTCGGGCGAGCCGCCACCATCAAGGCCGTCCTCACCCATCCGGGCCAGGGAGCCTGACCCGTCCGACCGGGAGGTGGGCCTTCCGGTGATGCGACGCACCCAGCCCAGTCCTCGCATTCCGTAGTAGAGTCGCTACTCTTAGCTTAGATACGTCACCGTCTGCTATCTACCGACCATCCGTTCGAGGACCGGTACGCGCGATACCCGACCGCCTCGGCCGTGGCGGCACTCCACTGCCAGGGCACTCCTACCGATAAGGCCGGACATGCCGGGAATGCTCGAGAGCACTGCCACCCCGTACCGGGTGGCGGTCACACGGACGCGGACCGCGTCCTATCCCGACGTCGTGCCCTTCTCCCCGGACACCGCGTATCCCGAGTACGCGCACGGGCACCTCGGCCCGGCGGCGAACCCGGTGTATGCCGGCGTCCGCCGGGCCCTGGCGCTGGCCGGGCTGGACACGGCGAACGTGGACACCGCCCGCTGGAACCCGCTGGCCGATGTCGTCCCCCCGGGCGGGACGGTCGTGCTCAAGCCCAACCTGGTGCGTGAGCATCACCCGCGGGATCCACAGGGCTGGCGGTACGTGCTCACCCACGGCTCTGTGGTGCGCGCCGTCGCCGACTACGCGTTCGCCGCGGTCGGGGGCGCCGGCCGGGTGGTGATCGCCGACGCACCGCAGACCGACTCGTCCTTCGCCGCGATCGTGAGCGTGCTCGGCCTGGACGAGCTGCGCCGGTTCTACCGGGAGCGCGGGCTGCGCCTCGACCTGGTCGACCTGCGCCAGGAGGAGTGGACCACGGTCGACGACGTCGTCGTGGCCCGCCGCCGCCTGCCGGGCGACCCCGGCGGCGCGATCGCCTTCGACCTCGCCGCGGCCAGCGAGTTCGCCGACCACGGCGGAGCGGGCCGCTACTACGGCGCCGACTACGACAGCCGGGTGGTGAACTCCCACCACAGCGGCGGCCGGCACGAGTACCTGCTCTCCGGCACGGCCCTGCGGGCCGACCTCGTGGTGAACCTCCCCAAGTTGAAAAGCCACAAGAAGGCCGGGATCACCCTCGCCCTGAAGAACCTGGTCGGGATCAACGCGGACAAGAACTGGTTACCGCACCACACCGAGGGCCGGCCCGACACCGGCGGCGACGAGCATCCCAGCCGCAGCTCCCGGCACTCGCTCGAGCGGGCCGTGGCCACCAGGCTGCGCCGGGTGGCCATGCTCTCCCCCCACCTGGGCGGTGGCGTGCTGCGGCTGGCCCGCCACGGCGGCAGCCAGCTGTTCGGGGACGGTGACACCGTGGTACGCAGCGGTAACTGGTGGGGCAACGACACGGTGTGGCGCATGTGCCTCGACCTGAACAAGATCCTGGAATACGGCCGGCCGGACGGCACCGTGGCCGACACCCCCGATCCGGACCGGCGGCACATCGTCATCGTGGACGGGGTGATCGCCGGGCAGCGCAACGGCCCGATGAACCCCGACCCGCTGCCCGCCCGGTTACTGGCCTGCGGGACCACACCAGCCGCGGTCGACGCGGCCGCAACGTACCTGTTCGGTTTCGACCCCGACCGGGTGCCGGTGGTCCGCCAGGCGTTCGCCTGCCGCGCTCTGCCGCTGGCCCATGGCGACTGGCGCGACATCGAGATCGTCTCCGACCACGATCCGTGGCATGG